>CAZUAX010000031.1:29070-31691 GCA_964618435.1 uncultured Solibacteraceae bacterium
CAATCTGGAGTATGGCGGAGAAACAGACCGACTCGGGTCAGGGGCGCAGAAACGGGGGCGTTTTCGAACGTAAATCAACTTCAGAATAGCAAAATGTCAGAAATGCTTCGCTTTCCATTGGGACACGATCGATGGGGAACAATCGCAACCTATGCTGGAATTCTCTAATCGCAGCGGTCTTCCTGGCGGCTTCGTCATATAGGCTCTGGGGCAGGTTCGGCATCGAGTTTACGTTCCTGCAGGCTCTCCAGTGTGCGACGGGCCAGCATTTCTCCTACCACCCACTCCTCATCCACCACAATAGAGGCCCCGGCGGTTTCTAAAGTGTGTGAGAAAAGGCTATATCGCGCACGCACCAGGATAGGAATTTCCGGCGCCAGCAGACGGCTCTGGCTGACGATGGTGCGTGAAATTCCAGGGTCCGGGATAGACACCACTACTGCCGCTGCCTGAAGGATACCGGCATGTTCGAGGATCTCGGGCTGGGTGGCGTCTCCAATCTCAATCGGCTGATCAATGCGGCAGGAGGACACCGTTTTGGGATTCATCTCCAGGATGAAGTAGGGGATGTTTTCCTCCTGTAGGGCTTCGGCAACCGCGCGGCCTGCGGGGCCGTAGCCAACCACAATGACGCGCCCCTTTTTCTGCTTGGACTCCACGCGTCGCTGCTGAAGTTCCATTGCTTTGCGGCGACGGTCTTTGGCAAGAACACGCTCGGAAATCCATTGGGATACGGGACCGGCGTACTGGATAAGGTAGGGCGTGGCTAGGAGCGTAACCACGGATGCGCCAAGGAACTGGTCAAACGCATCCTGGGGCAACAGGTTCTTGGTAACCGCAATGCGTGCCAGAACGAATGAGAACTCGCCGATTTGCGCCAGAATCAAGGCAGTCTGGATCGCAAAGGGCAACGGCTGGCGAAGCAGCACCAGAACACCCGTGATGATGAGCCCCTTCAGTAGCACGAGACCCAAAGCCAGAACCACGGAGAGAAGGAATTCGAGTACCGAAGGGAGTGCGGCCAGCATGCCGATGGAGGTAAAGAAGAGCGTGACGAATGCGGCACGGAGAGGCATTACGTCGGCGCGAATTTGCTCAGCAAATTGCAGGTCTGCGAGCAGGATGCCCGCGGCGAATGCTCCAAGGACAGGGGAGAGGCCCACGGAGTGGGCAGCCCATGAACAGCCCAGGGAAACCGCGATCGCAAGCACCACGGGAAGATCGCGGTTGCGAGCGGAGGCGGCCGCATCGATAAGGCGCGGCAGCAGGTAGCGAATCCCGAGGAAGAAGGCCAGAATCAATCCCGCTGCCTTCACGAAGCTCATGGCGATTTCGATGGCGGCGAGGGTTCCACTTACGCCATCGGCCAGGACGCTCACCATAATCAACAGGGGCACTACGGCGAGGTCCTGCATCAACAGGATGCTAAGGGCGTTCCGCCCGGCGGGGCTGTCGAGTTCGGCACGCTCAATCAGGATGCGGAGTACCACAGCCGTGCTGCTCATCGCCAGCGTGGCGCCCCAGACGAAGGCCGCGCCCAAGGAGAAACCCGCGAAGCTGGTGAGTGCCGTACCCAACACAATGGATAGGCCAATCTGGAACACGCCCATCAGCGCCGCGACCTTCCCAAACTCACGCAAACGTCGCCAGGAGAATTCCAGACCAATGGTAAACAGTAGAAGTGCCACGCCGAGTTCGGCCAGCACTTCCACGCTTTCCGTGCTGCGGATAACGCCAAAGGTGCGCGGCCCGAGGGCTATGCCGGCAATCAGATATCCAATCACCGCGTTTTGTTTGAGACGTTGTGCGATGATGCCGAACACCATCGCGACGCCCAGCAGCATCACGATTTCAGCCAGAAATTTCCATTGATCCATGAACAGTCCTTCAGTCTGCGCAATCTCTATGATAGCGGCCCGCCAACATTGGTCTTTCCGGTAAGGCGATTACTCGTAGATATGGAAAGGCTGTACCACGCGGGTAATCACTCCGGTGGCCGCGGGAGCGTCCGGCTTCAGTTGATGATGGAGGCAGGCGAACAAGCCAAGCAGCTGCCCGGCCACCACCCCCAGGAGGGCTGCAAACTCTTCGGGCAGCGGCAGTGCGGGCTCTACATCCATTGCGGGGGCATGGATGGCGCCGTCACCACCTGCAAACCCAATGCCATCGTCTACGGTGAGCTTCACCCTCCCGAGATCTTTACGTTGTAGCTCATCCAGCAGATCAAGGGCATAGCGGCGGGCACGCAACGCAGGTGGCAGTAAGGCCACGATCAGGGTTTGCTGATCGACCGCGGCCATAGGTCCATGTCGCAGGCCAAGATACGTTTCATGCGCGGATACAATGCGGCCAGAGGTCATTTCCGTCAGCTTCAGTGCTGCTTCTCGGGCTGCCCCCAACTGGCATCCGCCGCCCAGGAACAAGGCTCGGCGAATCTCGCCAAAGGGGAGGCGGGAAAGTGTGTCAGCCATCGTAGGAATTGTCTGCTGCGCGGCTCCGCAAAGGCTTGCTGTTTCGGCGAGGTAGGCCTCAGAATCGGTGGCGTACGCGAGCCCGATGCAGGCCAGGGCCATGCTGGTGAAACTGGAGGTCATCACCAGGCTTTCGTCGTGGGTCCTGGG
>CAZUAX010000032.1:0-31353 GCA_964618435.1 uncultured Solibacteraceae bacterium
GCGCAAGGACAAAGGAGGCCCCGGATGGCAGGAGTGCGCAGGAAGAACGGTTCAGTTAGCCGGAGATTGGGGTGGCCCGCAAAAGACAAAGTCCCATTCAGTTGCGCCGAAGCCCATCCCCTTCAGCTTTTGCCGATCTGGCGGACCCATATTCTGCGCTCACTAGACGATCGACTATACGCTCATGCAGTAGGCGTCGATCTTCTGATGAAGCATCGCGGTAGAGTCTTCCAGATGGCCCGGAACGCCGTTCGGCAAGGCGGAGGGCTCCTGCGTCGCGCGCTTTTCGTAGACAGGCTGAAAGCCTAACATGTGCGCCACTCGATTGGCCGCCACCACATTTTGGAGCAGCGGAGACGGATTCTCCAAGGGAGAGTCGTGATGCTTCAGGCAGACCTCCGCCAGCGACACGGGCAAAGACCATGCAGCCGCGATGGAAGCACCGGCAACGCAATGGTTGATCTCAAAGAACTGCTCTTCAAGCAGGCTCATTTCCACTTCATCGCGGTGGGACTGCTCGATGAGTGAGGCATACTTGGCGGGAAATGCGGTCATCAATGCCAGTCGACCCAGGTCGTGCAGCAGACCTGCGGTATACGCCTTCCCGGCGTCCACCTGAAATCCCACCGCTGATTCCGCGGCGATGTAGGCTACGGCCAGGGAATGCTTCCAGCAGGCAAGCAGGCTTTGCTCGCGCATGGCGTGGCGAAATCCAGAGGAGAGAGCCGCAACGAAAACCATTCCGCGAACACGCTCCACTCCAATGATGGTAACGGCATGGAAGAGGTCATCGATTTCATAAGGGAGGGAGAACAGCGGGGAATTCGCAGCGCGGAGCACTTCCCAGGCAAAGCTCGCATCCGTGCTGATGACATCAGAGAACTCCCGGATGCCCGCCGCATTGTCATTCAGCAGTCGCAGCATTCGGGCGGCCGACGCAGGTAGCGGCGGCAGACAACGCAGCGCCCAATGATGCTGCGGAAGGGCGTGGATTTCCGTTTGCGGCGTGGACACAGTACTAAGATCCTCCGTTTCCTTATCGGAAATTGCCTGGCGGAGCTTGAGAGCAAATGCGAGGCGCAGGGTCCCCAATGGATGGGCTTTGAATCGAAGGGTGCCCACGTAGTGCCACCCTGCCGCTGTACAATCAAATCCACAGGCCATGCTGCCGGCGCACTGCAAAGCGGCGAAGTGTTTGGCCTTGGGAAGGGCCGCCCGGCTCTCCGTTTTCGAAAGGTTCTCAATTATTCATGGCTTCCCAACTAAACAAATACAGCGCGCGCATCACTCAGCCTAAGTCCCAGGGAGCCTCCCAGGCCATGCTTTACGCCACTGGCCTGCGTGAGGATGACATGGGCAAAGCCCAGGTCGGCATCTCGAGCATGTGGTTTGAGGGCAACCCCTGCAACATGCATCTGCTGGACCTTGCCGAGTCAGTAAAGCAGGGTGTCACGGAGGCGGGGCTTGTGGGCCTGCGCTTCAACACAATTGGCGTAAGCGACGGCATCTCCATGGGTACAGATGGCATGAGCTACTCACTGCAATCGCGCGACCTGATTGCGGACTCCATTGAAACGCTGATGAGTGCCCAATGGTATGACGCCAACATTTCCCTGCCCGGCTGTGACAAAAACATGCCCGGCTGCGTGATGGCAATGGCGCGGCTGAACCGCCCGTCGATTATGGTGTACGGCGGCACCATCCGCGCCGGTTGCGCGGACGACCAGAAGCTCGATATTGTCTCCGCCTTTCAGAGCTACGGACAATTCTTGGGAGGCAGCATCGACGACGCGGCCCGCCAGCGCATTGTGAGGCATTCCTGCCCTGGCGCCGGAGCCTGCGGTGGCATGTACACCGCGAACACAATGGCGTCGGCCATTGAGACGTTGGGGATGTCCCTGCCCTACAGTTCGTCCACACCAGCGGAAGACCCTCTGAAGCGGGAGGAATGTCGCCTTGCGGGCCACGCCATCAAGCGCCTTCTGGAACTGGATTTGAAACCCCTCGACATCATGACCCGCCAGGCATTTGAAAATGCCATGGTAGTGGTGTGCGCGCTGGGTGGATCAACCAATGCAGTGCTTCATATGATTGCCATCGCGCGCACTGCGGGCGTAGAGGTAACGCTTGACGATTTCCAGCGTGTGAGCGACCGGGTACCTCTGCTGGCGGATTTCAAGCCCAGCGGCAAGTACGTGATGGAAGATCTGCAGGGTGTAGGCGGCTTGCCGGCCGTGCTAAAACTTCTGTTGGCGGAAGGCTTCCTGGACGGCAGTTGCATGACGGTGACGGGCAAGACGCTGGCGGAAAATCTGGAACCGCTGCCGGGCCTCGCCGAAGGACAGAAGATTGTACACGCGGTGAGCAATCCCATCAAGGAGACCTCCCATATCCAGATCCTGCGCGGAAATCTGGCACCCGAAGGCGCGGTAGCCAAGATCACCGGCAAGGAAGGCTTAGCCTTCACTGGACCGGCGCGTGTCTACGACGCAGAAGAGGCGATGCTGAAAGGGCTGGAAGACGGCGAAATCACCAAAGGTGACGTGATCATCATCCGTTATGAAGGTCCAAAGGGAGGCCCGGGCATGCCGGAAATGCTTACGCCTACCTCAGCCATCATGGGCGCGGGATTGGGCAAGGATGTAGCACTCATCACGGACGGCCGTTTCTCGGGCGGTTCCCACGGTTTCATTGTGGGCCATGTGACGCCGGAAGCACAGGAAGGCGGACCGATCGCCCTCGTACGAACCGGGGATATGGTGACCATCGACACCACGAAGAACGAACTCAGCATGGCGGTTCCCAATGAAGAACTGGCATCGCGGAAAGCCGCGTGGACCATGCCGCCCTACAAGGCAAACAGGGGCACACTGGCCAAGTACATCCGTCTGGTGAAGAGCGCCAGCGAAGGCTGTGTAACCGACGAATAGTGGATCGCCATTCTTCTGAACAAATGCCCGTGGCGAGACATCAGCCCGCCTTGCCACGGGCATCGTCTTTGTTGCGATGATTGAGACGATCGCAGCAGCGCTCTGCTACCCGGTGGGGAGGTTCCTGTTAGGGTAATCGCAATTCTCAGAGGGAAGGCCGCCATGCTTGCACGCACTATCCGCTTTGCCAGCTTCAATCTGCTGAACCTTAACGAACCGAACCTGCCGATGTACAGAAACACGGCGGGGTGGCCACCGGAAATGGTGGCCCGCAAGGTGGAATGGTCCGCCCGTATGTTGCAGCAGGCCGAGGCGGACATTTATGGTTTCCAGGAACTGTGGCATCGGAACTCGCTGCAACGTGTGATCCAGCAGGCAGGGATGGATGCGGACTACGCGATGCTGGCGCCAGCGGACCATCACGGCGGCAGCATTACGTGCGCGGCCTGCGTACGCAAAGACATGCTGCATGGCGAGCCGGAATGGATTGATAACTTCCCCCCGGCCTTCCGCCTGCAGAGCAGGGGCGAGGACAAGCAATCCGCCGCAATGTTTGTTGATATCAGCCGCTTTTCCCGTCCGGTGCTGCACTTCCAGGTGAGGCCCCGGCACGACCAGCCACCCATCCACGTCTTCGTTTGCCACTTCAAGTCAAAAGGCCCCACCAGCGTAACTTTCGATCCTTGGTACAGGAGCAACCGCGAACTCTACAAACCCCACCTGGGTGCGATTGGCACGGCACTTTCCACCGTCCGGCGCACGGCCGAGGCCCTCGCGTTGCGGATTCTGGTGACAAACACCACCAAGGGGACACAGACTCCCGTGGTGGTGCTGGGTGACTTGAACGACGGGCAGGAATCGAACACGCTGGACATCCTCACCGAGCAGCCACGCTTCCTGCAGCCGCTTTCCACCGGAGGGCGCGATACCTCGCTCTATTCCGCGCAGAGCCTGCAACAACTGCGCAGCCTGCGCGACGTGTACTACACCTACATCCACCAGGACGTACACGGATCGTTAGACCACATCCTGGTGAGCGAAGAGTTGTACGACAACTCGAACAAGCGCATCTGGAAGTTTGACCGGCTGGATATTTTCAACGACCATCTCAACCATCCGGGCTCGCCTGAAAATGAAGGCGCCGTGGACCACGGTATCGTCCGTGCACAGTTCTCATTTCGTCCGGCAAGCTCAAACTGAGCTGAGGGCGGAAAGCGGATGCGCTGCCTTCCGCCCGCAGTAGCAGTGTGTCCGAACCGATAGCCCTAGCGCAGTAGGTCTTCCAACTGCACTTTGCCATCGGTCTTGGCATCGCGGTACTTCACGATGATGGCGGCGGAAACCGAAAGGCCCCACTCCTTGCCTGGACCCTGCGTAATGGCACGGCTGCCAGGAACAACCACGGCATCCTCGGGGATCACCAATGGCTGGCCATCGGCAGCGCGAAGGATTTCACCGCGCACCAGGTCGAATACAGGCGTTGACTGGTTCAGCAGGACACCGGTTGCCAGCACCGCGCGGCGCTTCACCACAGTGCCTTCGTAAACCCCGCAATTGCCGCCCACCATCACATCGTCTTCAATGATTACGGGCATCGCGCCAACGGGCTCCAGGACTCCGCCAATCTGCGCAGCGGCAGAAATGTGACAGCGCTCGCCCACTTGGGCGCAGCTGCCTACCAGGGCATGGGAATCCACCATGGCGCCCGCACCAACGTACGCACCCACATTAATGTACATCGGGGGCATACAGGTGACGCTGCGGGCCACGAACGCGCCATCGCGAATGCTGGAACCGCCGGGCACCACGCGCACCCCGTCCTCTACCCGCAACTGCTTCACGGGATAGCTTGAGCGGTCGAACCACGGCTGGCGCGCGGTCTCGACACTCATGTCCACCAGAGTTCCCATGCGGAAGCCCAGCAGGATTCCCTGCTTCACCCAGGAGTTGACGCGCCATCCCGTGGGAGTGGATGCATCCGGCTCAGCGGCGCGTACCTCTCCGGCGTTCAGCAGTTGCTTAAAACGCGCGAACAGAACGGTGTGGACTGGGCCGTAGGAGGCTGGCGGATTCGCAAACAAGTCTTCAATCGCAGCTTGGAGTTCGTGTGTCATTTAGAGCAATCCTACCTGTTCGAGCACGGACTGAATGCGTGCCTGATTCGCCGGGGAGGTGGCAACCAGCGGTAACCGCCAGTGGGGCTGAAGCAAACCCATGCGGGCCATGGCCGTCTTCACCGGCACGGGATTCGAGTCGATGAAGTTGGCGTCGAGCAGCGGCAAATAATGCTTCAGCAGGATACGTGCGCTGTCGAGATCGCCCGCCAGAGCATGACGCGCAATGCCCGCCATCTCACCGGGAATTTCGTTGGAAGCCACGGAAATCACCCCATGGCCGCCCAAAGCAATCACAGGAATGGTAAGCAGATCGTCACCCGCGTAGATGGCAAAGCCGGGAGGCGCCTGGGCAGCGATGCGGGCGATCTGGGCAATGTTTCCGGAGGCCTCTTTAATGCCAGCGATGTTTGGCGTCTCGGCGAGAGCAAAAACGGTTTCAGGTTCGATGTTGACGCCCGTCCGGCCGGCCACGCTGTACAGAACAATGGGCAGTGACGTACTGGAGGCGAGCGCACGGTAGTGTGCAATCAGGCCCTGTTGTGAAGGCTTGTTGTAGTACGGCGTTACGGAGAGAATCGCCTGCACGCCAAGCGCCTCCACCTTTTCCGCGCGTCGCTGCAGCATCGCCGTGGCATTGCCGCCCACGCCCGCCATCACGGGGACACGGCCGCCCGAAACTTCGCAGGTAATGCGAATGAGCAGCAGTTGTTCCTCCTCGGAAAGCGTGGGACTTTCCGCGGTTGTGCCGCATGGCACCAGAAAATCAATGCCTGCCTCCACCTGGCGGGCCACCAGCCTTTCAAAGGTGGAGGTGTCGATGGCGCCATCCTCGGCGAAAGGCGTCACAAGCGCGGTACCGCATCCGGTGATCATCAGGCAGTCTCCTTCTGTTGGGTTATGGGCGGTTGGGTTGTGGGGGTTTGGGTGGGGGAAAAGAGCAGGTCAGCGAAGCGGTGGATCCCTGGCGTTTCCAGCAGCAATCTCGCGGCGTGCAGAGCGCCTCCTGCAAAGCCATCGCGGCTGCGCGCGGTATGGCGCAACTCGATGGTGTCCACCAGGGAATCGAAGCCAATCTCGTGAGTGCCCGGGGCCTTCCCGGCTCTCGTGGAGCTTACGTCGATGCCATGCGCATAGCCAGCCCCGCGCATGGTTTCCACAAGCGACTTCAGCGTCCCGGAGGGCGCATCCTTCTTTTGGTCGTGATGCATTTCCCAGGCCCAGCATCCATAGGCTGGATGGGCCGCGAACAGCCTTGCGGCCTCGCCCACCAGACGGTCAAACAGGTTCACACCAATGGAGAAGTTCGGGCTCCAGACGAAGCTGCCCTGGCAGGAAGCGAACCACCTTTTCACTTCCTCCAGAGAGTCGTACCAGCCTGTGGTGCCGGTTACCGTGGGTACTCCCGCTTCCGCAAGGCGCCGCAGGTTGCCAGGGGCGATATGGGGAGCGGTGAACTCAATCGCCACGTCCACGTTGGCGAACGATTCTCGAGTGATGCCTTCGCCGTTCAGGTTGTTGTGCTCATCCAGGATAAGGGCAATCTCGTCACCTTCCTCCTGAGCCAGTCTCTTAATGGCCTGGCCCATCTTGCCATAGCCCACCAATGCGATTCGCATCAGGCAAACACCTCCGGGTCCAGTTCCTGGAAGAACTCATCGTGGAGCGACTGCATGGCAACCGGCAACTGGTTCTCAGCCACCACCAGACTTAGGTTTAGCAGCGAGGCGCCCTGCGAGATCATCCGCACATTCACCGCGCGCAACGCCGAGAGTGCCCGCACCGCAATACCGGGCGTGTAGCGGATACTGTCGCCGACAATGGCCACAGTAGCCTGGCCGCTCTCCGAGGAAACCGTCGAGAAACGTTCCAGTTCGGCGACAATTTCCGCAAGGCGCTCAATGTTATCGAGAGTAAGGGAGACACTCACCTCCGAGGTGCAGACGATATCCACCGGCGTCTCAAAACGGTCGAACACCTCAAAGATGCGGCGGAGGAATCCGTAGGCCATCAGCATGCGTGTGGAGTGGACATTCACCACGGTAATGCCGCGCTTGCACGCGATGGCCTTAACGGGGTTGCGGCATGGCTGGATGTCCGGCACAATGCGCGTACCTTCCACCTCTGGCCGGCGGGAGTTGAGTACGCGCACTGGAATGCCCTTCTGCATGGCGGGAAGCAGCGTAGCCGGATGCAGCACCTTGGCGCCAAAATAAGCGAGTTCGCTGGCCTCGGCAAAACTGATGGTCCTGAGGCGATGGACATTGCGGATTACGCGGGGGTCTGACGTAAGCACGCCGTCCACGTCGGTCCAGATCTGGATTTCATCGGCGTCGATGCCAGCACCGATGATGGAAGCGGAAAAGTCACTGCCGCCGCGGCCCAGTGTGGATGTTTGCCCCTGTTCGGTGGCACCCAAAAAGCCGCCAAGCACGGGAACCTGCTCCTCCAGCACCAACTGCCGAATTGCAGCCAGTTTGGCGTAGGTGGCGGGCAAGTTGGGTTGCGCCTGCGTGTGCCGCTCGTCGGTCACCACGAAGTCGCGGGAGTCCATGGCGCGCCCGGGCAGTCCCTGCTGGCAGAGGGCCAGCGCCGTCAGTTGGCTGGACACGCGCTCGCCAAAGCTCATGACAGTATCCAGGGTGCGCGGCGTAAGTTCGCCCAGCACCGCCACCCCGCGCAGCACCTCGACGAGTTCATTGAAATGCGCGTCGATGATGGCCGCGGCATTCTCCGCGCGAGCTTCGCTCAGGCTTCCCCGGGCGAGTTGATGATGATACTCGCGCAGTTGCTGCTCACAGCTTTCCATCTCGTCGCGCTTGCCGGTACGAGCGGCCTGCGCGGCTTGCAGCAGCCGGTTGGTGGTGGCGCCATGTGCGCTCACCACCACCACCGGCCCCTGCTGAATGCGATCGCGGACAATGCCGCAAACGCGTTGAATGGCTTCCGGGGATTCCAGTGAACTTCCCCCAAACTTCATGACGATCATGCGTTGAGGTATCCTTCCGCCAGCAGGAGTTCCGCGTTCAGGATGGCTGCCCCGGCAGCGCCGCGGATGGTGTTATGCACCAGCGCGACGAACTTGTAGTGGAATACCTCGCAAGGGCGCAGACGCCCGACGGTGACGGTCATGCCGTTCCCTGCCATGGCATCGCGCCGGGGCTGTGGTCGCATGGGGTCGTCCACCAGCAGCACCGGGAGGGCTGGCGCACTCACCAGGCCGAGTTCCTGCGGACGGCCACGAAAGCTCTGGAATGCCTCACGAATGGCAGCCATGCCGGGGTCGTTTTCCAGTTCCACACTCACTGCCACGGTGTGTCCATCAATGACGGGTACGCGATTGCAATGTGCACTCACCTTCGCGGCAAGGGGCACGATGCCGCTGTCGGTTAAGGAACCGAGGATCTTTTGCGTCTCGGTTTGCATCTTCTCTTCCTCGCCGCCAATGTAGGGCACCACGTTGCCCAGAATGTCCAACGAAGCCACGCCCGGATAGCCCGCGCCGGAGACCGCCTGCATGGTAGCCACCAGCACCTTGCGGATGCCGAACTGCTGCAGCGGGCCCAAGCCCATGGTGAGACCCACCGTGGAACAGTTCGGGTTGGTGAGGATGCCCCCTTCCCACCCGCGCTCAGACTGCTGCCGCTTCACCAGTGCCAGGTGGCTGGCGTTCACCTCAGGAACCAGTAGCGGGACGTCGGCCTCCATCCTGTGATTGCGAGAGTTTGAGATAACCCAGTGGCCAGCCTCGGCAAAGGATCGCTCAATTTCCGTGGCTACGGAGGCATCCATTGCGGAAAAAACGATCGACGGCGCACCCTGCGGCTTACACTCCTGGACGGTAAGGTGGCGGACCATCTCCGGCATGGGCCCATCCAGGCGCCAGGAGCAGGCATCCGGGTACTTCTTGCCGGCCGAACGGTCACTCGCACCCAGCCAGGTGAGTTTCAACTGGGGGTGCCCTTCCAGCAGGCGGATAAATTGCTGGCCCACCATTCCAGTGGCGCCCAAAACTCCAACTTCAATTACGTTTGCCATGATGTGTTCCCTCTTGGGTTCGTAGCGGGTGCAACCGGCCGGCGCTCACTGCGCGCGGCGGTGCGGAGCAGGGGTTGCGACACCCGGGTGTCCCGTATGGGAATCTCCGGGCGGCTGCGCTCTCTTGCCGCGACGGCGCCTGCGCTAAGCGGCCGCCTCGCCCGTAGTGATGAGTTGCCGGACCATTTTCGCGTAGATGTCGATGGCCTCCAGCAATTGCTTCTTGGGAATGCGCTCTTCCTTGGTGTGGGCCACCAGAATGGAGCCCGGCCCCATCAGAAACGGCTTACCCCATGCACCCTCAAACGCCGGGATATCAGTGGTGTAGGAAACCACGGTGGTCTTGAACCCAGGCAGCTTTTCGAGATGTACCGCGGGGATGGTGAGCACGTCCTGCACTTCCACCTGAAAGCGCATGGCGTCCTTCACCATGCGGCGAATGGTTTCGCCATCGTCCACCAGCCGGATGAGGATCTCTGCTTCAGCCAGGTCTGGGACGATGTTGGGGGCGCGCCCGCCGGAAATGAGGCCGATATTTGTGGTGGGGCTTCCCAGAACAGGGTCGCTGGGAAATTCCATGCCACGCAGGCGCTGCAGCGCATTTAGCAGTTTAAGGATGGCGGATTCACCATACTCCGGATACGCGGAATGCGCCATCCGTCCGCCCGCCTTCAGCGTGAAACGATAGGCCCCTTTTGAGCCTAGGGCGAGCTGATTTTCCGTAGGTTCTCCGTTGATGAGGAACTTGCTGCCCCGTGAATGCTTTGCCGCCTCCATCGCACCCGCGCTGTTGCGTTCTTCGCCCACCACAAACAGCAACGCAAAATTGCGCTGATTTTCCGACAGAAGGAGGCGCACGGCACTGATCATGGCCGCGATAATGCCCTTCACGTCGCAGGCGCCCCGTCCCCAGATGAACTCATCGTCTTCGCGGGATGGAATGAAAGGCGGCACCGTGTCGAGATGCGTGGAAAGGGTAACCACAGGATCACCCCAGGTAGCCAGCAGATTGAAGCGCTCAGGGCTGTCGCTCACCATCATCCGCTCCACCTTGCCACCAGTTTCCTGCGCCAATTCGTTGAGATAGCCGTGGAGGAAGTCCCCCACTTCTTTCTCATTCATGGTGATGGATTCGATATCCACTAAGCGCCGGGTTAAGTCGAATGCGTGCATGGCATCGTGTGGGAGAGGGAGGCGGGGGAAGCGACTTGCGGACCCGGAAGCTTGCAGCCACCGTTACCCGGAGACACTGCCCGATAGCGCTCCACCCTCCGCTTCTCCTTCTGAAGAAAACGGCTGCTTCTTGTTGAAAAGAAGCAAGTTGGTGACAGTGCCCAGGATTTAGCCCAGGTCACCAGCCCAAGCCGCGCCGTCGCGGACATGCGCTTCGGCGGAGGAATTGCTTCCCAGAGATACCATGGCCTCAACGCCACTTGGCCCTCCCAGCCCCTTTCGCGCCTCGCCCGGAACGGCCCGGTAAATGCGAAGCCTACTGATGGCCGCCGCGCCTCTATCAGCGGTAACTTCCACGATAGCGAACCCAATGGAAAGGCGTCAATGCGCAGCCTGCTAGCGGGAACAAGGAGGTGGGCGATCTCCCGCGTCGAGTTCTGGTAATCAAAGATACGAAACCCCGCATACCATCAACGAATTTTATGGACTTCATGGGGTCTGGACACTAAAATGAGTTACAGAGCGTAAACTCTCTATTTGGAGCGAGCCCATGCCTGCCTCAACCCATTTCCCTGCCGCGGAGAAGTTCGTGGTCTCCCGTACCTCTCTGGAAGCGTTGCCCGCCATCCTTCGTGAGGACGGTTACGAGGTTTGGGCTCCCACGGTGGTGGATGGCGCCATCACCTACCATCCCATCGAAGCGCTTTCCGAACTGCCAGTCGGCCGCTCTGACCAACAGGCCCCCGGACGATACCGGCTGGTCGAACGCGAAGACCGGGCAATGTTTCAGTTTGCGTCGACGCCGCAATCCTGGAAGCCCATGTTACTTCCTCCTGTAAACCGCTTTCTTTCCATTGAACAAACGGACCATGGCATTGAATTCCGCCCGCATCAGCCCCCGGAAAGCCGTCGCGCATTTCTGGGGGTGCGGGCTTGCGACTTGGCCGCCATTGGCGTGATGGACCGTGTGCTGCGCGAAGATCTGTACCCGGATGCGGGCTATGCCACCCGCCGCAGCGGCCTGCTAATGATTGCCGTGAACTGCGGCTACCCGTCGGACACCTGCTTTTGCGCGTCCATGGGGACGGGCCCGCAGGCCCGACAGGGCTTCGACCTGGCATTCACCGAGATCCTCACTGGAGAGCATCGCTTTGTAGTTACCGTAGGCAGCGAACGGGGCCTGGCGCTGCTGGAGACACTGGACCACCGTCCAGCGGAAGCGCCAGACCGAAGCGCGGAGGATAACGTGCTGCGGTCGGCGAAAGAAAACATGGGCCGCTCACTACACACTGAGCATCTGCGCGAGGCCATTGCGGCGGAGACTGACAGCAAACAGTGGGAGGAAATCGCCACCCGTTGCTTATCCTGCGCCAACTGCACGATGGTATGCCCCACCTGCTTTTGCAGCACGGTGGAAGACAACAACTCACTGGATGGGAAACAGGCAACCCGCACTCGCGTATGGGACTCCTGCTTCTCCCTGCAATACTCCTACATCCACGGCGGATCGGTTCGCGCCAGCGCCTCGGCGCGATACCGCCAGTGGCTTACACACAAGCTCTCCTCCTGGCACGACCAATTTGGCGAAGGCGGCTGCGTGGGCTGCGGGCGCTGCATCACGTGGTGCCCGGTGGGCATTGACATCACCAGGGAGGCGGAGCGGTTACGAGGCGCGGCAGCTTGGGGAGGTATCTGATGAACATCCAAGATCTGGAGCAGATTCTGGAGGATCAGCCCTTCGTGCAGGGCATGCATTACCCGCATGTGCGCACGCTGTTGGGGTGCTGCTCCAACCAGCGCTATGAACCCGGCGAGTACCTCTTCCGTGGCGGGCAGGAATCACACGAGTTTTTCCTGGTCCGCGAAGGTACGGTGTCGCTGGAACTGAATGTGCCGCAGCATGGCGGACTGCGCATTGAAACGCGGGGAGGTGGAGATTTGCTGGGCTGGTCCTGGCTCATCAAGCCCTACCGCTGGCACTTTGATGCCAAAGCGCTCACGAATGTATCGACGCTGAAGGTGGACGCCCGCTGCTTGAGGCAGAAGTGCGAGGAAGATCACAGCTTTGGCTACGACATCCTGAAGCGCTTTGCGGAACTGATGGTTCATGACGTACGCGCGATGAGCCTGGAATTGATTGATATGCACAACCCCGTGCGCAGCTGAACCGCAGTGATGGCTGCACACCGGGCTGATTGCAAGCTGACGGTACCTGGAAGGAGGGAACCATGGCCGCCACAAGTGTGGAAATTCCCACCGTGGGAATGGGCATGGATGTGATGCTGCCAAGCAGCGTCCGCGTAAGTGAGGTGATTCGCGAAACACACGACACATGCACCCTGCGCATGGTGTCGCCGCGCGGAGATCCTCTGCCCGCATTTCAACCAGGACAGTTCAGCATGCTTTACGCGATGGGCGTGGCGGAACTGCCCATCTCGATTAGCGGTGACCCCTTCATCCAGGACACGCACACCTATACCATTCGCTCGGTGGGCCTCGCTACGCAACGATTTAACGCGATGCAGGTAGGCGACTACGTGGGCATGAGGGGTCCGTTTGGAAAGCCATGGCCAATGCTGGAAGCGCGCGGCAAGGACGTGCTGGTGGTGGCGGGCGGCATCGGACTGGCTCCTTTGCGGCCCATTCTCTATCACGTGCTGCACCACCGCCAGGACTTTGGCCGGCTGATTCTGCTCTACGGCACCCGCAGCCCCAGCGACATCCTGTTCCGCAAGGAACTGCGGAGCTGGGAGAAACAGAAAGACACGTTGGTGATGACCACAGTGGACTATGGCGGCATGAACTGGAAGGGCAACGTGGGGCTGGTAACCAGGCTCATCGGCCGGATTCGGCTGAACCCGGCACGCACCATCGCCATGACCTGCGGGCCGGAAATCATGATGCGTTACGTGGCCTACGAACTGCAGGACCACAAAGGCCTGGATCCCGCAAACATCTACCTGACGATGGAGCGCAACATGAAATGCGGCTGCGGCTTTTGCGGCCATTGCCAGTACGGGCCCCACTTTATCTGCAAAGATGGCCCGGTGTTCCAGTTCTCAGATGTTCAGCCGTTGATGATGAAGTACGAGATTTAGGGAGCGAGGTGCGGCATGGCCAGCAAGCCCACGAATGGGAAACCTACGAATGGCAAAGCTTCGAATGGGAAACCCACAATTGGCGTCTTCAAGTTTGCGTCCTGCGATGGCTGCCAGCTGAGCCTGCTCGATTGTGAGGACGAGCTGCTGGCGGTGGCAGGCGCGGTCGACATTGCCTACTTCCCTGAGGCTTCCAGCAATATGCGGAAGGGGCCCTACGACGTGGCCCTGGTGGAGGGCAGCATCACCACCCACCACGATGCGGACCGCATCCAGAAGATCCGCCGGATGAGCGGAAAACTGGTAACCATTGGCGCTTGCGCCACGGCGGGAGGCATTCAGGCCTTGCGTAACTGGCAGCCGACCGACGCGATGGTGCGTAGTGTGTACGCCAATCCTGCATTCATCAAGACGCTGGAAATGTCCACTGCAATTGCCGAACACGTCCCAGTTGACATGGAACTTCGAGGCTGCCCCATCCAGAAATATCAGTTGGTGGAGGTGGTGAGCGCGCTGCTTGCGGGACGCAGGCCGAATATCCCTACATACAGCGTGTGTGTGGAGTGCAAGCGACGGGGAACCACCTGCGTGATGGTCGCTCACGGCGAGCCCTGTCTGGGTCCGGTCACGCAGGCAGGCTGTGGCGCGCTGTGCCCTGCTTACAACCGGGGCTGCTACGGGTGCTTTGGGCCTATGGAGAGCGCCAACACTGCATCGCTGGACGGACAATTCCAGTTGCTGGGCCAGAGCAACCAGGAGATCGCGCGCGCGTTTCGCGGCTTCAATGCCTGGAGTTGGCCATTCCGCAAAGCCAGTGAAGCTGCCGAAAAGCGCTAGGGCAGCATCCACCCTAAGGAAATTGCCGGAAAACGGCACAACGGAGAGGAAGGCCGAAACACGATGCCAACGCAAGCCGCACCAACAGTGAAAACCAGAACCGTAAAGGTGGATTACCTGGCCCGCGTGGAAGGTGAAGGCGCACTGCACCTGAAAATCAAGGGCGGAGTGGTGCGTGACGTACGCTTCTCCATCTTTGAGCCTCCCCGGCTGTTCGAAGCCTTTTTGCAGGGCCGCAGCTTCCAGGAAGCACCTGACATCACCGCCCGTATCTGTGGCATCTGTCCGGTCGCCTACCAGATGAGTTCCGCTCACGCGATTGAGAAAGCCTTTGGCGTGGAGATTGACCCAGCCGTGCGGCTTCTGCGGCGCCTGCTCTACTGCGGCGAGTGGATAGAAAGCCACGTGCTGCACGTGTTCATGTTGCACGCCCCGGATTTCCTGGGCAAGCACGACGTCATTGAGATGGCCGCTGAAAACAAGGAACTGGTAATGCAGGCCCTTGCCGTAAAGAAGGTGGGCAACGACATTGTCACTCTTCTAGGCGGCCGGGAAATCCACCCGATTAGCGTTCGCATTGGAGGCTTTAGCTGGGTTCCGCGCAAGCAGCAACTGAAGGCCATGGTGGATAGCTTCCAGCGGGCCCTGGATACTGCGGTAGCCACCACGCGCATCCTGGCCACGCTTCCCTTCCCTGACTTTGAGCCTGATTATGAATTCGTTTCGCTCTGCCATCCGGCGGAGTATCCGTTTAATGAGGGCCGCGTAAAGACAAGCCTTGGGCTCGATATACCCGTCAGCGAGTTTGAAGATCATTTCCGCGAGCACCATGTGGCACACTCCAACGCCCTGCAGTCCACGCACCTTGGGTATGGTTCCTATCACGTGGGTCCGCTGGCGCGCTACGCCCTGAACTTTGACAAGCTGCACCCTATCGCGAAGCAGCTTGCAGCCGACATCAAACTTCCCGTGCCCTGCCGAAACCCGTTCAAGAGCCTGCTGGTGCGGATGGTGGAAACCGTCTTCGCCCTGGAGGAAGCCATCCGGATTGCCGCGGTGTATGAGCCTCCCGCCGAACCGAAAAAGAAGGTAACGGTGAAGGCGGGCAGCGGGCAGGCCATGACGGAGGCGCCTCGCGGCAGTCTCTACCATCGCTATGTGGTGGATGCCGACGGGTTGATTCGCAGTGCCAAGATTGTGCCGCCCACGGCGCAGAACCAGACGCGCATTGAGGATGACCTCCGGGAACTTGTTCCCACCCTGCTGCACCTTTCCGATGAGGATCTCACGCTGCGCTGTGAGCAGGCGGTGAGAAATTACGACCCCTGTATCTCCTGCGCCACCCACTTCCTGCGTGTTCGTGTAGAGAGGGACTAGCCATGCCACCAGTACAAATCATCGGCTTCGGGAACATGCAACGAGGAGATGACGCTGCAGGACTGCTGGTAGCTCACCGCTTGCAGGAACAGCACATTCCTGCGCGCGAGGCTAGCGCAGAGTTGCTTTCCCTGATGACGGAATGGGATGTGGATGAACCCCTGGTGCTGGTGGATGCGGCGCTGGCCAACGCGGAACCCGGCGACATTCTACGCTTTCGGGCCGAAGACCTGCCGAGGCACGCGCGTGAGCTGCGATTCTCCACCCACGGGCTGGGGCTGGCGGACCTTGTAGGTATGGCGGGGGCACTGGGGAGGCTGCCGCGAGAGGTGGCCATCCTGGGCATTGCGGGTTCGCAGTTCGGTATTGGCGACCGCACCAGCCGTCCGGTTCTCAGCGCAATAGAAACGCTGGTGGGTGAGTTGGCTGCCGCGTGGCGCGACTGGGATGAAACCACGATGGAGAAGCTCTGCCCGAAGCCAACACCCACACACGTCGAGGAAGACGCCCCGGGACCGTAGCTTCTGCCCCTGGCGTCCGTCGCGCAGTGGGTTGCCTCAACGCAAGGGTGATGTCAACCGCAGGCTAGCACCTGGACGCACGAGCTTTCCCCAAACCAATCGCGCACAATCCTGCCACCACCAGCAGACCCAACGAGGGCTCGGGAATCGGGGAACCTAGCGTGATGTCATCCACGTTGAACTGGAACTGGCCCTTGCTGGTTTCCACGAAGTCAATACTTGCCGTGCTGAAGCTCGCGTCGCTGGGGTCCGCCACGACTCCCAGGAAGTAAACTGCGGCGCCATCGCCTAGCACTGTCCAGGGAGTGGCTGCGCTAGACGCAATACCCAATGGCGTAATCAGCTGAATGGATCCAGATTCCGGCGTGCCGCCCGAAGTAATGAAATACATCCCAATAGCACGGGAGGGCGCGAAGCTCATCGAAAACACGTCGCCGGCAAGAAAGACGTTGGAATTGTCCGGGTCATTCAGACCAAGGTACTGCGTACCGGAGGTGGTGTTGAAATCGTTTACCACCGCCAGGTCAAGCCCGAAAATGTCGTATACGAAGGTGATACCGCCCAGTCCAGAGCCGGAGGGGATAACGGTGCCGAGCGTAGCACCTTCAAAATCCAGCGTGTTCGTGTCGAGGCTGGAAGTGGCAGCGGCAAAATCCACCGGACTGGTGTATACGATGGCCGCCTGTGCCGGTAGCAGGACAAAGGTGGCAAGGATGAGCAGGAACCAGTGTTTGGTCATGTGCGTAACAGTACTTCAGAGCGAATTCCGAGACTCCAAAGATCGTAACATAGGTTAACATGCCGCGAAAGTCATAATTTCACCGGATTTCCCATAAGAATTTGCCGTAAGACTGCAGGATCACTATCCAGTAGTCCTATACCCATAATGTGGGTTTCCTGACACATCCCCTCCTCCACCTCGCATCACGCTAGCATGAAGGCTGTGATCCCACCTAGCCAGCAAGCCCCGGAAGCTTACCAACGACGGGTTTTGCTGCTTGCCCTGTGCGCCTGCGCCTTTTCGTTCACCATGGGGCTGGCCTTCCTGCCCTTGCCTGGCCTGCACTACGACGAAATCCTCTTCCTGCATCCCTTCCTCTTTAACTGGAGCTTGTTCCGTGCCCGCATCGAGGGTACTGACTTCCCCGTGATGGTGATGAGCTATGTGGGTGCGCTAAAGACCTGGCTGTACTGGCCGCTATACACCTTCCTGCCCGCGTCCGTTTGGACGGTGCGGCTGCCGGTGCTCCTGCTCGGTTCGTGGAATGTGTGGTTGATCTACCGTCTGGGGCGCAGACTATGGGAGCCCCGCGCCGGATTGCTGGCGGCAGCATTGGTGGCAACGGACCCTACGCTCCTGCTCTCGCAGCTGTTCGATTGGGGACCGGTGGCCATCCAGATTTTCCTGAGCCTGAGCGCCGCGCTGGCCTGGTTGCGGTGGAGGGATGCGGGCAGCAAGGGGGCACTGGCGCTCTGTGGCCTATATTGCGGACTGGCGCTGTGGAACAAGGCAATCTTTGTTTGGCTGCTGATGGCAGTGTTCATCGCGGCCCTGATGGTTTGGCCTCGCGCGTGGCTTCCGCGCGCATGGCCGGGAAGATGGCACGGGCAGGGGTGGGCAGCAGCTGCTGGCGTATCCGCGTTCTTGCTGGGCGCGGCACCCTTTCTGGCGTACAACCTGATGGAAAAGGCCACCACCGTCCAGCAGAATGCGCGCTTCGAGTCAGGCTTCCCGGCGCACAAGCTGCCGGCACTGGCGGGGAGCCTGGACGGCCATGTGATTGCCACTTCGGTGGGTATGTTTGCCGTATGGGAGGAGGCCTGCACGGACGGCGCCATGCAGAGCCTGCGACCCGCCACGCCCCTGCCCACCAATTTGCAGTGGCTACCCTTTCGCACGCTCACGCCCCTGCTTCTGGCGGGGACGGCTCTCCTATTACTGTGGCAGTGGCGGCAGAGCGAAACGGCACCGGCCCGGTTTCTGTTGCTCGTATTCCTGTTGCATAGCGCGCTGGCCATCATGAGCGTGAACGGAGGAACCGGACTGCACCATTACGCGCCGGTACTGCCCGCCGTATTCCTGGCCATTGGCGGAGCCTTTAGCGTCGCAACGAAGCTTGCTGCCGGGCGCGGGGGTGGCACGGCAGCATGGCCATCGATGCTGCTTGTGGGATTGGCCGTCGCCGCTCCTCTCTACGGAGCCCTTACCCTGGTCGCCTGGCAACAGCGGGCAGCCCACTGCGGCTCACAGCAGATCTGGACCCAAGCCACGGAAGGTCTTGCCGCTCATGTGAGGGCGCACCCTGGGCAGCGCTTCTATGCCACGGATTGGGGGATTGACCCGCAGGTGATCTACCTCGCGGAGAAGCATGGGAACGTGGGTTTCCTCGGAGAGTTAAACGAACAGGTTGCCAAGGAGGGTCCGCTGCACGAACGCGTCGCGGCCATCTTCGCAAACCCCCAGACCCGGCTGGTGAGCTTTCCACCTGGCTGGGAGGTAATCTCCAGCCATGGCGAACGCCTGGCCGCTCTGTTGGCGCTTCATGGCTACCGGAAGGTGGAGGCCGGGCGCATCACTGACCCACGAGGGCGGCTGATATACGTGCTGTGGCGGTTGGAAGCGCTGGCGTAACGATGCTGTTGCGCCTTAGCGGCGGGCTGGTTGGCACTTCTGCGGTGGTTACTCCTCCACTTCCGTGGCATACACTGGCCTGGTGCGTTGGCGGCGGTCCGGATGAAAGGCGTCGGGCGTGTGGCGGATGAGCAGTTCCGGTTCCAGCACAACGCTGATGACATCGAAGCGCACCTGTTCCCATGGAATCCTCGCCCGCAGGACATAGGAGATTGCCGCTCGCTTCAGGTTCTCGCGTTTCTGGCCGTCGACGGCCCGTTCAACAGGCAGGTACTCCTCACGGCGCCTCGTCTTCACTTCCACGAAGACCAGCGTTTCCCCCTGCCAGGCGATCAGATCCACTTCGCGATGTCCGCGCGGCGTACGCCAGTTGCGCGCCACCACCGTGTAACCGCGACGCTGCAGAAAACGGTGGGCGAGATCCTCACCGCGCGCCCCGAGGGCTTTGTCGTGGCCCAGGGCACGCGCTTCCAGCCGCTGACGAAAGGCATCCCCCAGCGAAAGCAATCGCAGAATCATCCGGGAAGGCATGGTTGTGGAGGGCCGTCCGGCCGCACTGCTCCTCACCGGTATAGTGGCCCGTCGGCGGCACTAATCTCACACAAAATGCATATCAATTCGGGGGAATCAAGCTGTGCGGGCCAGCGGATGGCACAATCAGGAACCTGACGACGCCAGCCAGCGAAAACGCCGCTCCCCCACCAACACAAGCGCAACAAGCAGAAGTCCGCAGAGACTCAGCAGACAACCCCAGAAGAAACTCCTGGGCTCGTAGCGAAACTCCACTGTGTGCTCACCGGGGCCAATCACCACCCCACGCAACGACGAATAGGGCTGCCAAATGGGTACCGGCTTCCCGTCGAGGATCGCCTTCCATCCAGGGAACGCGTTGTCACTCAGCACCAGCAGACCGCCACAGTTCGAACGCGCACGCAAAAGCACCCTGTTCATCTTGAGTTCCGCAATGGCTGCCTCATCGGCGGATGCATCTGCGTCCGCGCAGACGGGAAGGTCCGGTGCCGTACCCACGAACGGAGCCACCGCCGCGCTGGCGAAGCGACCCTCGTCAAACTGGGCGCGGAAGGCATTCTGGTCTTCGAGAGACACGGCCTGCCGGGCTATCCAGGCACGGGGGAAAGCGCCTTCCAGTTCCCAGGCCTTAAAGCCGTTAGTGAATTCATGCACCTGGCGCTGCCCTTCGTACATGGGCTGCCGCGCCACCCAGGTCTTTACACCGTAAAGCTCCAAAACGCGGCGCTGGGACATTCCCAAGGCCCAGATGTTGGCGGGAACGCTGGCTGTATAACCCTCGAACATAGGGATCTGATAGAGGTCTCCCAACGCAATTCCAATCGCGTTTCCATCCACTTGTCCGCGCTGGAAATTGGGGACCGTCTTCAGATAGTCCGCAATTTCTTTATGCTCGTACCGTAGGCGGTGCGCGCCGGGACGCTTGGTATCGAACTTGCTGGGAAAGGGCAGCAGGGCGGAAACAGACAACTCCGCGATCAACAGGACAAGCACGGAAACCATGCACCACGCCACCGTGATCCGCTGCTGCCGCCAGGCCACCAACAGCGCCGCAAACAGCAGCGCACAGACAGCCACAATGTGGAACCGGTCATCCGTGGGAAAGGTGCCATTGTTGCCCATGTAGAGCCAGCCACCCAGAAAGAAAAGCAACGCCCCCACGATAGCGAGTGCTTTGGCTCCAATCGACAGCACCGAATCTGCCTCTCGACGCCGGAGGGCATCTACGCCCATTGCAGCAAGTGCCGCCACGGCGACACTCAGTAGCGCGCTGATTGCGGCCGGGTTCCGTGCCTTCTCAACCATCGGAACAAACGCGTATAGCAGTCCATGGAAGGCAGTGAACCCGCCCATTGCGGCAAACATTGCCAGCACGGCCATCGCCAGCAACGCGCGGGTTTCCCATCGCTGCAAGGTCGCCGCCACACCCAGCGCAACCAAAAGCAGGCCGGTGAAGCCCAGGAAGTGGTCGTAATGGTCAAAGATATTGGGAATCACCAGGCCCAGTAAGCGATGGGGCTGGCTGGCGAAGCGCTCATGCACCTGGTAGGGAACGGTGTCTTTCCATGTGGCTGGCTGATCAAAGCCAATCCACCGCACTGCCTCCCTACCGTACTCAAGGGAGGGCAGCACCTGGACTGCGGCAATCAAGCCCGCGCAGCAGAAAAACACAGCGGCGGCCAATGCCATCCGGGGACGGAACACGGCGGCACGCAGGGTTTGCGCCACCCACAGCAAACCCGCGGCGATCGACAAAAAGATCGGCACCTGGTGATGGCCGGAAAGGAATGCCATCCCCAGCGCAAGCCCGCCGAGGGCTGCGGCACTCAGTGGGTATGCGCTGGCGGACGCGCGGAAGATGCCCATCAGCACCAGGGGAGCCCATAGCGCACTATTCATCATCTGGGGCCAATCCGCACGTCCCAGGAATCCACCTAACGAGAAAACAAGCCCGCTCACGATTCCCGCAATCCGCGACGTACCCAAACTTCGCGCAAGCAGGTAGGCGAACCATGCCGCCATCAGGTGTAGCACCACGAAGTACCAGTCGAGGAAACCGTAGCGGATGAAGCCATCCCGTTGCGGCATCGCGAACAGCAGCCAGTTCAAGGGATAAGCTGCCCCCGGTTGTACTTGCCCGTGCAGAGGTTGGCCACCCCAAAGATGAGGATCCCAAAGAGGAAGTTGGCCGCTTTGCCACGCAGCCGCCTGCAATTCCAGCCAGGGATATACCTGGTTGACAAGGTCCGGGCTCCAGATCCAGTCGTACTGCCGGGTGATGGCAATCCGGCTGTAGATGCCGATGATCAACAGGGTGAGGGCAAGCAGCGCCGTGCCGCGCATGCGTAGAAGACGCCTGAGTCTTGGTTGCCCAGCCCACACTGCAAGCGGGATTTCTTTCAACATGGCCAATCATCAGATTAGCCCCTACAGCGCCGGCGTGGATGAAGTAATTGCGAGAGTGCGTTGATAAGGGCCTTCGATGACACTGGAGCAAGCGCGCAGCCTAGTCGCGATATGATGAGGGCTTTCAGCCTGTACGCGTTGGCGGGCAGGCTGCGAAAGGGCTTCGTTTTCATGAAACGGCGGGAATTCATCGCAGGAGTGGGTGGCGGGCTGGTGGCGGCTTCCGCGTGGCAAGCCAAGGTGCTGGCACAGCAGACCGGCAAGCGCGCCATCCCTTACCGGCAGGTACATCTCGACTTTCATACCAGCGAACTCATTCCGGAGGTGGGTGCGGATTTTGACGCTGAGGAGTTTGTGGCCACCCTGAAACAAGCCCGAGTGAACTCCATCAACATCTTCGCCAAGTGCCACCACGGCTACGCCTACTACGATACGAAAATCGCACGGCGGCACCCCACCCTGCCCGCGGGCCTCGACATGATGGGCGAGATGGTGCGCGTCCTGAACCTCGAAAAGATTGAGGTGCATGCCTATTACTCCCTGGTGTGGGATGTGCTGGTGGCTCGCGAGCATCCGGAGTGGCTGATGCTGGAAGCCTCGGGCAAGCCGGTGCAGGATAAGTGGCCCTGGGTTTGTATGAACTCCCCCTACCTCCAGCAGGTGCTGCGCGAGAACGAGGAGATCCACGCAAAATACAAGCTGAACGGCGGCTGGTACGACATCCTGAAGCAGCCTCCCGGCGGATGCTTCTGCAAGTGGTGCGTGGACGAGCGCAAGCAGATGGGGCTGGGCACCAGCAAGGACGACATCTGGAAGCACAACAAGCACGTGGCCTTTAAGGTGGAAAAGGCGCTCACCGATATGGTGCGCAAGCATAACCCTGCGGGCGGCACGTTCTTCAACAGCCGCCTGGTGATTGGGGTGCGCGACGAACTGCCCTACTACAGCCACATCGAAATCGAGAGCCTGCCCACGGGCGGCTGGGGCTATACCCACTTCCAGCAGCGCGTCCGCTACATGCGAACCCTGGGCAAGGAACTGATTGGCATGACCGGACGCTTCCACAAGTCCTGGGGCGACTTCGGGGGGCTGAAAAACCAGGCCGCGCTGGATTTCGAATGCCTGAACTTTCTGGCCAATGGCTGCAGAGTGAGCGTGGGAGACCAGTTGCACCCGCGCGGACGCCTGGACGCCGTCACCTACCAGCGCATCGGCAAAACGTACGCCAAGGTGGAGGCCCTTGAGCCATGGGCGTATCACACGCGCGGCGTGGCCGAAATCGGCGTGTATTCGTCCACCTCCACAAACCCGGATGCCACTACACAGAAGATCACCGACATCGACCAGGGCTTCACCAACATGCTGGTGGAACTGCATCAGCAGTTCGACATCCTGGATCTTGAGAGCCCGCTCGACCGCTACAAGGTGGTAATTCTGCCCGACGCCATTGCGCCGGACCCGCGCATCCTGGCCAAGCTGAAGCCCTTCCTGGCCAGAGGCGGCGCCGTGATTGCCAGCCACAAAAGCCTGCTGGACGAGAGCGCCAGCCGATTTGCACTGGACGAACTGGGCGTCGGCTACGAAGGTCCGGCCCGCTATCAGCAGGAGTATCTCGCGCTCCGCAGGGAGGCCTTTCCAGCCATTGACTGGCAGCCCTACTTCCTCTACCAGCGGGGACTCTCCGTGTTGGCAAAGCCCGGCACCCAGGTGCTTGCCACCTATGCGCATCCTTACTTTGACCGCAGCCCCCAAGCCTTCAGCAGCCACCAGCAGACGCCTCCGGGCAAGGTGACCGACGAGCCCGTGATTACGCTGAACGGCAATGTAGCCTACATCGCCAACCCCTTCTTTGCCAGCTATGCCACAGATGGATTCGGGATACAGAAGCAGGTGGTGGCCACGCTGCTGCAACGCCTGCTGCCGCAGCCCGCGCTTACCGTGAAGGGCATGCCGTCCGCGGGGCAGGTGACGTTGCTGCAGCAGGAAGCGCCCGGCGGCAATCGGCTGGTTGCGCATCTGCTGTATTACCCTGCCACGCGCCGTGCACCCAACATCGACATCATTGAGGAAGCGGGGATTGCGGAAAACGTCACCCTGCACCTGCGCACCAGGAGGAAGCCCAGCGAAGTACTGTTAGTGCCCCAGAAGCAAACCGTCCCCGTAAACTGGCAGAATGGAGTGGCCAGCTTCACGGTTCCCCGCGTCCACGGGCATCAGGCCGTGGCCATTGAAAGCGAACTGGCTTAGCCTATGGAAACCATCGTTCCTTCCACAGCCCAGGATTTCGCGGAGGCCTACGGCGCTGCCTATGCCGCGGGGAAGCGCATCCGGATTGTGGGCAACGACACCAAGTGGCGCTGTGCCGGCCCAGTTGCCCCGGCCGAACTCATCCTGTCCACCAGCGGGATGCGCGAGGTGGAGGAGTACAACCCTGGCGACCTCAGCATACGCGTACAAGCCGGCATACCCTTCCGTGAACTGAACTCCATGCTCGCGGAATGTGGGCAAATGCTGCCGCTGGACCCGCCTTTCCACGACGACGCCACCATTGGCGGTGTGGTGGCCGCCAACCTCTGCGGACCCCGCCGCCGGGCCTATGGCACGGCTCGTGATTATGTGATCGGCATGGAGTTTGTCGACCATCAGGGGCAGCGCGTCCAGTGCGGCGCAATGGTGGCAAAGAATGTCGCGGGCTACGACTTGAACAAGCTGTTTGTAGG
Organism: uncultured Solibacteraceae bacterium; assembly: GCA_964618435.1. Classification (GTDB taxonomy): domain Bacteria; phylum Acidobacteriota; class Terriglobia; order Bryobacterales; family Bryobacteraceae; genus JACTMJ01. The sequence goes on from CAZUAX010000032.1 coordinate 24,378, forward strand.
TTCGTGGGGAACCCTGGGACCCATGGTGACCCTGAACCTTCGCGTGTCTCCCGTAGAGAAGTTCAACCATACCTTCACCTTTTCCGGCATCAGTGCCCCACAATTAGGAGCACTGCGCGACAGCTTGCTCCGTGCTCCCGTTGCCCCCGTGGCATTGGACTATGTGAACGCCGCCGCGGCCGACAAGATGCGCCTCGACGGACCCACGCTACTGGCCCGGTTTGCCTGTATGCCGGAAGTACTTGGTCGCGTGAAGACGCACTTGGCAAAGGATGACTTCACTCTGCCGGAGGCGCTTCCAGAAGAACCCGCGTTTTACATCTGGCAGCGGGTACGGGAGTGGCTGAATTCGCGCGCTCAAGGCCATGCCGATGGCGCTGTGCTGCAGGTTTCTTCACAGAACACAAAGATCTTTCACGATGCCAATCTGCTGGGCGGAAACGTGGTGGCAAGGGCGGCTTCGGGAGTCTTGTACGCAGGCTTCCGCGATAGCGAAACGGCCTTGGATACGCTGCAGTACCTGGAAGCGCAGGGGCGCCGGGCGGTTGTACTGCAGGCCACCCAAACCACGCGCGAGCAACGCGGACTGTGGGTTGGTCAGCAGTCCGACCTTGCTGTGATGCGGAAGGTAAAGGCTCACTTTGACCCGAAAGGACTCGTGAACGCGGGGAGGCTCTATGGCCGCATCTGAACAGCCAGTGCTGGCTCAACATGCCTCGGGGGCCCTGGGCCCCAAGCGAGCGGATCTGGACACCTGCGTGCACTGCGGGCTCTGCCTGAACGCCTGCCCCACCTACCGCGAACTGGGGTTGGAGGCCGATTCCCCGCGTGGACGTGTCTACCAGATGATCCAGGTGCATGACGGGAAAGCCGCCATCAGCGAGAGCTACCAGCAGCACATCGACCTTTGCCTCGCCTGCCGCGCCTGTGAAACCGCCTGCCCCTCCGGCGTGCCCTACGGACGCCTGGTGGAGGCGGCTCGGGCTGAAATTGAAAGCACCACGAAGCGCCCGGCGCTCGATCGCCTGTTACGGAATTTCGTGTTTGGCAAGGTGCTACCCTCTGCGTTCTGGCTGCGCGCGCTCGCCCTGCCGCTCTACCTCTACCAGCGATTTGGCTTTGAGCGCATGGTGCTACAGAGCGAGTTTTTGCAGCGCTTCCCTCGCCTGGTGCAACTGGCCAAGCTGGCCCCGCGCGTGCAGTTTCCCAGCTTTTTCTCTCAGTATGGAAAGACTTTCGAAGCAGTTGGCACAGAGCGCTATCGGGTAGCAATGCTTGGCGGGTGTATGGCCAACGTCTGCTACTCCCGCTTACACGAAGCTACCGTGCGCGTGCTTCGGCGGAATGGCTGCAAGGTGGTGGTGCCCGCGGAGCAAACATGCTGCGGCGCCCTGCACGTCCACGCCGGACGCAAGGCGGATGCGCAGAAACTGGCACGACAGAACATAGACGCACTTCTGCTTGGCGGCTTCGATGCCATCCTCACCAATACTGCCGGCTGTGGCTGCGCACTCAAGGAATACCATGACCTCCTGGAGGATGACCCCACTTACGCCAGCCGCGCCCATGAGTTCAGCAGGAAGGTTAAGGACGTCAATGAATTCCTTGCCTCCATCGAGTTCCGCCCGCCGGAGCGCGAGTTCAAGGCTTGGGTCACCTATCAGGATTCCTGCCACCTCACCCACGGACAAAAGCTCCCTGCCCCCCCACGCAAACTGCTCAAGGCGATTCTGGGCGTCACTCTGAAGGAAATGTCCTTTTCTGACCATTGCTGCGGCAGCGCGGGCATTTACAACGTACTCCAGACGGACATGTCCATGGCAGTGCTAAGGAAAAAGATGGGTCATGCCAATGCTTCGGGTGCGGAAATCATCACCAGCGCCAACCCAGGCTGTCTGCTACAACTCGAGGCGGGCGTTCGCGAACATGGCAACGGACAGCGCGTGCTTCACGTGATGGAGTTGCTGGACGAGGCCTACGGTGGCAAAGCTGGCCTCTCCGATAACTGAGCCCTGAACACATCCACGGCGCTCCCAACCATATGGCGATTTCGGCGCAGGAATTGCAACTGCCGACGCTCCAGGGCGTTTCCCCGCCAGTTGGGGGAAATCCGCCATTACTCCAGCAGACCTGCAAACGGCATCCACGAAATCCTCTAAAAGCAGCCTGCGGGCACAAACCTGGCCACATCCCGAACAAACTTCGCAGACGATGTAAGAGGCGCGCACCACACTCGTCTCTTGAGCAAGGGACGGAAAGGATTCATGCTAAGCACAACCATGGCAATGGAAACTCCTTTACCGGCGCCGGTGGACCTGGAAATGCTCTTTCGGGAGCATAACCGGATGGTTTACCGGACCGCCTATCGCCTCACGCGGAACTCAAGCGATGCGGAAGACGTGTTGCAGACGGTATTCCTCCGGCTAGCCAGCAGGGAGATTGCAGCCGCGGCGATGGGGCAGCCGGAAGCTTACCTCAGACGAGCAGCCGTAAACGCCTCACTTGACGTGCTCCGTCAGCGCAAGCATAGCGCCGACGACGGAGAAAAATGGATCGGCCTGCAGGCGGCTCCGGCCAGCCAGCAACCGGAACACCAGATGTGGGTGCGGCAAGCGGCGGACTGGCTGCGGCAGGCGGTAACGGGTTTAAGCGAGCAGGCGGCGGAGATCTTTGTCTTGCGCTTCTTTGAAGAACGCGGCAATGCGGAGATCGCTGAGATGGTAGGTTCCTCGGCAAATTCGGTGGCAGTCACTCTGCACCGCAGCCGGGAGCGGCTTCGTGAAGAGTTCCAACAACTCTTGGGAGGACAACATGTCTAATCACGAACACAATCAGGAATTGCTGTTTAACCAGGCGATGGAGGACGTAGTGCGCACCGAACCAACCGAGGCGGAGATGGCGGCGGCGGCAGATCGAGTTTGGGCGCGCATCAGCGCAGCCGGCGTTTCCCCGGAGACCACCGCGACAAGCGAGATCGCCTCCCATCCATCGGCGGTGCTGCGTAACCAGGCCGATTACGAAGCGCTGTTTGCCGGCTATTACCGGCAAACGCTGCCCGCGGCACAGAAAGAATTGCTTGAGGCGCGCCTCCATGAGGACGTCGCTACACGGCAGGCATGGCACAGCTACAAGGCGGCTCAGGAAGGACGCGTGCTGAGTTTTTCCCGCCCGGCTTCGAAGGCTGGCAATCCGCGGTTTGCTGCGCTGCCCCGGTGGGCTGCCATGGCAGCCATGCTGGCGCTGGCCGCGGGGCTGAGCTGGTATGGATGGAATGCGTGGGGGCCGGCCCAGAGGGGTCCGCAAGGAACGGTGCAGGCAGCATCTCAGCCCCTCTATGTGATGCGCGGATCCGCCGTGCAAGCATTGGCGGCTGGCGGCCCGATTGGCCCCAATGAAGAGGTCCGCGTGCCCGAGGGAGGTGTTGCCACCATCGCGCTTCGGGACGGGTCTCTGGTGGAAGTGCGCGAGAGCAGCAGTTTCCGCCTCAGTTCGTTCGGACGCGACCTCACCATCCACCTGCATGGTGGTGACGTTTTGGTGGAAGCGGCCAAGCGCAGCCAGGGCCATCTGTACGTGCAAAGCCGCGACGTGAACGTAGCGGTCACTGGCACGGTATTCGCCGTGGGCACGGGCCTCAAGGGCTCCCGCGTGGGAGTTGTGGAAGGCAGTGTGAGAGTGGCGCAGAACGGGCGCAAGCTCGCGCTGAAGCCGGGCCAACAATATGCCAGCACCGCGGAAATCACCCCCGTGCCCGTGGAGCAGCAAATCGCGTGGAGCCAGAACTTTGAGAAGCACCTCGCGCTGATGCGAAGCCTTACCGCGCTCGAAACCGAACTGGCGGCAATGCGGCTGCCCTCGCTGCGCTACAGCAGCAGCCTGGCTCCCTATCTGCCCGCGGACACCATCATTTACGTAAGCGTTCCGAACCTGGAAGATCCCATCCAGCAGGCTCGTGAAATTCTCAGCGGGCGTTTGCAGCAGGACCAGGTGCTTCGAGAGTGGATGGAATCGCACGATGAGAAGTTCAGTGTGGATACGATGCTTGCGGAACTCCAGGGCATGAGTTCCTATGCGGGCGAGGAGTTGCTGCTGGTATCGGTGCGCGATGCCAATGGCAAACCAGGTGCACCCGCTGTGGTGGCGGACCTGCGAAAAGAAGGGTTCGCGGAGTACCTCCAACAACGTTTGACTGCGCTCGCCCAGGGCGAGACAATCCCTCCGCTTACGGTGTATCGCGATCTGGCTTCGCTGTCCCAGGCAGGCGAAACCAAGGGCATCCACGTGGCAGTGGCTGGCGGAAAACTGGTGTTGTCTCCAGAGCTAACCACGGTGCGGCAGATTGCCTCCGCGCTCCTCAGCCAGCAGGGTGGCTTCTACCAGAGCGACTTCGGTGCTCGCGTGGCAGCTACCTACCAGGACGGTGCAGGGTTCTTCCTGGCGGCAGACCTCACGGGCATTGCGCATGAGGTTGGCACAAAGGCCGAGTTTACAGGTATCGACGGCCTGCAATTCCTGGTGATTGAACAACAACAGATAGAGGGTCATACAGACCTGCGCTCCACATTCACTTTCGGAACAGACCGGCATGGCATGGCCAGCTGGCTGGCGGCTCCGGGCTCGTTGCGCGCCCTTGAGTTCGTAACCCCATCCGCCAGTGTGGTGGCTGCGGCGATGGTAAAAGATCCCGTGGCGATGCTCGAAGACGTGCTCGCCGGGATGGCCACCGATGCCAACGCATCCGGCAAACTCAGCGAACTGGAAGCGAAGCTGAACCTGCGGATCCGTGACGACTTCGCAGCCCCTCTCGGCAATGAGATGGCCTTCGCTCTGGATGGCCCGATGCTGCCGGTTCCGGGCTGGAAAGTGGTGGTTCAGGTGAACGATCCTGTGCGGCTGCAGACAGCCATCACGCGTTTGGTGGAAGCGGTGAACCGGGAGGCTTCGCTCCAAGGCAAACCTACTGCCACTCTTGGCCTGGAAGTAGTGGATGGCGTGGAGTTTCACACCATCACCCTGCCTGGCGCCGGGCGTCTCACCACTGCCCACTACGCCTTCACGCAAGGCTATCTGGTAGCGGCGCCGGACCGTGGACTGGTACGGCAGGCCATGCAAACCCAGTCCAGTGGTACCAGCCTCCTGGCCCACGAGGGCTTCCGGAAGTTGATTCCCACCGGAGCCAGCACGGGCTTCTCCGGTGTCTTCTTCCAGCAGGCTGGCAGCGCGCTTGCCTCGGTGGCCAACCAGGCTGCGACGCTTGCTGGCCAGGATGCCGAAAAGGCAGCAGCCATTGAGCAGATGGCCAAGGAACTGAAACCCTCGCTGATCGCAGCTCAGGGCAGTTCGCGTTCGGTCACCATTGCTTCAAAGGATGGTCTGGTCGGTTTGGGCGGTGGCCAGTTGCTTCGTGTGGGCACTTTGCTCGATCAAATCGGCAAACTGCAGCCAGCGCAGTAATCTCACCGAACAAATGCCACGATGGCAACGTAACAGCAACAGGGGAGCATGCCATCCATGGCGGCAATCATTGAACTGGACCAATTGGAAGTGACGCTGGGCCGGCGGGTTATCCTTAACCGGCTCAGCAGCACCCTCACCGGAAAATCAATTGGACTTCTCGGCCCTAACGGCGCCGGGAAGTCCACTCTCATTAACACCCTTCTGGGCTACTACACACCTTCCCATGGCACAGCACGCGTGTTCGGGCACGATATCCGGAAGGATGCCCGGTCGCTGCGGTCGCTGATTGGCTTCATGCCGGAAAACGATTCCTTCATCGCCAGCATGAGCGGGCTGCGCTACGTGCGCATGATGGCAGAGCTTTCCGGACTCCCTCCCGCACAAGCCCTCGAACGGGCACACGAGGCTTTCTACTACGTTGGCCTTGGCGAGCAGCGCTATCGCCCCATCGGCGGCTACTCGCTGGGCATGCGGCAGATGGCCAAGCTCGCGCAGGCAATCGTGCACGGCCCAAGGCTGGTGATCCTGGACGAACCCACCAATGGGCTGGACCCTGCCGCGCGCAAGAGAATGATCCAGCTCGTGAAAGAGATCCGCGCTCAGGAGGGCACACACCTGCTGGTGTCTTCGCACCTGCTGCGCGATGTTGAGGAGTGCTGCGACCAGGTGCTGATTCTGAAAGAGGGCCGGCTTGCCGCCTTTTGCGATCTGGAAGCGGAACGGCGCGCCAACCAGCATGTCTACGATATTGAACTCGCCAGCGACGCCGGGCGTTTTGTGGAGGCGCTTGCCGCGCGAGGTTGCCAGAGTGCCTGGAGCGGCAACGGGCGCGTCCGCGCGGTGCTGCCTGATGGTCCCGAACCGGTAGACCTGTTTGCGCTGGCAGCCAGCAACGGAACCCGCATCCGCGGCCTGGAGCGCCGCCGCGATTCCCTCGAAGACCTCTTCCTGAAAGCGATGGAGTAACCTCAATGGCCGTATATGAACGCAGCTACCGGCGCTATGAGGGTCCTCTCACGAGCGCTAACACCCGTTGCCTTGCTTTGGCTCGCTACACGTGGGAGGACATCCGCCGCTCTCGGCTCTTAAGCCCGGTGCTCTATGCCGGGTTTCTGTGGCCTCTCATCTGCGTACTCACCATTTACCTGCACCACAACTTCGATGCGCTGCGGCTTCTGGATGTGGGTGTGAACCGCCTTATCCCCATCGATACAAAGTTCTTTTACGTGTTCCTCAGTATCCAGAGCACCATCTCCTTCTTCGTCGCGGCCCTCGCCGGTCCGGGACGCATTTCGCCGGACCTCACCAATCGTGGACTATCCACCATCCTTGCGCGGCCTGTCACCCGCACGGATTATGTCCTGGGCCGCATGCTTCCGCTGCTGGCCATGCTCTCCGCAATCACATGGGTGCCCGGATTATTGCTGGTTGCGCTACAAACGGCGCTTGCCGGGACGGGTTGGCTTGCCGACAACTGGCGCATCCCTCTCGCTCTGGTAGTGGGAGGAATGCTGTGGGT
>CAZUAX010000033.1:0-31347 GCA_964618435.1 uncultured Solibacteraceae bacterium
GCTGGATTCAAGGATGTCTCTGTAAGCCAGGACCGCAGCAAGGGCGTAGTGACGTTGCGCGGGCAGGTGCAGTCGGAAGCACAAAAGGCAGACGCTGGCGCAATCGCCAATTCGATTGCCGGTAACCAAGTGGTGGCGAACGAAATCGCCGTGGTGCCACTTGGAGTGGAAGCAGATGCCAGGCAGGTAAATTCCGATCTCGACGCGGGAATCGAGAGCAACCTGAACGCGGCTCTCATCAGGGCCAGCCTGCACGACAGCGTGCAGTACTCGGTGAAGAATCGGGTGGTGACACTCACCGGTGAGGTGGATTCTCAAGCGAAACGTGCCCTGACAGCGGAAGTTGCTGCCGGAGTTCCCAACGTGCAACAGGTGGTAAACACCGTGCAGGTAAAGGAACAGAAGGCCACGACGCGGTAGGAACAACCCGCAAGCAGATTCCAGCAACTGAAGGACTTCCTGTGCGCTGGGTGGGCTAACCCCTCTTGCAATCTGCACAAGATGGCAAGCGGCCTGGGTCCGCTCCCTCCCTGCTGGATCTGTACTCCCAGAGTGCGCGGGCTGGCCTGATTCCGGCGGGTACCCCGCGTACAGAGGAAACAGGACGGCATGGCAAACAGTCCCACTGGTGACCAGGAATGGTAGGCCGTATGGCGGCGCGTACAGAGGCGTCACCATCCGGCAAATCCTGCCGGACATTCAGGACACACATCATGAACTATGCATCGATTACCCCACACGAACTCAAGTTGTTATTAGGGGTGCACGAGCCACCCTGCCTCTCTGTCTACATGCCAACGCATCGGCGCCATCCCGAGAATCAACAGGATCCCATCCGATACAAGAATCTGCTGAAGTCTTTGGAGGACTCCGTTCGGTTGCGGTATTCCGCGCAGGAGGCAGAGGCTCTGCTGGAGCCTTTTCGGATCCTCGCAAGTGACACAGACTTCTGGAACCATACCTGGGATGGTTTGGGTATTTTCCGCTCTACGGACGCGTTTCGGGTATTCCGGCTACAGCGCCAGGTATCGGAACTGGCCATTGCGGCAAACAGCTTCCATATCACCCCCATGCTGAGGGTGCTGCAATCGGTGGATCGTTACCAGGTGCTAAGTCTCAACCGCAAGGAGATCCGGCTCTTTGAGGGGGACCGGCACACACTGGACGAAGTACCTCTGGCACCCGAGGTCCCCCGGACCATCACAGAAGCCCTGGGGAATGAGTTGACTGATCCCCACCAAACTGTTGCGTCGTATGGAGGCACCCACCTTGGCAGCGACATGCGCCACAGTCATGGGGGAAAGGCCGAAGAGGAAGCAGTGGACGAGGGCCGATTCTTTCGTGCGGTGGACCGGGCGATCCTGGAACACCACTCCCGCCCCAGTGGCCTACCGCTAATTATCGCCGCGCTTACCGAGTATCACACTGCGTTCCGCGAGGTCAGCCACAACCCATTCCTCATGGACGGCGGCATTGAAGTAGACGCGAGCGCCTTGACGAGTGAACAACTGCGAGAGCGTGTCTGGGCCGTCCTGGAGCCTCAACTGAACAACCGTCTCAACAAGCTGGCGGAGGAGTTTGAGGGCGCCCAATCCAAGGGCCTCGGATCTGATGACCTTGCGGTGGTGTCCAAAGCCGCCGCCGCGTCCAGAGTGGACTCATTGCTGGTTGAGGCAGATCGACGAATACCCGGCCGTCTGGAGAATGGAAGCGGTGGCATTACCCTGCTGGACGAGAAAGATCCTGAAGTGGGCGACCTGCTGGACGACGTGGCGGAACTGGTGCTTAGCAGGGGCGGCAAGGTGGCCGTGATTTCCGCCAGGAGCATGCCGACCCGAACTGGAATTGCCGCAACCTTTCGGTTTTAGGTTCACAGCGATTTTCGGGTTCAAGAGAGCCCGCCCTCGTTGAAGGCCTCCAGGCGTATCGATGGATTGCTGGAAAAGTACCGTGCAGGCTAGACGACAGCGGCAGTGACGCCGCCGCTGTCCAGCATTCCTCAGAGTTAGCCGACTGAAGCCGAGTCTTGGCCGAGGCAGGATTGCGCCACTGCCGCCACCAGGCATTTGGGTGACGGCAGTGGGGCGAACGCGCGTTAGCGCGAGACGCGAATCTGGAAACTTTCGAGCGTCATGCCCAGCGCCAAATCCAGTTGCGCCAGTGCCCGGTTCACATCCAGGCGCGAGACGACCTCTCGCAATCTGGAATCCGCCAGTTCATTCTGCCTGGTGAGCACCAGAAAATCGGTGGATTCCCCGTTCTCAAACAGGCGCGTTTCGCTGGCCAGGCGATCTTCCGCCGCCTTTACGCTTGCTTCCGCGGCGCGCACACGGCTGCGGGCCACGTCCAATTGCTGCAGGGCATTGCGCACTTCCGCCTCAATGTTCTGCGCTACCTGAGTCTTGCGAAGACGAAGGCCGTCTCCAGCAAGCCGGCTCTTATTGGTTTCGGCCTCCGCGCGACGGTTCCGGAGATTGAGGTCGATATTCAATCCAACCTGCCATGTCCGGAAGGACCCACCAAAAAGGTTGCTAAGCGCGGAACCATAGCTGCCCACCAGCTTGTCTGGCAGTGGAGCAATGCCGCCCACGGGAGGGGCAATCGGATCGAGCCCTGAGGCTACCGAGAGCGCGCTTACGCGGTCATAGAGACGCGTATCGCTCTGCGAGAAAAACGAAGGCGGCGGAGCAAGAGAACCAGCCAGTCCACTGAAGGTGTAGCTAGCCACGAGGTCCACCCGTGGGAGCTTCAGGTTCTGGTTCAGCCTCTCCTGGACCTTCACGATATCCACCTGCATGTCCACCAGACGCAGTTCCGGACGACGCTCCAAGGCCATGGTTGCGGCATCGCCCAGTGTGCTTACGGCTGGCGTCTGCACGCTTCCCTCATCCGCGGGAATCAACTCCTGCTGCCAGATGGGGTCTCCCCGGTCCGGACTCAACAGCACCTTAAGCTGATTCTCCACCTGCGTCAGTGTGCCGATGCTGGAGAGGTAGGAATCCCTGCGCCGCTCGAGTTCGGCTTTGGTGCCCGCAAGCTCCACCGGCGCCAGCGTGCCCGCGTCGATGCGGCGTTCGTCACGCGCAAGCTGTTCTTCCGCCAAACGAACCGCATCCCGGCGCACGTCCACATCCTGACGCGCGGCAAGGAGTGTCCAGTAGACCTGCTGGGTGGCGTTCACCACGGCAATCATCTGGAGTTCCGTCTCTGCCTGCGTAATGTCGGTCTGCTTGCGGGTGATCATGAGCTCCGCACGCTGAGCGTCAATCTCCCGAAAGCGAAACAGAGGCTGGGAAATGCCAAACCGCAACTGGGAATTGAAGTTCGGATTCAGCCCAAGAAAGGGATTACTGGTAGCATTGCGGAAGTTATCGAAATTGGTGGTGAAGGTGAGCCCATTGCGGGTGGTGGGCAGCGTGAACCCGAAATTCTGCGTGGTGGTCCGGTCAAACAGCTTTCCATCCGGGGCCTGCAGGACACTGGCCACCGGCACGATCGCTGAATTCAAATTGGGGTTCCAACGGAGGATAGGGTCAAAGGCGCCCTGCGCCGCGTTCACGCTTTCTTGCGCCGTGGCCACATTCACACGCTGAATCTGGACATCCAGATTGTTTTCCACCGCACGCTCAATGGCTTCCTTCAGAGTAAGGGACTGTTTCCCTTGAATGCCCACCCGGTCCTGCGCGAAGGCGCTGCCGCTGAACCACAGCAGCACCAGGAGAAGGCCAATCATGCCAGTGACAGACGTTGCCAGTTTGCGCTGCTTGCCCCCGGGAAGGCGCACCGTACCCGTCACCTTTCGCCACAATGGAGATTTGGAGATGTCGTCAAACAAGCTATAGGCCACCGGCGTAATCAACAGACTCAGCAGCAGGCAGAGTGACTGGCCGCCAATCACGATAATGGCAACCGTACGCCGGGAACCGGAGCCAGGTCCGCCGCCCAAGGCCAGAGGCAGCATGCCCGCCACCAGCGACGCGGTGGTCATCAGAATGGGACGCAGCCTGTCCTGGCATCCCTGGATAATCGCCTCCAGGCGGGGCATGCCCTCGTGCCGCTGCAGATTGTTCATGTGGTCAATTTGCAGGATGGCGTTCTTCTTCACGATGCCGAAGAGCATCAAAATGCCCAGCGACGAATAAATGATGGAGAAAGTCTCGTTTGCCAGCAGCAGGCTCAGCAGCGCAAACGGGATGCTGAGCGGAAGCGTAAGCAAGATGGTAACGGGGTCGATGAAGCTCTCAAACTGCGCAGCCAGAATCATGTACATGAACACGATCGAAAGCACCAGCGCAAAGAAGTAGCTCACCGCAGCGCGCTCAAACTCGCGCGAGCGCCCCGTTAAGCCGGAACCATACTGGGGAGGCATGTTCAGGGCGGCTACCTCCTGGTTCAGGATCTGGATGATATTGTCCAAGGATTGCCCCTGGGCGATGTTCGCCAGGATCATTACCTGCCGTTGCCGGTTGTATCGCTCAATTTGCGATGGACCTGTATCCTCGCGCAAGCTGGCCACGTTCGAGAGCTTCACATTCCCCAAGGTGCTCGACGGAACGAAAAGCCGATCCAGCGCATCAGGCGAACTGCGAAACTGTTCGGATGCGCGCAGTTGCACGTCGTAGCGGTCATCGCCTTCCTTGTAGGTGGTCACCTGGTCGTCGCCGGCAATCAGAACACGCATGGCATTGGCAATGGAACTCACGTTCACATTGAGGTCAGCCGCTTTATCGCGATTGATGTCAATCTGCACTTCCGGCTTGCCTGCTTCGTAGGTGGAATACACATCCCGAACCCCTGGTGTTTCGTTGAGCCTTGCAATGAGTTTCTGGGCGTAACCATCAAGGGTGTCGAGGTCCGGCCCCTGCAGGAAAAACATCACATCGGAGTTTGGGCCGGTGTTGGAGATCAATGAAGGAGGCTGCACGGCAATGGTGAGGTCCTTAAACTTCTCCAGCCTTTCCCGCGCCATACCCATCAGTTCCTGTTGACTGAACTCTCTCTGGTCCATCGCGACAAGGTCCACCAGAACGCTGCCGCGGTCCACGCGCTTCTGCTGGTCGGCACCGATTTTTGTGAGCAGGAATTCCAGGCCGGGAAGCGTCTTCAACTCATCCTCCACCGCTTCCATCACCTTCTTTGTTCCGTCCAGCGAAGACCCCAGCGGCAGGCGCACCACCACTTCGAACTCACTTTGGTCGTCCGTGGGAAGGAAATCCTTCCCCACCATCATGAACAGGGGCACGATGGAGACCATCACCAGCACGCTGACGGCCACAATCACCCACCTGCGTTTCATGGAGAACTTCAACATCGCCAGGTAGGGCTTGTCGAAGATCTTAAAGATGATGGATTCCTTGGTGCCGGCCTCATCGTCCCGCTTAGGGTTTGGCTTCAGAAAACGTGAGCACAGCATGGGCGTGAGCGTAAAGCTCACTAGCAAAGAGACCATGATGGCAAACGCCGCGGTATAGCCGAAACTCGACATGAAGCGGCCTACGATGCCTTCCATCAGGGCTACCGGCAGAAAGATAATTACGAGGCTGAAGGTGGTGGCCATCACCGCCAAGCCAATGTCACGTGTGCCCTGAATGGCAGCCTGGAAAGGATCAAGATTCTTCTCTTCCATGAAGCGGAAGATGTTCTCAAGCACCACGATGGCATCGTCAATCACCACGCCCACCACCAGCGTGAGCGCCAGCATGGTGATCTGGTTCAGCGTGAAACCCATCACCTGCATCAAGGTGTAGGTGGCCACGATTGAAGTGGGAATTGCTACTGCGGCAATCAGCGTTGCGCGAAGGTTGCGAATGAAGACAAACACCACCAGCGAAGCCAGGATGCCGCCCAAAATCAAGTGCTCCTGCACTGCGTGAAAGCTCTCGTTGATGAAGTCGCTGGTGTCGTTGGCGTAGATGATCTGGAAGTCCGCCGGCAAACTGGGCCGCAGAAGATCAATGCGCTCTTTCACTCCTTCAATCACCGTGAGGCTGTTCGTGCCGGATTGCTTGCGCACCTCCAGCACCACTGCGGGCGCGCCATTCAGACGCGCAATGGAGCGCACTTCCTCCACGCCATCTTCCACCGTGGCGATGTCGCTGATGCGGATGGGAGCACCGTCGCGATTCGCGACGATAATCCGCTCAAAGTCCTCCGGACGCTCCACACGACCTAGCGTGCGCACCGTGAGTTCGCGGTTCTGCTGGTCCACGCGCCCGCCGGGCACTTCCACGTTCTGTGAGGCCAGGGCTGCGCGGATCTGGTCAACGGTAAGGTTGTAACCATTGGCCCGCTCAATATCCAGCCATACCTGCACCTGGCGGGTCTGGTCGCCCACCCAGCGCACCTGCCCCACGCCGTTCACGGTCTCGATGTTCTTTTTGATGAGGTCATCCACCATCTTGGTGATCTCGCGTGGGTCGCGCGGGGAACTCACCACCACGCTCAATACGGGAGTAGCGTCGGTGGACACCTTGTCCACAATCGGCGGATCCGCATCGGCGGGCAAGTCCCCCAGGATGGCCGACACTTTGTCGCGGACCTCTTGAGCGGCAATATCTGCGTCCTTCTCCAGGACGAAGGAGATCTGGACCAGGGATAGCCCTTCCGACGAGATAGAACGTAGCTCGTCAATGCCGGCAACCGTGTTTACGGCCTCTTCGATCTTCTTGGTAATCTGGCTTTCCACTTCCTCCGGAGAAGCACCCCGAAGCACGGTGGCTACCGAAACGAACGGGAAATCAATCTTCGGGAAGAAGTCGACGCCCAGCTTGCGATAGGAATCCAGGCCCAGCACCACCAGCGCCATGATGAGCATGGTGGCGAAAACCGGACGGCGGATACAGATTTCTGCGAGTTTTTGCATAGCCTATTCCGTTCCCCCGGCGGTAGTCGCTTTCGGAGTGGTAACTGTGCTGCGCTGAGCAGTCACTTTGCTTTCCTGCACATCCACACGAAGCCCGTCATAGAGCGCCGGCAGTTCGCTGGTAGCCACCAGGTCACCGGCCTTCAGGGAGGTGGCAGGCACGTCCACCCACCCGTTTTCCCGATAGGAAGGCGGCGGCACCTTGCGTTCTTCCGCAGTCCCGTTGTTCACCACAAATAGCTTGGTGAGCCCCGCGATGGTGTATATGCTGGTGGCTGGCACAACCAGGATGGAGGCGCTGGGGTCTGTCACCAGTTCCACTTTCACGAACATTCCTGGACGAAGCCTCGCGTCCGGCTTTGTTACGCGAGCCTCAGCGGTAAGCGTACGGCTGCGCGTTTCCAATTGCGCGTTCAATTCCCGAACCGTCGCTTCAAACACTTCCCCCGGCAACGCATCGGTCTGGAAGCGCACCGCGCGACCTTCCTTCACAGCAGCCGAGGCGTTCTCTGGCACTTCCAGCCGCAGGCGAAGCGGCCATGACTTTACCAGAGTCATCATCGGGGTGTTCTCTTTCAGGTACTGCCCTGGCGACACCATGCGCTCCGTGACGCTTCCGTCAAACGGGGCATACTGGCGTGCGTCCGCCACTGACTTCTCAGCAAGCTTCACTTCAGCCTCAAGGGACTGCACACTGGCCAGTTGGGTTCGCAGATCGTACTCAGCCGCTTCCACTGCCGCCTGCTGCTGCTTGATGGCCCGCTCCAGTTCCTGAAAGCGCTCGCGCGAGATGTCGCCGCTTTCCACCAGCTTCTTGCCGCTTTCGAATTTGAACTGGGTTTCCTCCAGCAGCGCCCGCGCCTGCTCCAATGCCGGGGTGGTTCGTACATTCACCGCGCTGGTATCCGGAGGCAGCCCAAGCCGCGCCAGTGCCTGGGACAAAGCTCCGCGGGTCCGCGCCAGCCGGAGTTCCAGTTCCCTGGTATCCAGCTCAATCAGCAACTGGCCCTTGCGTACGCTCTGTCCAAAGTCCACATGCACTTTGGATACCCGCCCTGCCACCTCGGCAGTCACCGTAACCATTTCGTCAGGCATCAGAGAGCCGGTAACGAACATGCTGCGCGCAATGGAGCGCTCCTGCGCTCGCGCTGCCTGTACCGTCACGACGGTGGGCGATTCGGCAACGGTTTGCGCTTGCTGTTGCGCGCAGCCGCCAAGCCATAAACTGCCCGCCATCAAAGCAGTGAAAAGTAGATAGGGATGTCTCATCAAATTACCCAGCCTGTTGGATGCCCCTCAGGAAGTTCCGGACCACTTCCTCAATGACATCAGTTCGGTTTTTTTCCATAAATCGATCGTCTACCAACAACTGCAAGGAGTTGTGATAGACCACGAAACTAATAAATTGCCTGGTGGCCACGCGGCTGTCCACGCAGAGAAAGGCACCATCGGCCATACGTCCCTCAATGTAGCGGTTGATGCGCTCGTGGGTCGGCAGTACCTGGTTCTCATAGAAAAGACGCGCGGATTCGCCGCCTTCCAGTAGTACCTGCAGCAAGAAGCGGAGTTTATCCGGATCGCGACTGCTCCTTGCCAGCAGAAACTCGCCTGCCTTGCGAAAGAATCCAACGTCGTCCCGCGCTCGCTCAAAAGGCTCGAGCGTCCGCGCGAACTCCGCCACCTGGAGCTTCGACTCCTCCAGCAGCACCTCGTCGTAAAGCCCTCGCTTCGACGCAAAGTGCTCGTAAATCACAGGCTCTGTGACGCCCACGGCTGCCGCCAGTTGCCGCGTAGTAACGCCCAGGAAGCCCTTCTCTGCGAATAAACCCCTGGCTGCGTCAAGAATGCAGCGTCGCCGCTCATCGCTTTTCATCTTGGTGCCGGCGCGGAAGCTCATACAGTAGGCAAAGAAACTTCAACCTGTGATAGTTGGAACAATCACCCGAATTTCAGGATAACTTAGCGTACGCTAAGTTAGCAATTACTATCCCTCGCCCAGCCGTCAGCCAGTCCCGGACATGCCAGCGATTCGAGTTCGGTGCTAAGCTGTCGGGCGAACGTGTACAGCAGGCATCAGCGCAAGTTTCAGGTAATCTACGCCCTGTGCGATGCGCTGTTGGTGTTGTTTGCATTCGTGCTCGCCTTTCTGGTGAGGCAGTGGTTGCCGCTGGAGCGCGATTTCGATATCGCCCTCCCGGTGAGGTTATTGCTGGTACTGTTCGCGGCCGCCAGCAACGTGCTGCTGAGCAACGCTCTGCAGATTTATCGGCACGTGGAGTCACTTTCCACGCTGCGCATCATCACCCGCAGCTTCCGCCACGTAGCTGTCACCATGCTGGGACTGCTGGTGCTGGAGTTCAGCCTGCGGCTCGACCTCAGCCGTCCGTTCTTTGCGCTTTTCGCCTTCAACCAGTGGTGGATGCTGGTTGCCGGGCGCATGCTGGTGCGGCGCTACGCTGGGGTCTGGCGCAAGCGATTTCATCAGCCGATTCATGTGATGGTGGCAGGATCTGGCGAATCCGCCCTACAGGTAGCTCGGCAATTGGAAGCGGCCTCCGCCTTTGGATTTCGCTTCGAGGGGTTCTTCCGCCTTCCTTCCGAGCCGGAGCAAGACAGCATCCACCTGTCCCGGCCATACCCCGTTTACTCCATCAACCAGCTTCGCAACCGCCTTGAGCATAATGTGCTGGATGAAATCATCTTTGCGGTGGACCAGAGCGATCTGTCTCAGTTACAGGACGTGTTTCTGGAGTGCGATGAAGAAGGCATCCGCACCCGGATTGCGTTGAATCAGTTCCCCCACGTGAACAGCGAAATGTACCTGGAAACACTGGGAGCCATTCCCCTGCTCACCTTTTCCGCCACACCCCACGATGAGTTGCGCCTGCTGTTGAAGAGGACGTTGGACTTGCTGCTGGCTGGAGCAGGGCTAGTCGCCCTAAGTCCTCTGCTGCTGCTGACTGCGCTGGCAGTGAAGTGGACCTCTGCTGGCCCGGTGATCTTCCGACAGGAGCGATGCGGATTGAACGGACGCCGCTTCACGCTGTACAAGTTCCGCTCCATGGTGCGGAATGCCGAGGCCTTGCGCGCCTCGCTGGAACACCTCAACGAAAAATCTACCGTCTTTAAGATTCGCAATGACCCGCGGCTAACCCCCATTGGACGATGGCTGCGCCGCACCTCCATCGACGAACTGCCTCAATTGTGGAATGTCATTAAGGGCGATATGTCATTGGTGGGTCCCCGCCCCCCCATCGCCCCGGAAGTTGAGAAATACGAACGCTGGCAGCGCCGCAGACTCCGCATGCGCCCTGGGCTCACCTGCCTGTGGGCTATCGAAGGCCGGGATCGTCTGGATTTCGATACGATGATGCGAAAGGACCTTCAGTACATCGATAACTGGTCACTGGCCCTTGATGTCAAGATCCTGCTACTTACGATTCCGATTGTGCTAACCGGCAAAGGAGCGAACTGATTCCATGACTGAACTCATCCCCACCCAGCAGGAGGTGATCGCGGTCCTGCGCAAGACCGGTGCGCTACGCCCCGGCCATTTCTGCCTCTCCAGCGGGATCCACACTGACCATTACCTGCAGGTGTCGCTGGCTATGCGTGACGCACGCGTTTCCAAGACCCTTAGCGTGGGCCTCAGCCGGAAGCTACGCACCGACACAGAAATTCGTGCGTCCCTGAATGGACTCTCGCTGATCGCCGCCAGCACCAGCGGGCTTCCCATCGCCTATGGAATCTCTGAGGCGGTACAGGCGCGCCAGGTTTACTGGGGCGAGAAGGATGGCGAGCAGCCCATGCGCTTCCGGCCTTACCTGGAACAGGAGCGCGGGGAGAAGGTAGTGATCGTGGATGACGTATACCGCTCCGGCGCGCGTATCAACGAACTGCGTCAGCTGTGCGACAAAAGCGGAGCCGAGGTTATGGCCATCGCCACGTTGGTCTACCAGCCCACACCGTCTACGCCTGTCATTCGCGACATTCCCTTCTTCTACCTTGCAAAGCTAAACGCGCAATACTACACCGATGCTGATAGCTGCGATCTTTGCCATCGCGGCATGCACCTGGAGGTTCCATGGATGTAAACCAAGATCACGATGCAGCGGACGCGCTCGACTTTACTGAGCACCCGCACCGGCGGCTAAACCTGCTTACCGGAGAATGGGTGCTGGTTTCTCCGCATCGCACGAAGCGACCCTGGCAGGGGCAGGTGGAGAAATCCGCTCCTGCCGTGGCCATTTCCCACGATCCGCAGTGTTACCTTTGCCCCGGAAATATGCGCGCTGGTGGGCACCAGAACCCGGACTATGCGTCTACCTTTGTGTTCGATAACGACTTCGCAGCCCTGCTGCCCCATTCGCCGGCAAGCCGATTCAACGAGGAGAATCTGCTGGTGGCGGAAGGCGAGAATGGGATCTGCCGGGTAATCTGTTTCAGCCCTCGACACGACCTCACCCTCGCGCGTCTTGGACAGTCTACCCTGGAGACCGTCATCGACACGTGGACAGAGCAGTACCTGGAACTAGGCGTTCGTTCCGATGTGCGCTACGTGCAGATTTTCGAAAATCGAGGCGTGATGATGGGGGCAAGCAACCCACATCCCCACGGACAGATCTGGGCCACTCGCAACCTACCCAACGAGATCCTGAAGGAACAGGCGGCGCAGGCGGCTTATTTTGCGCGTCACCAGCAAACCCTGCTCTCTGCCTACCTGCAGTTGGAACTGCGTAAGGACGAGCGCATCGTCTGCGCCAATAGTCATTTCGTCGCACTGGTCCCCTTCTGGGCACTTTGGCCATTTGAGACGATGATCATCTCTCGTCGCCCGTTTGGGTGTATGCCCCAGATGTCCGCCGAGGAGAAAGCGGCGCTCGCCTCGATCCTCCTTGAAACGGTCACCCGCTACGACAACCTGTTTGAGACCTCGTTCCCTTACTCGATGGGCTTTCACCAAAGCCCCACCGACCAGCAACCGCATCCCGAATGGCATTTCCATGCCCACTTCTATCCACCATTGCTGCGTTCCGCCACGGTACGCAAGTTCATGGTTGGCTATGAAATGCTGGGCACACCGCAACGCGACATCACGCCCGAAGCCGCTGCTCAGCGTCTGCGGGAACTGCCACCACAGCACTATCTGGATGCCCAGACCTAGACTGCGCTTTGCGCTTGCCGCGAAAGATGCATGTGGTTCGTGTCAGTACCGAATTGACGTAAGAACGGCTTTTGGGCGTGCTTCTTGGTTTGGTACACTGCGAGTTCACTCAACCATAGCCTCAAACGAGTGAAAGACCCCGGGGATTGTTCTCCCGGGGTCTATTTGTTGCTGTTTCCCTTGCCGGATGCATTCCCCTGCCCACTCCAGGTTCGTACAGACCGCCATTTCTCTTGTTTCCAGCCGCCTACTTCGCTATTGTCAATCCGAGGAGAGCACGGCGACCCTAGTGCGGTCCGCCTTCAGGAAATTCCTATGCGCCGCAAATCACACAGCCCCTTCAAGTCGAATCTGCGGAATATTTCCATCTTCATGTTCATCTATGTGGTTTCGGCGCTCTTCCTCTACGACATTCGCAGCCCGAACCTGCCTGGCTTCATCGGCCCCTTTGTGGAGTTCTACACCTTTCCCTTGCGGCACATGTTCCGTCCACTCTTTCCGGTTTTGAAGCCGTTCGGGTTTGTGGTGAGCGATGGTGCGGAGTTGCCCACGCCCTATGGGGTGGTTGTGGGCTCCATCATCTACGTGTTTGTTCTGCTGGGCCTGAGTGCCCTACTGCAACCACCCGCGGAAAAGCGGCGCAGCTACGATGATCGCTGGGAAGGCTGACGCGGCATCCTCGCCCGCGGGAAATATCCACCCTGAAGGCAGAAGCCCGTAAGTGCCTTACCCATGCAAAACAGGCCAGCCTCATCACATGAGGCTGGCCTTTGTGTTCACACAAGATCAATTGGGAATGGACCGCTTACCTGGCCTTCAGCAGGTCGCGGATCTCCGTGAGTAGCTTGATGTCCTCCGGGGTTACCGGTTCCGCCGGGGGCCCCGCGGCCGCGGCCTTTCTCTTCTCCTGCAGATCCTTGTACCGGTTCATGGGAACCACAATCAAAAGGTATAGCGCAAACGCAGTGATGACAAAAGCCACCACAGCGTTCAGGAAATTGCCCAGCATCACAGGGCCGGCTACGATCTCCTTGAAGTCCGGTTGACCACCGAACATCCCAATGATCGGTGTGATTACATCCGCGGTAAGCGAACTGACAATCGTGCCAAACGCGCCGCCAACAATCACACCAACAGC
Organism: uncultured Solibacteraceae bacterium; assembly: GCA_964618435.1. Classification (GTDB taxonomy): domain Bacteria; phylum Acidobacteriota; class Terriglobia; order Bryobacterales; family Bryobacteraceae; genus JACTMJ01. Next base: position 13,165 of record CAZUAX010000033.1, read on the forward strand.
AAGATCAACTACGTTCCCGCGAAATATGAACTGCTTGAATCCTTCAATCATCTACTCTGCTCCTCGCTCGCTTTGGGCGACGCCAGTAGCTGGGTTTGGCGCCTGTCCGAAGATGTTACCATGAGTCATTCCTGGAGTCATTCCGGCCGTGTGGCAGCACTCCCTATTTCGCCGCTTCCTGTCAATCCACAGTGACGGATCCGGTCATTTTCCAAACTTCACCAAATCCATGGCCGGTCTGGTCCAGACTGCAGGCATCCGCAACCGGTAGAACCGTCTATGCTGGAACCCCTAGTACTTTTGAGGGTATCTGCCCCGGTCAACTCACGCTTGGTACCATCTGGCCGATCTGTACTAGTGCTTGATTTTCAGGGAGCCGCGGAATCTGCAAAACGTAGTGTGATGAACTGGTTGCGGATTCGCATTAAACCGGGAGCTAGTGGAATTGCCGAATCTCCCGTGCCAGGTTCCATTACCTGACGCAAAGCTTTCGCCCCTAATCGTGGGGGCATTGGCGGCTATAGTTAGGCAAGACGGCGGCGAGTTCCGCCGATGGACAGGTTGAGTTCTACTTATGGATGGTAACGTCCCTATTTCGACGGCCGAGAACGCAGCAGGCGAAGCCTCTCCGGTGCACCCCAACACCCCAAGCGGTCCGTTCAATATCTTTCGGACTGTGTTGGATGCACTGCGTATTCCCGTGCACTGCGTGGACCTTGACCTCCGCATTATTTATTGGAACGAGGCTGCCACGCGCCAAACCGGTTTTGAACCACCCGAAGTATTGTGGAAGATTTTCAACCAGGAAGTGCTGGAAGCCACTGACCTGGTGGAGCGCCCCATTCTGCCTGCCCAATGCCCCTTACGGGCAGCGGTCACCACTGGAAAGCCCGCGTCCCTGGAACTGCACATCCGCCGTCGCGATGGCTTGCGCATCCCCTTCGCCATGCACGCTGCGCCCATCCGGGACGACGGCAACCGCGTGATTGGTGCGGTTTGCTGCTGGGTGGACATCCGCAACAACATTGACTACCTGCAGGATCAGGCTGACGTTTTCCGGCGCTTGAAGCAATTGGAAAATGCTGCCTATAACGACCTGCTTACCGGATTGCCCAACCGGCGTTCTGCTGAGTCACGGCTGGCCCAAGCCATGAAGCGTCTTGAAGAAGAGCAGACCCATTTTGGCATCCTGCTGTTCGACATCGATAACTTCAAGCGCATCAATGACGAAAACGGCCACCCCGTAGGCGACTTTGCATTGCGAGGCGTATCTACGGTTCTTCGGGCCGCCCTGCGCGGAAACGACATGATGTTTCGCTGGGGAGGCGACGAGTTTCTGGCAATTGTCAGCGCCGAGGATTTCGGACAGTTGGAAATCTGTGCAGAGCGATGCCGCGCCCGCATCCAGGAAAACCGCTGGAACGAAGTGGAGAGCTGCCCGCAGATTACCGTGTCCATTGGCGGCGCACTAGCCTCGGTAGCCGATAACATCAACTCGCTACTGGAGCGGGCCGACGAGCAGCTGTTTCAGGCGAAGAACGAAGGCAAGAATCGTGTGTTGATCGCTCACCAGGTGCTTAGCCGCTAACCAGGCGCAACAGGTACTCCACGCCGCCACCTCCCCTGCGCATCGCGCTGCCCGCTATTCTGGTGGCATGCTGCGATATGAGATCCATGCCACGGGTGGAGTGCTGCCCCTTGATGAAGTCATCGACTTGTACCGCAGCTCCGCGCTGGGTGAACGACGCCCAATTGATGACCTGGCGCGTATGCGGAAGATGATGGCCCAGGCCAATCTTGTAGTGACGGCTCGGGATGGCGACCTGCTGGTGGGGATTGCCCGCTCTCTCTCCGATTACTGCTACGCCACCTACCTCTCGTGCCTGGCCGTCCGGCTATCGCACCAGAGGCAGGGCATCGGACGGGAATTGATCCAGCGCACGCAGGAAGCAGGCGATCCGGCCACTGTCATCCTGCTGGCTGCGCCCAAAGCGGTGGACTACTATCCGCACATCGGCATGCATCCGCACCCTTCCTGTTGGATACTGAAACCCGACGAATCTATTCGGTGAGACAAAACCCTTCGGTGAACGGCACCTCCCGGGTTCCATCCGGTGCGCCCGGCGCAACGATCATCCCAATCGTCGGATACTTAGAGCTATGTCCTCACTGCAAAAACCCTGGGTTCTGATTACCGGCGCCTCAAGCGGAATTGGATCCGAGTTTGCGCGCCTGCTCGCCGCACAAGGCTATCCGCTGGCACTGGCGGCAAGGCGAGAAGACCGGCTTCGCGCACTGGCGCAGGAAGTGGAATCGTCCCACGGCGTAGCCACCAGAGTCTTCGTCTCTAACCTCGCCAGTTCGGCATCCGCCGAGGAACTCTGGCGGCAGGTGGAGGCCGAGGGTCTGGAAGTGGGCGTCCTGGTGAACAATGCCGGCTTTGGCGACCACGGACATTTTGCCGGATCTGACTGGCCGCGAACCCAGGATATGTTGCACCTCAACATCGTGTCGCTCACCGCGCTCACGCGCTTCGCCCTCCCGGGCATGCTTGCCCGTAAACAGGGATACATTTTGAACGTGGCCTCCACGGCTGCCTTCCAGCCTGGCCCTGGTATGGCTGTCTACTTCGCTACCAAGTCGTTCGTCCTATCTTTCACGGAGGCGCTTTGGAGCGAATTGCAGGGTACCGGTGTGGTGGCCAGCACACTCTGCCCTGGCCCCACGCAATCTGAATTCTTTGACGCCGCCCGCATGGCCGACAGAGCAATGGCGCGCCGCAAACTGCCAAGTTCCCGCGAGGTTGCGGAACTGGGACTGCGTGCGATGTTTGCGGGCAAGCGCACCGTGATCCACGGAATGGCGAATCGGATGTTGGCCTTCACCAACCGCCTGTTTCCTCGCGGAGTGGTGCTCTCTGTCACGCGAAAGGTGCTGGGGTAACGCGTGCTGGTGCGGATGCTGGTGGTAGCCCTTCTGCTGTGTGCTGCTGGATGCGCGCGACGCGATGCAGTCGTGCCCACTGAGCGGCAGCAGCGCATTGCCCGGCTCCAGGACTTTTCCAATGAGAAGGGATTTCCACGCACCGGCAACTTCCGCCGCGGTGCGCCCGGCAAGGAGGCCTATTTCCTCTGCTACTACACCGGCCCGTTTGAACTGCCGGATTCCTATGACGACCTCGGCTACCGCGAGAGCGATGCCAGCGGCTGTCATCTGGACGCCGCCGCGTTTGACGTCTACTTCCACAAGGTGGAAGCCGTCGCGTTTGAGGATTCACCCATCACCGCATCCTTGGAAGCGGCATCGGAGGAGCGGGCGCTGATGGTGGCTGCGCACGAGGAAGTCCACGAGGACCCGCAACTGGAACGTCTGCCTCATCCCGTCGCGGAGGCTGCCAGCACGTTACTTGGCATGCTTACTGCCGCCGAGTTCGCCCGTCGCGAAGGAGACACTACTACCGCCACCCGCCTTACTGGAGATGCCGTCCTCTATTCCCGAAAAGCTGCATCCGTGAATGCGCTGCACGAGGAGCTGCGAGCCTTATACGCTTCCCACCGCGCCGGGAAGCGCACCCGGCAGGAGACCGCCAGTGAGAAGGCGCGCCTGTTTGCTCGCGTCGCCGATGAGTGTGCCAGCTTCGGGACTGGCCACAGCATTAACCCCTGTCTGCCGGCACCCAACAATGCGGGCCTTGCGTTTGACCACAGCTATACCCGCTGGTATCCGCAGCTTTACCAGCTATACCAAGCCTGCGGCGAGGACCTCGACCTGTTTCTTGCCGAATTGCGAGCCCTGGGCACGGCAACGAAGCGCAGACTCCCGGAGTTCGCCCGGCAGCTTGACGCGCGCAAGGAGGCGCTTCGCACGCGCACTGCCCGCCCGGACAATCCTTCAGCCGACAGACCCTGATAACGGGAATCCCGGCTCTGCTACATTCGAGGGTAGCGGGTCCAAATCATGCTGCTTACCCTTTTCCTCACTGCCGTTTCCGCCATTTCCCTGGCAGACTGTACTCCTGCCCGCTGGCAGCCTTCGAACCCGTCCAGCCTCCGCCTGCTGGAAAATTCCTCCGTCAACTGCCTGGTTGTGGAAGAACCCGCGTGGACATCCGAATTTCTGGAAGCCGCCCGCAAGCGAGGAGTGATGGTATTGGCAGCAATGCCGGCGGACAACCCGGAAGCCGCCGCCAGCAAGGCACTGGCGGCGGGCGTGGACGCACTCTATGCGGAGAGTCTGGCCCGCCCTGAGAGCAAGGAAGCCTTGGAAGCTCTTGCCGCGAAGGACAGCAAACCCTTTGTCTGGCTGCCGGAGCGCGTACGAATGCCGGCGGCAGAGGATAGCATCCACCCGGTAGTGGGCACCTACCAGGGCCTTTGGGCCGGAGTAAAGCTGGGCCACGAGGGCGAAGCCGAGGCCGCCCCAAGCGGGCCACCATGGATTGATACCAATTCCGGTTTCCTGCGCTTCGTGCGTGCCATCACGCCCGAGAAGCAGGCAGTCTGGATTGCCAACCGACCTCCCGATGGACAGCACGTGCCCGTCTCCCGCTACATCCAGGCAATTGGCGACGCGGAAATGGCTGGCGCCCGCTGGGTGCTCAGCTTCCAGGATGAGTTCTGGCAGCAACTGCTTGGTGACACCCCCGCCTCCATAAAGGCCTGGCGGGAGGTAAACAGCGTCCTACGCTTTTACCAGCAGCAACGCGCCTACTCGCAGATGCCCGACTATAGCTCGTTGGCCATCGTCCAGGATGCGAGTTCAGGCGCACTTGTCTCCGGTAGCGTGCTGGATATGGTGGAGAGCAAGCACATCCCAGCCATGGTCATTCCCCCGGGCTTTCTAGGCAAGACACAGGGCCAGCCCCTGAAACTCCTTCTGAACATCGACCCTCCATCGCTAACGGATCCGCAAAAGGAATCGGTCCGCGGGGCGGCCCGGAGTGGAGCAACGGTCATCAACGGCCCGCCGCAGTGGAAACTCACACTCCCTCCGCCAGAGGCCATCACCTTCACCGACGACCAAATTGCCCAGCTTGATGAAGTCTGGAAGGAAATCAATCGCGTAATTGGCCGTGAGAACTTCGCAGTCAGGCTCTTCGGTGCACCGGCCATGCTTAGCAACCTGAAGTCTGCTGACGATGGGAAAACCCTGGTGCTGCATCTGGTGAACTTCTCAGACTACCCTGTGGAAGCCATCACCGTGCATACCGTGGATGTATTCCAGAAGGCAACGCTGCTTACGCCTCGCGGGCAGGAGAGCGCGGAAGTCTACAAGCACGAAGAGGGATCCGGCATCGATATCGAGAAGGTAGACGACGTCGCAATCCTGCTTCTCGAACGTTAAGGCCAACCCAGCCATCCACCGTGGCGCTACTCCGGGAAAGTCGCTTCATAGATGTTGCCGGTGTACTCACCCATAGTGAAGATGAGCTTGTCTCTGGCCACGATCATCTCCGCAAGGCCGCGTGGCACATTCAACAGGCTGCGCTGGGTGGCACGGTTGCCGTAGACCACAAACGGTTCTCCTTGGGGCTTCTTGGTAGCTGGGTCCACCGCCTGCGCATAAATGTTGCGTCGCCCATCGCGCTCGCTCATGAAGTAGAGCAGGTTTCCGTCCGGGGACCATTGCGCACCCCGGTCCAGGATGCGCCCGCTGGTTACGGAAACCCACGTCCGCTCCGCAGCCGAAGAAGTGCCCGCAATCGCCTGCGCAAACACCTTGCGCAGATCGGGGCTTTCCAGCGCATGAAATGCAATCCAGCGGTTGTCTGGAGAGAAACGCGGAGCCAGTAGGGGGACGCGATCACTCTGGACCAGAATAGTGTTAGCGCCTGTACCACGCTCCACCATCCCAATGCTGTAGTTGCGAGCCGATCGCACATAGAGCAGATGGTTCGCGTCGCGACTCCAATCCCGCGGGGTCTCGCATTGATCGCAGAGGCGCGTTTCCTCCCCGGTTTCGGTAGACCTCGCAAACGTGATCGTACGACCTCTCTCGTAACGGGTGAAGGCCAGCCATTCGCCGTTGGCGCTCAACACGCCAGTGGGGGTGAAATAATCGTGAGGGTTGTCAGTGATGCGAGTCTCATCGCCGGTCTGCAAATTCCGGAGCCATACGTTCTGCGTCCCGCTCTTGTCGCTGGTGTAGGCAAGCAGGTTGCCGTCCTCGCTCAACGAAGGCCGCACCGTGGCTCCCTCATCCGCAAAGAATCTCGATAGCTCCCCTGTCAGCCGGCCGCGATTGGCGTCAACAGGTACGCTCCAAAGCTGAATGCTATCCTTCAACCGGGCAAAGAAGACGCGCCCATCCTCCGCCACAGTGGCATGCCCATCATGCTCTGCTCCCTGGAACAACGGCAAGGAATCAGAATCCACGCGCTTGGTAGCCAAGGGCAGGTGGATGCGCCAAAGCCCAGTCTTTTCATTTGCCGTGCCGGTGAAGTAAAGCGTATCGTTCACCCAGGCATCGGGCACCATCTGCGTGATGAACCAGCGGCGGACCACGCGATAGCTATCGATAGTGACCGCCGTGCCTCCCTCCCGCGGCACCACCCAAAACTCCAGCCAGTCCCCTTTCTTGCGCGCCCCCAGGAAAAGGATGAATTCGCCATCAGGGCTCCACACTGGCAAGAGTGCAGTATGGAAGTCCGGCACCAGTTGTCGCGGTGTCCCCCCTTCGGCAGGCATCAGGTAGAGGCTGCCCAGTTCCTCTGCGCGCAGAGTCCGCGCCCAGAAGGCGATCCATTTGCCATCCGGCGAATAGCGAGGACGACGTCCCTGGTTCGCAATCCAGCGCGGCGGCGCGCTGCCATCCACGGGAACGGTATAGATCCCGCCGGCCAGTCGGTCATTCCGGTAGGCCACCATGCGTCCATCCGGCGAGAGTGCTGGCTCACGTTCGTCGGCTGGGTCCGTCGTCAGTCTGCGTACGGGGGCTTCCCTGCCCTCGGTCCCCAGGTCCTGCACATAGATGTCCAGGCCCCCGCTGTCGCGGTCACTCGAAAACACCAGGGTGCTTCCGTTGGCACTTACGAAGGGGTCAGTGGTTAGGCTAATGCCCTCGGTCACTCGCCGTAGCGCGGGCGTGGGCAAGCCTCGCGGCTTGATGTGTTGCAACAGGATACGCGGAACACCAAAATACACGCTGGCCCAGATCACGGGCACCAGCGCCAACAGCTTCCAACGCCAGCGAAAGCGGGCAGGCTCCACGGAACCTATGATCTCCGCAAACTCCACCTCCTCGCGGAAGTTCTGCAGGTCGATCTTCAAGTCCAGCAAGTGCTGATAGCGACGGTCCGGATGCTTGCGCAGGCAGCGCCGCAAGATGGAGGCCACTTCCTGCGGAACTCCAGCAACCAGCTCGCTAAGGGGTCGCGGCGGCTGGTCCACAACGGCGCGCGCTGTCAGCTCACTGGTCCGCTTAGCAAACGCACGCTTGCCGCTAAGCATCTCGTAGAGCACACAGCCCAGCGAAAACACTTCCGAACGGGAGTCCGCCGAAACTCCGTTCAGGCATTCCGGAGCCTGATAGGCCACGCGGCGCAATCTCGTGCGCTCCAGTGCCTTTGCCGCCTCCGCGGGAAGATCCTCACTCCGGATTTGGGCCTCATCCTCAATGGCACGCAGCCGCCCGCATCCAAAGCCCATCAGCTTTGCAAGACCGCGATCCGTTACCAGAATGGAGGTTGGGTCCACATACCCATGCAAAATCCCCTGGCGGCTGGTGATCTCCAGCACATCCGCAATCTGCATGGCAAAAGCAGTTGCCTGCTTCACGGACAAAGCACCGTTGGCAAGCATGGAGGCAAGGGTTTGGCAGGGTTCGTAGTCGTAGACCACCAGCATCCCGTCGTCACCCTCCAGCACCTCCTGGATGGGCAATAGATTGGGATGAGAGAGGCGGGCGGCCTGCCTTGCCTCGTAGACAAAGCGTTGCCGCTGGGCAGAGGTAGAGTGCGCCCAGCCTACGAACTGCAGACACACCAGGGCGCGGGTATCGCGACAGCGGGCAACATACACCGTACCCGCACTGCTCTCGGCCACCACGCCTACGAGCTCAAACCGGGAATCCAGACTGCCGCGTACAAGTGCCATCCCTTTGCTTCAGAGATGCGCGCCGTGGGTGAAGGACCGGAGAATTTTGGCGTTTGCCCACTTTGGCGTGGTTTTCAGGCAACACCGCGCGAATCTGTCAGTATTTCGGCACGCTGGAGTCTACCTGGTCACTCCATGCGAGAATGCCACCCTTCAGGTTCCATACGTTGCGGAAGCCCGCATCCCGAAGGATGCCGCAGGCCTTGGCGCTGCGCATCCCGCTCTTGCAGTGGATCACGATTTCCCGCGAGGGATCGAGTTCCCCCAACCGTTGTGGCAGCGTACCCAGTGGAATGAGAGTAGCAAGGGGCAGGTTGCAGATCTGATGCTCGTGTACTTCCCGAACATCAATCAGGACGATCCCTTCGCCGCCATCAATCTTCGCTTTCAGTTCCAGGGGGGTAACTTCAGGAAGCACTGTTTCCTCCAGCTTGGGTGACTCGCTGCCGTGTGGTACCCCGCAAAATTGAGCATAATCAATCAGTCCCATGATCTGCGGATGTGGCGCTCCGGGTGCCCACTCAGGGTCTCGCCGCACCTTGAAGGTACGGAAACTCATGTCGAGCGCGTTGTAGGTAAGCAAACGCCCCACCAAGGGATTGCCGATACCCAGGATCAGCTTCACGGCCTCCGTCGCCTGAAGGCACCCCACCACCCCCGGAAGGATGCCAAGCACTCCGCCTTCCGCGCAGCTCGGCACAAGGCCAGGAGGGGGTGGCTCAGGATACATGCAGCGATAACACGGCCCGTCCGGCGTGCAGAGCACCGTTACCTGGCCTTCAAAGCGAAAAATAGAGCCATAGACGTTTGGCTTTCCCATCAACACGCAGGCATCATTCACCAGATAGCGTGTGGGGAAGTTGTCCGTGCCGTCCACCACCATGTCGTAATTGCGAATGATATCCAGCGCATTGGCGCTGGTAAGCGCTTCCTCGTGGGGAATCAACCGCGTGTGAGGGTTCAGGTCGCGAAGAGAATCCATGGCAGACTCAATCTTCTTTCGCCCGATGTCCTTCGTGCCGTGGATAATCTGCCTCTGCAGGTTGGTGACGTCCACCACGTCGAAATCCACCAGGCCGATGGTACCCACACCGGCGGCAGCCAGGTACATTGCCGCTGGCGAGCCCAGCCCTCCGGTACCCACCAACAGAACGCGCGAGGCCTTCAGCTTGCGCTGCCCTTCTACCCCCACCTCCGGCAAAATGAGGTGACGGCTATAGCGATGAATCTCATCGTTAGAAAGTGCGGCCATGGTCGGGCTGTCCGCTTCTGGAATGGGGGCCATGATTCTCAGGTTCCTTTCGTAGGGCGTTCGCTAAACGGCCACGCCACCGCGGTCAATCATTCCACGGCCACCGGCGATGCTGGGAATAATCGTAATGCTGTCGCCGTCCTTTACCGGCGAGGCCGTTTTCTGCAGGTAGCGGATGTCCTCATCGTTCAGGTACACGTTCACGAAGCTGCGCAGTTTGCCCTCGTCGTTAAAGAGGTGTTGCTTCAACCCTGGAAACTGGAGCGTGAGCGCATCCAGCAACTCGCCTACCGTGCCGCCTTCCAGGGCCACGGAATCCTGGCCATTTGTAAACTGCCGCAGTGGCGTGGGGATGCTGATGCTGGTCATTGCTTACTGATTATCCTTTTCTGAAACTGAGATCATTGAAGCGGCTGGAGTCGCCGTTAGCAGTAGCGGGGCCTCCATCATCACAGGCGGCGCCTCGGTCATTTCCGCATTGGGCTGGAAGCAATTGGCCTCCGCGAACTGCCCGTTTCGCACGGAGATCACCAGAAAAAGGTACCACGGGCAACTATTCTCCAGGTCGGTTTTTGAGAAATACGCCGCGCAGTCCGGATGGGAATGGTAAATCCCCAGCAACGTCAGTCCCGCGGATCGGGCTTCGCGTTCAACACGCAACAAATCCACGGGCCGAATCTCATAGCGATCTGCCTGCCCGCCTTCGTAGACGTTCTCGAGCGGAACGGCCAGTGCAACTTCCCTAAGATCTCCCCCATTCTGCGGGAGACTTCTGCCCAGCATGGCTCCGCAGCACTCATTGGGGTACGATTCCTGGGCGTGCTGCACCATCACGCGCCAGGGTGTTTCTTCAATGCGAATCATGCGAAAAAACGCGCCCTTTCCAAACCTTCAAAGCAAACGCCAGGCGCAAAGACCAAACGCCCTCAAACCGATAGAGATGAAGGATATGGATTAGAGGGTTCAGCTTATCGTCGCAGCGGCAACCTAACCGCGCCCCATCGGTGAGATGGAACCGGGCGTCTTGAACGCCGCCAGTGCTTCGTCGCGCGACTCGTAAATCTCGAAGATGCGATGCATACGCACCAGTTCGAAAAGCGCGCGCACGGGTTTGGTCATGCCGCAGAGCTTCAGGTCTCCGCCCGCCCCATTCAGTTGGCGTAGGCACGAAAGGATGGACCCCAGCCCGCTCGAATCCACAAAACCCAGGTGCTCAAGATCAAAGATCACCTTTTGAGCAGAGTTCAGGATAGGAGCCACTTCTGACTTGAAATCCTTGGAGTTGCTGGCATCCAGGCTGGGTCCCGGTACCTCCACCACCACCACATCGTCCAAATTAATCGTTACCACGGACATTGCTCAATCCTTCTCCTGCGAAGCTGCGTAGAAGCTCTTCTCTATTCTAATCGTGTGCCAGTCGCCATCGTTTCGGGAATATACGATTTCGTCCACAGAATTCTCAATAATGAAGACGCCAAACCCGCCCTCCCGGCTACCATCGAATACGGGATTGGATTTTGCACCCGGGTCAAACGGCTCACCGGTGTGGGCCAGTTCCAGCGTAAACCGGTTTTGCCGCACCCAGGCGCGCATCCGGATGCGCTGCTGCGTATCGCCGCGATAGGCATGACGCATCACGTTGCTGGCCACCTCGTTTACGGCCAGCACCAACTGGTAAAGTAAACCTTCGTCGAGACCGCGCGGTGTCCAGCGCAGCCAAAGGTCGTTCACCCACTGACGGATCCGTGATAGTTCATGGAGGTCGCTCGAGAAGACGCGGCTCTCGCGCATCGAGATCGCGGTGCTGGACTGCGGCTCAATCCGCACCACCACGCAGGTAAGGTCGTCCTGAAATAGTTCGCGCCCGCTGAATGAGACCACGTTCTGGCGGATGGCGCTTACCAGACCCTCAGCAGTGCGGTCGGTCGCTTTGCGCACGCAGTCATACAGGCGGAACTCTCCGTAGAATTCGCCCTCCGCATTGCGGGCCTCGGTAATCCCGTCTGAGTAGAACACGAAGATATCGCCGGGCTCGAAGCCGTGCGCAATCTGCTGGTACACCTCATCCTGAATGATGCCCAGGGGAAGATTCTCACCCTGCAGCAGAAAGGTCTGGTGGTCACGAACGCGCAAGTGGAAGGTTTTGGTATGGCCCGCGTCAACGTATGTGACGGTCTTGGTCTTCAGGTTGAAGCGCGCATAGCTCATGCTGGCAAAGCTATCCACGCTAATCATTTGTCTGGCCAGAGCGCCATTCAGTTTGGTGACAATGGCATCCGGCTGCGGAATATCACGGCGTCCGGCATCCACCATCAACTGGCACAGGCTCCGGAAAAGACCACTTTTCGCCGCTGCGGCCAGAATCGCCGCCGGGACGCCTTTACCCATCACATCCCCCACCACCACATCAAAGCAGTGAGGGCTATGGTCCACAATGTCGTAAAAGTCGCCGTCAATGGTCTGGGAGGGCAACGTCAGTGACGCCAGGGTGGCCCCTTCAATGCGTTCCGGCACCTTTGAAAATAGCAGCGATTGCTGGATACGAGACCCGATATCGACTTCCTGGCGCAGACGTTCGGACTCCATCTGGGAGGTATAGAGCCGGTCGTTTTCCACCACCAGTGCGGCTTGCATCGAAAGAGCCTCAAGAAGGCGCAACTGCGGCGATTCGAAGTCGACATCCTCCTCATCGCTCCACACCTCCAGCGCACCGTGCAATTGGCTTTGTGTGCTGATGGGAACCACTACAACGGAGCTGGCGCCTTTCAATTCCGGTTCAGTATCAAGGATTTGGGAGAGATGTCCCGCTCGGCGCAACACCAGGCTATTTCGCTGGTCGAGGGCGCGCCCCACGACGCCCACATCCTTGTTACGGGGTAGCGGCTTGCTGTCGGCCACCCAAGCCGTAGGAACCAGAAGATGGTCGTCCTCAATCCACAGAATGGCGCGTGCCCCTGGGCGCACGGCCACCGCCCTTTCGATAATGCGGTTTAGCATTTCCTGCCGGTTGGGCAGGTTGCGCATATCCACGGTCCATTCAAACAGGGCATCCAGGCTCTCCCAACTGGCACTGAGTTCCTGAAGCAGGGAATCTTCCTGCCTCTCTTTCTCCACCAGTTCCAGCATGTAGCCCAGCATGCCCACCAGGCCGGAACGCACCATCCGAGATGGACAGCATATGTGGATGTAGCCAATCAACTGATTCTGAATGGTGGCCGGAATGCGCAGGTAGTATCGTCCGCCAGATTCGGGTTCCTGGCCAACCTTTCCATCTGTGACACTTTGCGCAGTCCCATGCACAGGCGGCGTATCCAGCGCGGATTCTCCAGCAGAGGATTCTGCCAGGATGGCGTCTGCGCCACTGGCGGCGAAGTTGTCAGAGTTACTGCTGCCAGGATTCGAATCGAGGAACCGCAACTGGCCGTGGTCGATACGGAATGATGCCTCAGGGGAGGAAACTACCCAGGACAGGATGCCACCGAACTCCCATGCCAGTGCGGAGCCGGATGCTGTGGCAAACTCGGCTGGACGCCCATAGAGAGCCTTGCGCACCTGCGTCTCATACACAGCCGCCGCATCATGCTCAACGTAAGGCAGAAAACCGTAATTCGGATCCATGAAGTCTGGAGATATCCCCGCCCAACCGGAAGATGCGAGCCGCTACACGCGAGCCCTGGATACGTGCATCCCAGCCTGATGATGCGAATAGCCGTACAGGCCATGTGCATGTAGGGTACGGATCAACGCACTCGGAGCCACAGGTTTTGGACAGTGAGCCACTGCACCCAACTTTATAATATCAGCGGGAATCTCCTGCCGATTCAGTCCGGTCAGCAGCAGAATGACTGGTGGCTGGCTTTGCGGGTCCAAAGAGGCATGGATCCGCCGCAACACGTCAATGCCGCACAACTTGGGAAGGATCACATCCAACAGGATGCCATCCGGCTCAAACTGCTGATAAAGATCCAGCGCCCCCAACCCGTCATGAGCAACGGCCGTTTGGTAGCCCTCTTTCGCGAGCAGGAACTGCAAAAAGCGCGCAATATGCACTTCATCGTCGACAACGAGTATCCGAGACGCGAGATGGAAGAGCGTTTCAGCCACTGGCTATACTCCCCACAGGCTGCAGACCGACTTATCAGCGGAGACGGAGACGAAGCATCCTTCGACACCCCCAACCCAAAGTCACGACACCATCACACTGTAATGGCATACAGCACCAACGAAACCCGGCCACAATGCCAAGCGCACTGGACTGCTTCCATTGTAAGAGGAAGCGTCCCAGACTGTTCCCAAATTCGGAGCCATTCAACGCGGATTCTTGCTCTGTTTGCTCGCCGCGGCTGCAACGCCTGTCGACGTGAGAATTGAAACCTGCTGGCCTAAGGCTGCGTCACCAGAAACGTAGGCCGGTGGGCGGCCAGGTGCGGAGCATCGGTTGCCCTGCGGCATTACTCCCAAGAGTCATTCTGTCTGTTCCCTTGCTTCTCGCGGCTTCCACTGGAAGCCGCTTTTTTTATAGGAATAGATCCTCAACCGTCCTGTAGCCCCATCAGAGTGCGGATTCCAGTTCCGGTGCCAGTGTATGGATCAGGAACGCGTACTCAAACGCCGTCTCTTTCCAGGCGTCATAGCGCCCGGAAGGTCCAAAATGCCCGGCGCCCAGTTCCGTCTTCAGCAGTAGCAAGCGATCTCCCTCCGCAAGGGCACGGAGGCGCGCAACAAACTTGGCAGGCTCCCAATAGGACACACGCGGGTCGTGCAGACCCGCTGTCACCAAGAGATGCGGGTACCGCCCGGGGCGAAGATTGTCATACGGCGAGTAGCTGCGGATGATGTCGAAAAACTTCTGATTTTGAGGATTTCCCCACTCTTCATACTCCCCAACTGTCAGCGGCAGGCTAGCATCCAGCATCGTGTTGAGGACATCCACGAAAGGGACGCTGGCAACAACGGCGCCAAAAAGGTCTGGGCGTAGGTTCATGCTGGCCGCCACCAACAACCCGCCCGCGCTGCGGCCCAGAATTCCCAGCCTGGCAGGCGTCGTGTAGCCATGCGCCACCATTGCCTCGGCGCAGGCCACAAAGTCACGGAAGCTATGGGGCTTCTTTTCCATCTTGCCCGCATCGTGCCAGGTTTCGCCAAGGTCTCCCCCGCCGCGCACATGGGCAATCGCAAAAACGAATCCGCGCTCCAGCAAGCTAAGCCGCTCTGGGGAAAAGCCCGCCTCAATGGTGAGCCCGTAGGCCCCGTAGCCATACAGCAGAGCGGGCGCGGAGCCGTCTCTGGGGGTCCCTTTCCGGCTCACCACGCTGAGCGGCACGGCGACGCCATCTGCAGCCTGTATCGCTAGACGTTCCACCAGGTAGTCCTCTGGGTTGAACCCACCAAACACCTGCTGCTGCTTCAAGACAGTCCACCGCCGAGAGCGCATGCCATACTCGACGTCAGTGGGAGGGGTTACCGGGGATTCATAGGCCAGCCGTAGCGTATCCGCCTCAAACTCAGGATTAGCGCTGAGTGAGGCGGCATACACCGCCTCAGGAAAGGGCACCCGGTGTCGCTCACCCAGTTCGGTATCCATCACCAGTATCTGAGGAAGCCCCTTGTCCCGCTCGGAAACCACCACAAAGCCGGCGAAGGCATCTACGCCTTCCAGGCAGACATCTTTGCGATGGGCAATCGTCTCCTCCCAGCACGCAGAATCACTCCAGTTTGACTCCAGAGGCATCCGCACCAGGCGAAAATTTCGTCCAGTGTCGTTGATGATCATCCACAGCCACTCGCCTTGATGTTCGATGCTGTACTCAACCTGAGGTCTGCGAGGGAGTACGATCTGAAACTCGCCCTCCGGTTGGGTCGCGTCAAGCAGGTGCGTCTCCGTTGTGGTGAGGCTGGCAATTTCCAGCATCAGGAATCGCCGACTGCGGGTTTTGCCAATCTCCAGATGGAATGCCCTGTCATCCTCCTGGTACATCAGCACATCCTCGGCAGGAGCCGTGCCCATTCGGTGGCGCCATAAGCGATACGCGCGCATTGTGTCATCGAGTGTTGTGTAGTACAGGAACTGCCCACAGGCAGACCACTCCACTGCATAGTAGGTACCTTGGATCCGATCGGGCAGTTCGACACCCGTGGCAAGATCACGCACCCGCAGTTCAAACTGCTCTCCGCCATCAAAATCAACCGAATAGGCCAGGTAGCGGTGGTCCGGACTCACGACGTAGGCGCCAAGCTCAAAATAGTCTTTATCCTTTGCCAGCAGGTTGCCATCCAGCAGAATCTGCTCAACGGAAGGTTCTGGCGCCAGGTCGCGCGGTACCCGGCAACGGATGCGGTATTCCTTCCCTTCCTCGGTGCGTCCGTAGTACGCGAAAGGGCCATCCTTTACCGGTGCACTGCAGTCTGTTTCTGGAGTCCTGCCTTTCATCTCGGCGAAAAGCGCGTCCTGCAGTCGGGAGGTAGACGCCATCACAGCGACGGTGTAGGCATTCTCGGCTTCCAGGTGCGCGGCCACGGATGGATGTTCGCGCCGGCGTAACCACGAGTACTCATCGTGAATCTTCGCATCGTGGATGATGGTCACGCTTTGGATGGGCGTGGCCCGCGGAGGCAAGGGAATCGTTCGATTTTCCAACCTCCCAGTATGGCTCGAATGGTCGCCGTGTTGGAAATCAGAGAGCCATTTCGACGATGCGTTTTCAGGAAAATCCGAGCCTTTGCATGGATTTGGTACGGGATGTCTCATTTTGCCCTTGCTAAGCTCCCGGCAATTGAGTTATTCGGTAGTTCCGAGAGCATTTTTTCAAACTAACTACATGGAATCAGCAGACGGAATTGGCCGCGAGTGCCGATAGGAATGAGCGTCTGGCCTTAAGGAGATCAACTCATGTTTCAATGCACTGAATGTGGCGCCGATATTGATGTCGATATGGATGAAGTGGACGAAGGCGACATCCTCTCCTGCGACGAGTGCGGCGCTGTGCTTCGCGTGGTAAGTCTGAACCCGCCCGAACTAGAGTTGGAAGAAGAAGGTGACGAATTCGAAGACGAAGAAGATGAAGAAGAAGCGAGTTGGTAGCTCAGTCCGCCATGGCGCTCTAACCTTGGTGGTTTTCCTTTCCTTCGCGTGTACCCTCGCACTATTGGCCGGGCCAGATCCTCAGAAGAAGGCCCCCCCGGCCAAGGTGCAGGACACGCTTATTTTGGTAAGCACCTTCGCAGAAACCGGCCAAACGCTCCGTGGGGCGCGCGTACGGTTGTACCCTGGAGATGCCGACGGCAAGGTGGCGAAAGGCAAACACCTTGAAGGCCGCACTAACCATGTAGGGGAATTTCCCTTTCATGTACCGAAAACCGAAGCGAACTACGTCCTGGTAGCAGAGATGAATGGCTTCGCACGCACCGAAAAATCGGTGAAAGTGCATGGGGAAGACCAACTAGACGTCTTTCTGCAGTTGCCCGCCAAGCCATAGATCGCAAGCATTGCGATACCCTGAAGGCGGAAAGGCCCAGCATGATGAAGTTTGCTTATCGATTCGGAATCCTCGCGATTTTCCTGGCGTCATTCGTGATTGTGCTGTCCGCGCAGTCCAATGACGGGCTCCGGGCGGTGGAAGGGACTGTCCACGATAGCTCAGGAGAGGCTGTGAACGGTGCCATCGTGCAGCTCAAGGACATGAAGACACTGCAGATCAGGTCTTTCATTACCAGGGAAAATGGGGCGTTTGTGTTTCAGGGAATCAAGAAATCGGTGGAGTATGAGCTGAAAGCAAAGCACCAGAGCCGCGAAAGCAAGCCAAAGCTCCTCACGATTTTCGACGACCGTCAGCGTGCCACCATTGACCTTAAGCTGGAAGACTGACCTCCGCCCAGGAAGTTCGCGTTCTGCTCACCGCGGAGGCTGCCCTGCGGGCTTCATCGGCTGCACTCATCAGGAAAACTCCACCAGCACCTGATTTGCCTGCACAGCCTGGCCAACGGCCACGTTCACCTGCTTCACCACACCATCGAAGGGTGCCGTGATGTTGGTTTCCATCTTCATGGCTTCCAGCACCAGCATCGAGTCGTTTACCTTAATCTGCTGCCCCTCGCGTACATTGATCCGCACCACAATGCCTGCAATGGGACTTCGGCACACATTATCGCCAGCGACGGCAGTCGGCTGTGGAGCCAACGGAGCTACCGCCGGGGCAAATGGAATAGAAGCCACGGGTAGAGACCGGTAACCGGAACGGGGCGCCTCTGCGCCGCCATCATCTTCAATTTCTACATCCACTTCGTAGACTTCGTCGTCGATCCGAATCTTTAGCTTCAAGAGAACCTCCCCGCTGCCCGGTCAGCGATATGCTGCTGCCTCGGGCGCTCTACCGAAAACCACTATGCGATGCCTGTACGGCCGCGCGTCCCTGCTGGCTCCACACATTGGAGCCTCCGCCTATCATCACGCGGCGTGCGCTACGCACCTTCACCCGCTTGCCGAAATGGCAAGCCAGCACCGCGGCAATCACCATCAGTTTGTCTTCGCTGATCTTGGCTTCCCGTTTCGGTTCGGCAGGAGCCGCTGCAGGCACAGGCGTAGGCGCAGAGGCAGGAATCCGGTCCTCCAGCAGCGCCTTCAGCGACGCAGAAACCTGCTCCTGATGCCCGGCCAGGCTGGCAATCAATTGGTCGTGCTGTTCTTTTGCTTGGCGTCTCGCGGAGTAATGGCTCCACAAAATCAAGGCTGGCAGCACAATCACCGTCAGCAGGAACAACACCTCGAGAATCTCGTTTGCATCCATGGCGTACCCCATTTCAGGCTCGTCGGCACAATCCGGCCCGGCTCCTCTAGCCCGC
>CAZUAX010000034.1:0-1456 GCA_964618435.1 uncultured Solibacteraceae bacterium
CGGCCTGCAGGAAGAAGAGGGTGACGGTGCCGAGATCGTACTTCTTCTGTTCGGCATCCAGGCGCTTCTGTGCAAATTCACGGGCGATGCCAGCAAGGCGGACGCTATCGCGGCTGGCTTCGAGGTTATTGATAGCATTGAGAATGTCCAGACGCACGGTCTGTTCGAGGTCACGGATACGGAGCATGGTGGTCTTTTTTCGAACCAGGGAATCCGCATAGTTGGCGGCAGCCTGTCGGTCGCGGATAGGCAGGGACAACTGGAGCCCGAAGCTGTACGTGGGGAAGTCAAAGGCCAAGGTATTGCCTAACGCGCTCCAGAGGCTTATCTGCTGGATGATCCGACGAGGGTCACCGCTAAGCTGATCGCCACCACGGCCAGCGCCGGCGTAGCGCATGGTCAGGCCGAGGTTCGGCCTGAGCTGATTGACGCTCTGCTTAATGCCGAGGTCGTCGCCAACCAACTGCTGGCGCTGCTGAAGGAGGTCAGGGCGGCTACGTAGGGCAACATCTACGTAACCTTCACGGTCGATGGCCTCAGCCGGGGTAGGCGGGGTAACGATGTCGGTGATCTCAATGGGGAGGCGCCGAAGGTCAGGGTCGAGGTCAATCCCCATCTGTTGCCGCAGTACGTCTTCGGTACGGGCAAGGCGGAACTTGGCCTGGGTGTAATTCACTTCAGCCTGGGCGAAATCGGCCTGGGGCTGGAAGACGTCCAGTTCGGGGATGGCGCCGAGTTCGAGCTCACGCTGGGCGCGGCGCAACGACTCCCGGCGTAGATTCAGCGCAGCTTCCTGCACACGAAGGTTCTCGCGGGCTTCCAGGTAGTCCCAATAGGCGAGTTCCGCGTTTGAAAGGATGTTGATGACCTGATTCTCAAAGGCCAGCTCAGAAGTTTGCAGCGTGTTGCGGGCGATGAGAATAGGGACCTTGTTGATCATGCCGCGGTTGCGGAGCAGGGGTTGCGTGACTTGCAGGTTTACGCCGGTGTTGATGAAGGGGTTGAAGTTCTGGAACTGGTTGTTCGTGCTAGACCGGTTGGCATTCAATCCAATCTGCATCTGGGTCCCAGGCATGAAGGTCTGGTTGTAGCCGAAATTGGCAGGTTGATTCAGTTGGCTCAGCACCGATGCACCTTCCAACTGGTTGGTGGCAGGCGTTTCGCTGCGGGTAGCGGTGAAGTTGCCATTGAAGGTGGGATCAAGGAAGGACATCGAACGCATGATGGCGTTCTTTGGCGTTTCCAATTGGATCTTCTGGATGGCGATGTTGGTGTTGTTGGCCAGGACGAGGTCGAGATAAGAGCGCAAGGAAAGCTGCAGCTTCTGGTCGCGGATGAAGTCACTGAAGCCGGTGGGGTCAAGCAACTGGACGCGAAACTCGGGGTTGCCCAACACGCGCTTGAAGTAAGCCGGGACGCCGAAGATGGGGGCGTGGCGGGCCTCTTCAAAGGCATA
>CAZUAX010000034.1:1556-13802 GCA_964618435.1 uncultured Solibacteraceae bacterium
AGCGCAAGCAACGCCATCATCAATAGGGAAAAACAGACACTCGTTCGTTGCATGAATGTTACTCGTAGCGAATGGCTTCAATGGGATCGAGTTTGGCGGCCTGTACGGCTGGATAGATCCCAAAGAGGAGGCCGATAAATACCGAGACGCCAAAGGCGACGGCGATGGATCCGTACGTTACCACCGTGCTCCATCCCGCTGCCGCCGCAATTACGCGTGAAAGGGTGAAGCCGAAAGCGATTCCAATCAGGCCGCCAACAATTGATATCAACACCGCTTCGGTAAGGAACTGGCGAATGATGTCGGTCTGTTTGGCGCCAATGGCTCGGCGGATTCCAATTTCGCGGGTCCGTTCCAGCACGGTAGCCAGCATGATGTTCATGATGCCAATGCCCCCCACCAGCAGAGAAATGCCGGCAATGCAGATCATCACCACGCTGAAGATAAAGCTGGTCTGACGACGCTGTTCCAGCAATTGGGCAGGAACCACCACGCTAAAGTCTCCAGCCTCTTTGTGGGTGGCATTCAGGATCGCTTGCACCACGTTGGCTGCTTCCACCGAATCCACGTTGCTCTGTACTCGGATGTAGATGCCGTCAATCTCGTCTTTCAGGTAGCTGTTGTTGTCCTCAAAGCGGCGAAGTACGGTGTTCAGGGGCGAGATGATCAGGTTGTTGCGATTGGCTACTTCCAGGCCCTCCACGTCAGCGGTGGCCTGCTGGGTAAGCACACCAATCACCTGTAACCACTGGCTGTTCACCTTTACCCATTTCCCTACAGCGTCCTCGTAACCAAGCATGCCTACTTTCGCAGACTCGCCAAGCACACAGACAGGAGCGGAGGCGACATTCTCAGCTTCCGTGAAGAAGCGGCCGGAGATGATTTTTAAGCTGTTTATGTCGGCAAAGTTCGGCAGCACGCCAATCAGCAACGGTGTGTCGTCCTGTGACTTCGGCAGGGTGGAGGTAGGTTTGAAACGCTTTCGTGGGGTGAGGTCCTCAATGCCTGCCACGTTCTCCTGGATGGCGCGAAAATCTCGAAAGCTCAGGCCGGGAGATACGGCGCGGCGGGCCTGTAGCTCATCGCGGTCAAGCGCTTCGCGCGCCTCGATGATGATGTTATTTACCCCAAGCATGTCGATATAGCTGAGCATCTCGGCCTGGGCGCCAGCGGTGATGGACAGCATGGCCACCACCGCACCTACGCCGAAAATCATTCCCAGCATCGTCAGCAGGGTCCGAAGTTTATGTACAAACAGGCTGGCTAAGCCCATTTGCAGATCAGGAAGAAAACTACCAAACACTAGCGGACACCTCCGGGCAATCCAGCAGGGGCACCCTTTGTCTCCGACGCAGGGGTCTTGGGCTTCTGTGTGGCATACGGGTCAGAGAGGGCGATTACGTCTCCTGGCTGGATTCCGTCCTGCACCACCATGGTGCTTTCCGTTCGGCGCGACGGCGTGAGCACACGCTCCTCAAAGCCTTCAGCAGTCTTGACGTACGCAATCGGCTTTCCGTCCTTCTCAAAAACGGCCTGCATCGGAATCGTCACTGCGTCCTTTACCTCATCCACAATAATCTCTACGTCCGCCAGTAATCCTGGCCGCAGCAACAGGTCTATGCCGCTGTCCTTGCTGGGAGGGGCTGCAGGCAGAGCGTTCTGTAACTCTTCGATCGTAAAGCCGGCGGCGTTTTGCGTGGGGCCCGCTTCCAGTCTCGCGTCGTCCTGGTTTCCGCTTTGGCCACCACGTCCACCGGCGCCGCGCTGAGGCATGTTCGCAAGGGCAGGTACGGAATTCCGCATTTGGGTGAAAATCTGGCGGCGTTCCTCTGCCGAGAGGTCCTGCATATTGCGTCCGGCCAACGCTGTTTGCATCGCCTGCTGGATGCGTGCGCGGTCGGCCGCAGAAATGTTGGGAGCGGCTCCGCCTGGCGCACCACCGGCGGTCCGCGATGTCCCGCCCGCTTGGGCTGCAGGTGCACCCGGGGTTCCAGGTGTACCATTCGCGCTGGGCGTTCGCGTCCGCTGTGCGCGCACTGCGGGGGCATCCCCTCCGCCTGAGGGTGCTCCTCCCGGGAAGCCCCCTCCGCCCCCTGCGGTTGCTACCATGCCACCCCCGCCGCCACCACCCATGCCCATCATGCCTCCACGCGGGCCGCTGGCGGAGGGCATGCCGCGCACGCCCGCCTTGTCCCGGTTGCGTACGGCAGTCTCCTGGATTTGGCGGATCTGCTCGGGTGTTGCGCCGCAGGCCTTTAGGAGAGCTTCCATATCGATGCTGAAGTAGACATCAAACTTCTTGGATGGATCACCCGACATCACGTTCGATGTCGCGGTGCTGGACAGGCTCTTAATCTTGCCGCTGAAGGTCTCTCCTGGAATCGCGTCCAGACGAACCAGAACATCCTGGCCTTCCCGCAAGTTAGCGCGATCCACCTCGCTTACCTTCGCCGCAATCTCAAGCTCGCTCAAGTCGAGGATGTCAACCACAGGTGTGCCCGGTGACACCTCATCGCCCTCTCTTAGCTCAGGAACCTCTGAGCCAAATCGGCCTCCCTGGCTGTAGTTCTGCTTCACGGCAATCAGGCCGCTGATGGGAGCAAGACTTTTCGCTTCCAGTACGCGCGCCTTGTCGCGGTTCAACTCAATGAGCGCCCGGCGCCGTTGCTCTTGCAGTACGCGAATCTGCGCCTCGGCCTGTTCGCGTTTGCTTTGCACATCGCTCTGAAGCCTTTCCAGTCGCCGCTGCGCTTCCTCAAGGGTGAGTTCGTTCTTGCGTGCGTCGATGCTGGAGATCAACTCGTTCCGCTTCATCTGGAGTTCTGCGCGGCGCACTGCGTAACGCGCTTCCAGTAGGTCCACTTCATCTTTGTTCGCGGAGATCTGGAGGTCGGCGCGTGCCTTAATCAGGCGCTGCTGAATCTTGTCCAACTCAATTTGGCTCTCTACAACGCGGCCCTGCACTGCGGTGTCGTCGTAGACCGACACCAGATTCTTCTCTCGTGCAAAACTTCCTGGAGCGGCCAGCATGGTGATTTGGGTCTGGCCGCTAAGGTTAGGCGCAGTGATGGTGGCGCTGCGAACCGCGCGCAACTCGCCGCGGGTAAAGGCACGCACAACGAAGTCGCCCTGTCGCACGGTTGCCGTGGCGATATCCGATTTGTCTTTGGGGATCTGCTCGTAGGCCTTGAACCCGCCGTAAACGAGGCCAAGCACCAGCAGCAGAGCAAACACCACTTGGATTACTATGCGCTTCATTATCCTTGCATCCTTTTCGCCATGCGGTGTGCACCTGCTCCCGCTAGATCTTTCGGGCGCGCTTCAGCGCTTCCTCGGGATCTTCCAACGCCACAACATCGCCTTCCCGAATTCCACTCAACACGAGAATGTCGTTGTCGTTGCGGTCGCCCACTTCAATTTCCCGCGCAACAAAGCCGTTTCCTTGCTGCACCCATACCATGGGCTTACCGTCGCGGGTGAAGCTGGCAGCAATTGGAATCAGGAGAGAGTCCGGCTCACTGCGGATCACCACCTCTGTGTTGGCGGTCATTCCAGGCCGCAGTCTATCATCCAGAGTCAGTAACCTCGCCCGCGCGGGGAACTGCTTTTCCAGGTTGCGGAATCCGCGGAAAATCACCTCGGCCACTGGACTGATCCACTCAATCTCCGCCTTGAAGTCGCGGTCGGGAACCGCATCCACGCGGACCCGCACGTCCTGGCCAGTTTGAACCCGTCCCCGATCGACTTCATCCAGTGAAAGCTTTACATGCATTTCCGAAAGGTCAGGAATTTCCGCAATCGGGGCCCCAGACCAGACACGGTCGCCTTCTTTGAACGGAGGGGGAGTACGTCCAAATCCACCCGAGCGGTAATTCGGCAGAATACTTACGATGCCGTCTACTGGCGCATACAGTTTCACCTGTTTCAGGTATTCCTGTGTGCGAACCACGTCCCGTTCCGCCTTCGTCTTGCGACGGTTCAGCCGTTCCAGGTCGGCGGACTGGGACGCTTCGGCGGCCTCGATCACCGTCTCCGCACCCTTCTTTTCGCCTTCGAAAACCGTTACGTCGATACGGTTCTTGGCACCTTCAATCTCTGACAGAATCTCTGCCTTGCTGGCCTCCAGCCGCGCGCGCTCCAAATTGTAGTCCGCTTGCATCAAGGTGAGGCTGTTGGCCTCATCCTGGATACGGTGGGTGGCCTTCAGCTGTACCATCTCGCTTTCCACCGTACGGGCCTCGGTGGTTCGCGTGAGCATCGTTTGCTCTAGCGTGGCTTCATCGAGCTCTACCACTACCTGTCCCTTGCGGATTGGCCTTCCGTTTTCAGCCAGATTCACAATCACGGGATTGGGTATCCGGCCCACCGAGAGGATAACGGAACGGCTACTGCGTACATCGCCGGTGCTCTTCACACTGATGAGAAACTCACCCTTGCGCACACGGGCCGTCTTTACCACTACTGCCTCTGGGCTGAAGTAGTTGTAAGCGGCATACCCCCCGGCGCCAAGAATGGAGATCAGAACAAGAGCACCCATTATTTTCAGCCACTTAGACTGCGGATTGTTTGGACTTGGCTTTGCGTTTGTCGACATGATTTGCCCTCTGGCCTGATGACCCAAGCGGTAGGAGGTGATACTTTTTCAGGTGTTCGAAAAGTTAAGACGACAGTTTAGCTGCATCGGTTATGGGGTGTTCAAGTTTCCAGGATCACTCCACGCTTGCGTCCAAATGCCGTTGAAGTTCGCCAATGGTAAAATTCGCGCAAGCCCCAAGTTGGATTGCCTGAACTGTTTAGGCGAGAACACATATCTTCCCACTGAGGAGATTCACATGGTATTCACCAGGAGAAGTTGGGTGGCGGCTACCGCGGCCAGCGCGATTTCCTATCGTCGCATCCTTGGAGCAAACGAGCGAATTAGGATTGGCCTGATTGGTTCAGGAACCCGCGGGACCCACGTCACGAATCTCTTCAGGAAGACCGGCCAGTGCGACATTGTTGCGCTTTGCGATGTCTACACTCCCAACCTGGAAAAGGCACGTGCACAGCTGAACCCGGATGCCCGCAGTTTCCTTGACTATCACGACCTGCTGGCGGAAACAGACATCCAGGCAGTAGTGATTGGGTCCCCCGATCATTGGCACGTACCCATGACCATGGACGCGATGAGGGCGGGAAAGGATGTCTACGTCGAAAAGCCGCTCACCCACAACATCGACGAAGGCCGCAAACTGGCCGCATTTGTCAAGACACGACGGGAACTGGTCCAGGTGGGGTACCAGCAGCGGAATACGCCTACGTTTGAACGCGTGAAGGAGCTAGTGGGTGGGGGAAAGCTTGGGGATATTACGCTCGTGCAGGCTTCGTGGCACAGCGGCCAGCTGGGCGCGGTTGAACGGATGGACAGCTTCGACTTCAAGCCCGACAATATCGACTGGAAGCGCTGGCTGGGGCCTGCGCCAGCCCGGCCCGTTGATAAGGTGCGTTTCCGTGTCTGGCGCTATTTCTGGGACTATGGCGGCGGCTCCGTCACTGACCTTATGTCGCACTGGGTGGACGCCATCCACTGGATTATGGGAGACGACACGCCCACACATCTATCCGCCTTTGGTGAGAACGTGGCCACGCCAGAGCTGGAATGCCCAGATACGGTGATTGCCAACATGCATTACCCCAAGCGTCACCTGCTTACTTTTCGAAATACAGTCTACGGCGGAAAGGACAGCTATGGCATTGCCATTCATGGGTCAAAGGGATGGGTACACTTCAATCGGCAGAATCTCACTCTCTGGAACATCGGCGAGGGCAGCAGGAACGTCCCCGCGTTGCAGATGAATGACAGCGACGGCACTCCGTATCACGTACTAGACTTCCTGAATTGCATCCGTACGCGCAATCAGCCCCGTTCTGATGTACAAAGCGCAGTAAAGTCTGCGGAGGTGGGGCACCGAACCAACCAGGCGATTCGCAGCAAGCAGGTATCGGCTGTCTGATTGCTGATGGGGCTTCCGTCGCGGCGAAGTTTTCGACATTATCCTTAGCGTTGAAAATCCGGTAGGCCTTTCATATAGTGCCGGGTCCGATCGCTTCACCCGGCTGCCGCGCAAATGGCTGTGAAGGATACAGTCCGGTCGCAGCCCGCATATCGGCCTCAGTCCGGGTAATAGCCAGCACGTGCCCGCACTTCGGCGTTCTTGTGGTTGCGGGCCGCCTGTCCGGTGAGGCTGACGGTGATCTTGCGGAAGACACCTTCGCGGGTGGCCTGGGCCGGCTTGAAATACAGTGAGTAGCGGTTCCGAATCCGGTTCAAGATTTCAGCGAGTCCGCGGTCTTTCTTGAGGTCGTTGAATACATCGCCTCCCGTATCCCTTGCGAGGCGGTACACGTTGGCCGGAGAAAAGTCGATTTGCTCAGCGAGATCGTCGTCCGGTTCTTCTCCCCACTTGCCCTTGGGTTTCTGCACACGCCCTACTACGATGGCATGCAATGAGATGCTCTGTTCGTGCAGTGCGCGCAGGATCACACGGTCTGGCATCTTGTAATTCAGTCCCCAGTTGTCGGTCATGATGAGGATGGCTCGTCTCCTGCGGGCGTCGTAGCCCTTTTGCGCGGCATCTGCCCGAAACGCTTCCACCGCGGTCAAAATCGACGCATTGATGGCCGTGCCCGCACCCATTCCAGGAAGCCGGGTAAGGGAGCGCAATGTGGCCACCACGTCGGCCCGTTCGCTGGTGAGTTCGTTCAGTTGCTTGGCATCTTTACTGAAGATCATCACCCCAACTCTGTCTGTCGGTTCCAGTTGTTCCAGGGCTACTCCAGCAGCTCTGGACACCTCGTAGAGGTAGGCGGTCATGCTTCCGCTGACATCCAGCAAAAGCATCACGTCCAAGGGGTCGCTCTCCAGGCCAAATTCCGTAATCTCGGCCGGGCGTCCTTCATCAAGGAGTAGAAAATCCGTCTTGGACAACCCGGAGACAATCCTCTCCTTTTGCGTTACCTGTACGTCAGCGCGCACCAGACGCACATCCTGGCGAATGACGAAGTTGCCTTCTTCGGCTTCGTCTTTCTGATTGCCGGTGGTAGAGTTTGCGGATGAGGCAGTCGCTCCAGGTAGAGTGCTTGCAGCATCGTGCGGGGGAGGTGGCTGAACCTCCCGTGCTGGTTGCGGGGGCTTGGGCGGGATACGCCGGAACTGGCTCTCCGCCAAACACGATCCGGCGACGACAATTAGAAGTAGAAGTAATTGCCCCATGGCCCAGGAAACCACACATCGCTTAAGAATTGCCGGAACCGCCGGCCATATCGACCACGGCAAAACATCACTGGTCCGCGCACTCACCGGACAGGATCCAGACCGCCTGAAAGAGGAGAAGGAACGGGGCATCACCATCGACCTTGGGTTTGCATCGAGTACGCTCCCTAACAATATCACCCTCTCCTGGATTGATGTCCCAGGCCATGAGCGGTTCGTTGGCAACATGCTGGCGGGTGTGGCTGGAATCGACTTTGTGCTGATGGTGGTGGCGGCGAACGAGGGGGTGATGCCCCAGACAGAAGAGCACTTCCACATCTGCCGCTTGCTGGGCATCCGCCACGGGCTTGTAGTCCTCACCAAGAGTGACCTTGCCGATGAGGTGAGTCTGCATCTCGCCCGCGCCCAAGTGCAATCCCTAGCCAGGGGCACCTTCCTGGAGGGGGCTCCCATGATTCCCGTCAGCAGCCATACTGGCCAAGGTATGCCGGAGTTACTAGCTGCTCTAGGTGCTCTGGCAGACTCCATTCCGGATCGCTCACATGGCGATCTGTTCCGCATGCCGATTGACCGTTCATTCTCCATGAAGGGGTTTGGAACTGTGGTTACCGGTACCGTCTTTGATGGCTCAGTGCGCAAAGATGATGAGCTTGAAGTGCTTCCGGCCCGGCTGCCGGTTCGGGTTCGCGGCATCCAGCGGCATGGGTCATCCCATATCGCGGTGGAGGCTGGCCAGCGCGCGGCGATTAATCTTTCCGGTGTGGAGGTGCATGCGGTAGGGCGCGGGGATGTGCTCGCCAAACCCCGGTGCTTCCAGCCATCTCGGCAGTTGGATGTG
Organism: uncultured Solibacteraceae bacterium; assembly: GCA_964618435.1. GTDB lineage: Bacteria > Acidobacteriota > Terriglobia > Bryobacterales > Bryobacteraceae > JACTMJ01. Next base: position 9,647 of record CAZUAX010000034.1, read on the forward strand.
GAGGTGGAACTGATTCAATCTGCCCCGATACTTCAAAATCTCAGCCCAGTCCATTTTCACGCCGGTACGCGAGAGTGTGTTGCGCGGATTCGCTTCCACGATGGAATCCGCTCACTTCAACCGGGCGAAAAGGGCTTTGCGCGCCTTCAACTGGACGAGGAGGTGGTGGTGCTGCCGGGGGACCGCTTTATCCTGCGCCGCTTCTCTCCCGTGGAGACTTTGGGCGGAGGCAGCGTGTTGGACAATCTGCCTTCCCGGTTGAGGCGAAAACAGCCGATGACGGAACGGTTGACGGCGCTGCGCCAGGCCTCGCTGGGTACGCGAGTGGCCGCGTTCACCCGGGAACATCCCGCCGGCTGCGATGCCGCCACGCTGGTTCCACGACTAGGCGCGCCCGTCGACAGCATTTTGCAGGCGGCTGACGCTGCGCTGGTCCGACGCGTGGGGCCTCAGCGGACATGGCTGATCACCGCGACGCACCTGGAAGAAGTTGCGGAGCGCATCCAGAGCGAATTGTCGGCATTCCATCGAGAGCATCCTATGTTGCCGGGTGCCCCTCGGGAGAGTCTGCGTTCAAAGGCGGGGCCTGGCGTTCCCGCCGCGCTGGTGGAGTGGATTCTAACAACGGACCCGCGTTTCCGAGTGGAAAAAGATCTGGTGCGGCTAGGTTCCCATGAAGCGAACTTGAATGCGCCCGAAGCCGCTGTGGCGCGGCGCATCGAAATCCGCTTTCTCGAAGCAGGGTTTGCTGTTCCCTCCGTTGAGGAGGTGCTGGCCCAATCAGGACTCGACGGGGCGCGAAGCAGGACCCTGCTCCAGTTGCTGATTCGGGAAGGCAAGCTGGTGAAAGTTGGTCCAAGCCTCGTGTTTCACAAGCACGTTCTAGGCGACGCCGTCCGGTTGCTGGCTCAGCGTCGTGGGCAGCGCTTTAGTGTGGCCGACTTCAAGGAGTGGACAGGCGTTTCTCGGAAGTACGCAATCCCACTGCTCGAGTTCCTTGACCGACAGCGAATCACCCGTCGCGATGGAGATATACGAATCGTGCTGTAGCCACCTGTAAAGTGGCCAATTCCCGTCAATTTTTGCCTGATGTGTATCAGGCGCTATAATCCTCCCATACCCGATCTGGGATCTCTGGGAAATGAGGATGTCAACTTCTATGCGTGTTCGCATCTCGCGTTCGTTCATGGCCGTCGCTGCTTTCGGCTTCTTTCTGCTCGCGACACCAATGAGTTGGTCACAGCAGGCGCCACAGGAAGAACAGAAAAGCCCCTGGGTGGAAGACAACGACACCCGTCCTGCGGAAGTGGCATACAAGAACATCAAGGTTCTCAATGGGCTTCCAGCTAACCGCATGAAGGCGGTGATGAACACATGGAAGAATTCCTTAGGCGTTGAGTGTACCTTCTGCCATGTGAAAGGTGAGTGGGATACCGACACCGTCGAGCACAAGGGCTTTGCCCGCGAGATGCAAAAGCTGACGACAGCTCTGGCGAAGGACTATTTCGACGGCAAGGAAGAGGTTACCTGCTACACCTGCCATCGTGGCGAAAAACACCCGGCGAAGCGACTGCCCGCAGCTCCTGTGCAGCGCCGGGCGCGACCGGTTGCCCCTTAGCGCAAGGCGCCGCGTCAGCTGAAGGAACGCTTCTGGCTCACCAGTTAGTGCTTGGATACGATAGGGAACGACACCGAACCTGGCAACAGGTGAATTGGTTTCGTGCGAAAGGCCTCGTTCCATGCAATTTTCCTGCTGGCTTCGTTTCGTTTCCGCGTTCGCCGCACTTCTGTTTCTGGCAGCCTCCACGTGGGCTGGGCCGGCCACGGTTCACCCGGAATTGTTGCGCGATCGCTGGACGGCGCGCTGGATTGCGCACAGCCATCATGCCAATCCTGCGGACGCTGCCTACCGATCCCCCTACGCATTTGGCGTCTACCATTTCCGACGGAGTTTTGACCTTGGCCAGAAGCCTTCCCGCTTTGTGGTCCACGTCACTGCCGACCAACGCTACCAGCTCTTTGTGAACGGCGCCAGGGTCGCTTGGGGACCAGCCCGCGCAGATCTGCGGCATTGGCGCTTTGAGAGTGTGGATATTGCACCTCAACTCCGTCCCGGAAACAACGTGATCGCAGCTGTGGTCTGGAACTTTGCCGAGCTTGCCCCGGTGGCGCAGAATACCTCCCGCACTGCCTTCCTGCTGCAGGGCGATACGGCAGCAGAGCGCATCGTAGACACCGGTGAGCAGTGGAAAGTGTGGCACAACGCCGGTTATGGGGCCATCCCCGTCCAGATGGGTCGGGATGTGTACGGATATTGGGCCGCCGGCCCAGGCGAGAGGATTGATGGATCGGCCTACCCTTGGGATTGGGAGCGGGTGCGCTTCGACGACAGCGGGTGGGCCACTCCGCAACTTCTCTCGCACGGTAGCCCGCGCGATTCCCGCGATGCGCCCAACCCTTGGATGCTGGTGCCTCGTGACATCCCGCTAATGGAAGAGGCTCCCCTGCGCATTCCGCATCTGCGTCTGGTGGAGGGGCCTCAGCCTCCAGGCAGTTTCCCGCTGCGTCCGGTGCCGCATCCCATCCAGGCGAATCGCAAGACCCGCTTGATTCTGGACCAGGGAGAGCTTACCACCGGCTACCCGGAATTACTGGTAACGGGAGGTAAAGGAGCTCGGGTGCGGATTCGTTATGCCGAGGCTCTCTACGAGAAGTCCGCGGACGGCCGTCGCGGCAAGGGCGACAGGGGAGTGGTGGAGGGCCGCGACTTCGTGGGCTACTACGATGAATTTGTTCTGGAGGGAGGTCCCAATCGCATGTACCGGCCTCTCTGGTGGCGCACCTGGCGCTACATAGAGCTGAGCATCGAGACCGCAGACGACCCGATGACCATCGAGGATATTGCGGGCACCTTTGTGGCCTATCCCTTTACGAACCGCTCCACCCTGCGCACCAGCGATGCGGTTGCCCAGGAGGAACTCGCCAAAATTCTGGAGGTGGGATGGCGCACGGCCCGCCTTTGTGCGCACGAAACGTATGTGGATTGCCCTTACTACGAACAGCTTCAGTACGTGGGCGACACACGCATCCAGGCACTGATTTCCTATTACGCTTCCGGAGATGCCCGTCTTGCGCGCCAGGCGATTGACCGCATCGATGCCACCCGCACCCCCGAAGGCCTCACCTATAGCCGCGCGCCCTCGGAACTCCAGCAATACATCCCCCCATTCAGCTTGTGGTGGATAGGCATGCTCCATGATTACTGGATGCATGTGGAGGATGCCGCCTTCGTGAAGAGCCACTTGAAAGGGGTGCGCTCTATCCTGCAGTTCTTCATGGAACGGCAGGAGCCAACGGGATCGCTGGGGCGTCTGCCCTGGTGGAATTTTGTAGATTGGGCCTGGCCGAGGGGCACTCCGCCGAATGCGGACAAAGGCAACTCCGCTTCTCTGGATCTGCAACTGCTGCTGGCCTTCGACTGGGCTGCAGACATCGAAAGACAGATGGGCTCTTCGGCAATGGCATCCCTCTACCGGGAACAGGCGGCGCAACTGCGCTCCACGATTCGTGCCTTGTATTGGGATGCGACCCGAGGACTGTTTGCGGACACTCCAGCCAAGGACGCCTTTTCCCAGCAAGCCAACGTGCTGGCGATTCTCGCAGGCGTTGTGGAGGGAGAAGAGGCAAGACGCGTATTTGAAGCGCAATGGAACGCCGCTGACATCACCAAGGCAACGGTCTACTTCCGTTTTTACACGCATGCCGCGGCGCTCAAGGTGGGCTTCGGCGATCGCTACCTGAGTTTTCTGGGTTTGTGGCGCGACATGCTGAAGCTTGGGCTGTCCACTTGGGCGGAGCAGCCGGAACCCTCCCGCTCTGACTGCCATGCCTGGAGTTCCAGCCCAAACTTCGAATTGTTTCGCACCGCTCTTGGCGTTTCCTCCGCTGCACCTGGGTTCTCAAGGGTTCGCGTGGAACCGCACCTGGGCAAGCTGCCTGACCTGGACGGCAGCGTTCCTCACCCCCGTGGGGACCTGAAGGTTACGCTGCGGCGCAGCGGAGGCGGAGTGGATGCCGCGGTCTCGCTTCCGGCCGGGGTGACGGGTACCTTTGTCTGGCAAGGCACGCAACACCCCTTGCAACCGGGAGAGAATCG
>CAZUAX010000034.1:13902-15419 GCA_964618435.1 uncultured Solibacteraceae bacterium
GGGAAATCTGCAGGCATCGCCACTGCCTGCTTCTCAATGCGCATGACGCGCTTGGTTACTTTGTCGATCCACAAGGTGCCACTGTATGCGGGCCGATGGATGAGTTCGTTTGCATGGATCGCCCAGTGCGAACGGGGCTGCTCTACCTTGAAGTTGAACACTACCGTGGACCGTCCAGAGATCGTATCTTCTCCCCGCCGGGTGAATTCCGCCATGGTCTGGGTGGACAGAACGTCGCTGAGCGTAGAGGCGAACTCCCCAGTGGACCACGATCCCGAAAGTTCCGGTGCATGTTTGGATGGACGGCCGTTGATCATCGTATTGCGATAGTCCTCACTTCCATCCACGTACACCACGTCCACCGTCACCACGTCCATCGCTTTCCAGTCGGGCGGATTGGTGACGCTGCTGTAGCGTGTGGTGAACTGCCGGACAGAGAAGTTTGGCAATTGGCTTGTATAGTCGATGGCCTCTTCGCGTGCCTGATCGATCAGCGGATCCGCATTCGGCACATGGACCCGGTAGTATTCAGGAGTCTTCGCCTCACCCCTTGCCAGTGCCTCCTCGCGGGTAATCATCGGTTCGGGTGACGGACTTTGATACTCTTCCGGCTGGCCCCGCCGCACTGTCGGCCGGGAACCATCCGCCGCGGCGCCAGGCAGAGGATCTGCATCCTTCAAGCTTGGCTGGCTCTCAACCGGTTCCAGGTCAGCGCCCTCGGGACTTCGGACGCTAGCTCGATCCAGAGCACGCGATGCCGCCGTGCGTTCCTCGGCAGTCCCCTTGCGCAGCAGGATCACGCGCAGAACGGTTTCTGGATCGTCGGCGTTTACCTCCAGCCTCAACTGGTCACCGGGCTTCATCAGGGAATCGCGCACCGGTTCACCAGCGGGATCCAAAAACCGGGTCTTCGCAAGGATGCGGAATTCCAATACCCCGTGTGCGGTAGTCTCGAGAATCAGGTTCTTTTCCCCAAATTCTCGCAGGGTACCCACAAACGCACCCAGTTCCACCGTCATCTTGCCGGCTTCGGCATCCTTCTCAGTGTTCTTGTCTTTCCCTTCTTTCTTCTCGCCCCGCCGAGGGAGCTTTATCTCTGGAATCGGAATCCCCACACCCGGTACAGGAGTAGGGATCGTTCCAGGAGGATACCTCCCCGTAGGATAGGGATACTGGCCCGGCGGGTACTGGCCAGGGGGGTACTGGCCAGGGGGATATTGCCCCGGCGGGTACTGTCCCGGTGGATATTGGCCGGGCGGATACTGGCCGGGCGGATACTGGCCGGGCGGATACTGGTGGTGGACTGTGGGAGTCTCTGCCACCGAGGCTGTGGAGGTATTGTTTTCCTCGATCGTTGCGAGTTGTTCTCCAGCGAACTGGGGTGCGACGGCATCACTTGAGCCTGCCACAAGCAGAGTCGGGCTGAACGCCAGTAGCGGTATCAGCACCGCACGAAGCAGAGGACCGGCACTCATTGGAAAACTCCTTGTCGACTCATCCAATACATCGACTCATCC
>CAZUAX010000034.1:15519-31188 GCA_964618435.1 uncultured Solibacteraceae bacterium
TCGACTCATCCAATACATCGACTCATCCCATTGGCGTCGACTCACCCGACTTGGCGTCGATTCAGGCCGATGTTGGCTCAAGAGTCCAGCGCGCGGGTGGTCGCCAACTGCACCATAATCCCTTAGGATGGCGATACGCAAGCCAGGATCTTAGGGGGCTTCAAAGCAAGCCGCCATTGAGACGCAAAATAGCGTGCTAGCGTTACCCAGAATCCGTTTGGCTGGGTCTTTGGTCGGCGGACGCATTGCCACCTGTCGCTGCGACCAAGTCGTTCACGATGCGTTCCGCGGTGTGGGGGGCCAGCAAAATCCCATTCCGGTAATGCCCATAAGCCAGCCATAAGGGCAGTTCCCCAAGCCTGCGCACTTCGGGTCCGCTCCCACGGATTCCTGGACGGAAGCCAAGCCAGTAGGTGTCGGTCCGTGGCGGGAAGAGGCCGGGCAATAGTTGTTCTGTGTGCTTGTGGATCTGCAGAACGGCTTCCTGGTTAGGTGTTCTGTCAAAGTCTACGCATTCTTCGTTGGAGCCGGAGATTACGGCTCCGCTCTCACGCTGAAAGACGTACAAATGCTGGTGCCGTACAATCGGGCCCAGGGTTCCCGGTGGCTGCTGGCACTGGATGAGATGTCCTCGAATGGGAACGGCGACTCGGGGTGGCGGAACCTGGCTGGATGCTTCTTCGCCCCACGTGATGGCTCCGGTCCAAGCACCAGCGGCCATCACCACGCTGTCAGCGTTGGCCACAATGCCCGCGGAAGCAGATCGCAACTGGAAGTGCGTGCCTTGCCAGGTACACGCGGAGATGGCGCAGTGTTCGTGAATCGTCACACCCAGTTGGGGCAGCAAGTGTGCCAAGGCATGCGTGATATCCCGGGGGTTTACCACTGCGTCCCCCGCGAACCAGAGCGCGGGGTAGTCCCCTCGCGTCGCCGTGGCGCTGAGTGCGGGCGCCAGTCCGGTAAGCTCCGCGGCGCTAATGGATTCCGCCTTCACGCCAAGCTGCTCCAGCACGGCGCTCCGCCTGCGGAGTGCTTCCCAATCGTCTTGGTTCAACGCCAGGTCAACGGCGCCGCACTCACGAAAGTCAATGCGATGTCCGCTGCTATCCTGCAGTTCCGTCACGAAATCCGCGTACATAGCACGCGCCTGCACGGTGTCGCGTGCCCACGCTGAAAGCTCATTCGCTTCGCCGCCCGGCGCAAGCATTCCCGCCCCCGCGGCGCTAGCCTCGCCAGCAAAAGCCCCGCCATCATACAAATCCACGGTAAATCCGCGCTGCCCAAGGCGCCACGCAATGGTTGCGCCCACAATTCCCGCACCAACGACGGCCACTCTCCTCAAAAACGCCACCTCTGGCAAAAACGATCAAGACAAACTCCAGAATAGCTTGTGGACTACCGTCGATTCAGTCGCGGCGGCACTTGCCTGCCCTCTTTTTTGGCCGTCGCGGACCGCTGCGGAAGCGCATCTGGCGGGATTTGCTATGCTTCGGTGTGATGGCTCAACTGCTTGATGGAATTCGAGTTCGAGAGGAAATTAAGGCTGAATTGAAGGGCCGGATTGAGGCGCTTCAGCAGGGCTTCCGGACTCCCGGTCTGGCTGTAGTTCTGGTGGGTGAGAACCCTGCCTCGGCAATCTATGTGCGGAATAAAGTGAAGACCTGCCAGGATCTTGGGATTTACAGTGAGACCCTTACGCCGCCGGCCTCCATCAGCACCAGCGACTTACTTGCTCTTGTGGATGGCCTGAACCGTCGAGAGGAAGTCGATGGCATTTTGGTGCAAATGCCCCTGCCTGCTCAGGTGGACGCCAAGCGAGTGCTTGATGCCATTCGTCCGGATAAAGACGTGGATGGTTTCCATCCGGTGAGCGTAGGCAACCTAAGTATTGGAAATCCCGGACCAAGAGCCTGTACCCCGGCAGGTGTCATTGAACTGCTGAAGCGGTATCAGATTCCGCTACAGGGCGCGGATGCCGTGGTGGTGGGGCGTAGCGACATCGTTGGCAAACCCATGGCGATGATGCTGATTCACGAAAGCGCCACGGTTACTGTCTGCCACTCGAAAACCCGCGATCTTCCTGCGGTCTGTTCCCGCGCCGATATTCTGATTGCCGCCATGGGCCGATCCGCCTTCCTTGGGGACCAGCACATCAAGCCTGGGGCGGTTGTGGTGGATGTGGGCATGAATCGGGTGACAGATCGCGCGGAAGCCGAACGCATCTGGGCCGGAGACGCTGCCAAGATGGCGCAGTGGGAGGAGAAGGGCAGCCTCCTGGTGGGCGATGTAAACCCGTCCAGCATGGCCAACCGTGCGGCCTTCTACACCCCGGTGCCGGGTGGCGTGGGCCCACTCACCATTGCCATGCTGATGGTGAATACTGTGGGACTAGCCGAAGCCCACGCGCGCCAGGCGGGTATCCTGTTGGAGTAGGGCGGGTGGGAACCGTCGTGCAAGGAGGCGCTTCTGCTAAGAGTGGGCTTAACAGGTGGCTTGGCGTCGGGCAAATCTTTCGTGGGCGAGGCGCTCCGGGACTTGGGCTGCCACCTGCTGAAGGCAGACGAGGTGGGCCATCGCCTGCTGGAGCCGGATGGCGCGGCATACGCCCGCGTACTTGGAGCCTTTGGCGAGGCCATTCTTGATGGCGATGGCCGCATCAATCGCGCCCGGTTGGGGGCCAAGGTGTTCCAGGATGCTGTTCTGCTGGAGACCTTGAACCAGATCATCCATCCACTGGTGTTTGCCGAGGAAGAGCGCTTCCTTGACGAGGTCGCGCGGAAAGACCCCGGTGGCATCGCGGTGGTGGAGGCTGCCATTCTGATTGAGACGGGCAACTACAAGGAATTCGACAAGCTTGTGCTTGCATGGTGTCCGCCGGAAATGCAGATTGAACGGGCGGTGCACCGTGGAATGAGCCGGGAAGCGGCGGAGGCCAGGCTAGCCCATCAATTGCCTTTGCGCGACAAATTGCCTTTGGCGGATGCCGTGGTGGATACCAGCGGACCCAAGGAGTCTACCCGGCAACAGGTGGTAGCCGTCCATGAGAAGTTGCGGGAATGGGCGGCGCAGCGCACCAGATCGCTTCGTCCCTGAGAGGAGATTCGAAACACCACATGCGCAAGTTGATGTTGCTATTGGCGGCCTTCATGGGTGGGATGTTTGTCTACTATGCGTTCGTCTCCCCGGGGGCATTTGCGCCAGACCCTGGTCGCGGACCCTCCACGAGCGGGTTCATCTCAGGCCCCGTATTTACCGCCAACGATGTCGCCCGCAGTGCGGACCTGAGCGCCGATGAGCTGAACAACATCGACATCTATCAGCGTGGCAATCCCGCTACGGTAAACATCACCAGCGTGGAGTACACCCAGAATTTCTGGCTGGAGGTGGTGCCTCGGGAAGGGGCGGGTTCCGGATTCCTGATTCACGAGGATGGTTTGATCTTGACGAACAGCCATGTCTTGTCCGCGGACGGCAACCGGGTGGAAGTTACCCTGATGGACCAGACCCGCTACCGCGCAAAGGTGCTGGCCCGTGATCCTGAGAACGATCTCGCCCTCATCAAGGTGGAGGCGGGCAGGAAACTGCCGTTCCTGCGTCTGGGCGATAGCGACAGTCTTAAGGTGGGGCAGAAGGTGCTGGCCATCGGCAATCCTTTCAGCCTTGGCGGCACACTCACTACCGGCATTGTCTCGGCCTTGGGACGATCCCTTCCTTCTGGCCGCGATACGGTGCTGGAGGACGTCATTCAGACAGACGCAGCTATCAATCCCGGCAATAGCGGAGGGCCACTGCTTGATTCCCACGGGGATGTCATTGGCATCAACACCGCCATCTATGGTGCGGGTGGCAACATTGGCATTGGCTTTGCCATGCCCATTAACCGGGCCAAGGTGATGCTGGAGGTGTATGAGGAGCGCGGCGAGTTTGTGCGCCCGTGGCTGGGCTTCCGCTCACGATTTGTGAATGGCGAACTGGCGCGCTACCTGGAACTGCCTCCAGAGGGCGGGTATCTGGTGGTGGAGGTCCTGCGAGGCGGGTCTGCCGCTGCCGGCGGTCTGCGCGGCGCGGATAGCCTGATGCAGGTGGGGAACTATCGCGTTCCCTGGGGCGGCGACTTCATCACCGCGGTGGACGGGCGAAATGTTTCCAGTTCCGATGTGTTGAAGCGCGTGATGGCAAAGAAACGTGTAGGCGAAACCGTGGTTTTTGATATCCTGCGCGGGGGACGAACGCAGAAACTGGAAATCCAGTTGCGCGAAGCTCCCAGATAGCTTGAAAGGATGGACTGCATTCCGTCCCCATGGAGGTTCTCATGCCCCGCTACGCCTTTCGCTTGCGAGTGAAGCCGGAGGCCATCGCTGCTTATGAGGAGGAACACAAGCGGGTCTGGCCGGAACTCCTGGCCAAGCTGAAAGAGGTTGGTATCTCTGACTATTCCATCTTCCGCCGCGGTGAAGAGCTCATCCTGGTGTTGCGCGTGGAAGACTTTGAGGCGGCTTGGGGCAAGCTGGACGCAGATCCCGTCAACAAGCGATGGCAGGAGTTCATGGCTCCCCTCTTTGCGCCCATGGAGCCTTGCGAACCTGGCGAACGCTTCCCCATGTTCAAAGAGGTTTTCTTTCTGGAGTAGATCGTGGCCCGGTCAAGTTGCGGCTGAGGCGCCTTACTAAGCGTGTGGGAGGCGGCTGGAATCCGGGGACTTCAGAAACCCCCATGGTATTCTGGTGGCGTGAATGGGGCATGGTTGCCGATGCTGCTGGCGATTGCACTGGGTGCACTGCCTTGCCTCGCCCAGTCGCAGGACCTCCTTGGCATTCTTGACGCAGAATTGAAGCGCAACTTTCAGGTGCTTCAGCAGAAGGGTGACCCAAAGCCCTACTATCTTTCCTACACGGTCACGGAACGGGAGACTTTCGTTCTCGACTCCAGCCTGGGGTCCATTCGTGCCAATCAGGCACAGCGACGTCGCATCCTTGATGTGAGCATTCGCGTGGGCGATTCGCAGTTGGACAACTACCACCGTGTCCGAGGCAATCGCGCCCGGTTTACGTCGGGCAGCGCCATTGCCCTGGAAGACGAGCCAAACGCGATTTTGCGCGTGCTTTGGCGAGATACGGACAGGGCCTATCGAGCGGCGGTTGAGCGCCTGAATCTTATCAAGTCGAACACCGAAATGCGGGTAGCCGAGCGCGACAAGAGCCCTGACTTCTCACAAGAAGCGCCGGTGGTGGATGTACAGCCGATGGTGGTTGCCCGCCTTAACCCTGCGGAGTGGGAACCGAAGCTGAAGAAGTGGTCCGCCGCCTTCCGGGGGCACGAAGGGATTCTCACTTCCAGTGTGTCGCTGGTGCTCACGGTGGATCATCGCTACTTTGTGGACAGCAACGGAAGCCGTTTGCGGCATGGTCGTGCGTATACGCGCATTGAAACGAACGGCCAGGCGAAGGCGAATGACGGCATGAACCTGGGCCTTGCGCGAAGTCTGGAAGCGGAACTGCCGAGTAAACTTCCGAATGATGCGGAAGTGGGAAAGACGGTAAGTGGCTTGATCCAGGACCTGGAAGCTCTCCTCCAGGCGCCGCTTGCGGAGCCGTTTGTGGGGCCGGCTGTCCTTTCGGGGCGTGCTTCGGCGGTATTCTTTCATGAGATTTTCGGACACCGCATGGAAGGACACAGGCAGAAGGATGAAAGGGAAGGGCAGACCTTCACGAGCCAGGTAGGCCAACCGGTGCTGGTTCCGTTTCTTAGCGTGTATGCCGACCCCACCATGCGCGATGTGGGCGGGCAGGATCTGATGGGTTGGTATGCCTACGATGACGAAGGCGTGAAGGCGCGCCGCGTAACTCTTGTCGAAAACGGAATCCTGCGGAATTTCATGTTGTCCCGTTCGCCCATCGAGGGCTTTCCCCAGTCGAACGCCCATGGACGAAAAGCGCCGGGTAACGAGGTGGTAAGCCGCCAGTCGAACCTGATTGTGCAGGCGGCTCAAACGGTGCCGGACGCGCAATTGCGCCAGGCGCTGATTGAGGAAGTGAAGAAACAGCAGAAGCCTTATGGCTTGTTCTTTGCTGATGTCAGCGGCGGACTCACTACAACGGGGCGCGACGGACTCCAGGCATTTACGGTAACTCCGCTTGTGGTGTATCGGGTCTTCCCGGATGGTCGGCCTGACCAACTGGTACGCGGCGTCGATATTGTGGGTACTCCGCTCACCAGTTTCGCCAAGATCCTGGCTGCCAGTGACCGCCCGGAAGTGTTCAATGGATATTGCGGAGCGGAGTCTGGCAACATCCCCGTGGCTGCCGTGTCGCCCGCGCTCCTGGTGTCTGAAATTGAAACCCAGCGTCGGGCGAAGGCTGAGGATCGCCCGCCCCTATTGCCCTATCCACCCGCAACGGGAGGCGCCCAGTGAACCGTGGCTTAGGCTCATTGCTGGCCACTTGCCTGATGGCCGTGCTGGTTGCCTGCCTGATGGCGGTGTCGCTTTGCGCGCAAAGTGTGCCTCCGGCGAAAGTCGCACCGCAACCAAACCCGGAGCTCCAGGCAGCGTTGCGGTCAGACACGGTCCTGCGCGCGATGGCCGATGAAATCACCCGCTCCCGGCAATTGACGATGATGGTGGGCGCGCCGCTTTATTTCACCAGCTATCTCTTTGCCAAGGGTGAGAGCTTCCTGGTGAGTGCATCCCATGGAGCGCTCTTGAACCGTGTGGAAAACCAGATGCGCGTGCCCACGGTGAAGGCGCGTGTCGGGAAGTACGAGAACGACGACTCGAATTTTGTTGCTTCCGGTTTCTATCAGGGCACAAGATTCAACGCAGAGCGGTTCCCGCTTGACGACAATTACTCTGCGATGCGCCGAAGTTGGTGGCTGCTCACGGACATGGCTTATAAGAGCGGAGCGCAATCCTTCAGTCTCAAGAAGGCATCCCAGCAGAACGTCCAAGCTGCGGTGGCAATGCCGGATTTCGCCCGGCGAGACCCAACCGTGCTGCTTCTTCCTGAGGCTGCCGCTCCTTTCGACAAGGCCGCCTGGGAACAGCGAGTTCGTGCGTTATCCCGCAGATTCAGCGCACAGCCCGACATCCTGGACTCCCAGGTGCAATTCGGTTTCTCAAAGGGTACCGAGTATATTGTGAACTCCGAGGGGTCAGTGGTTCGCCGGCCTTTTGGCATCGCCTTTTTGCGGGTGGTGGCTTCCGCGCTGGCAGCAGATCACACTACCCTATGGGACAGTCTGGAATACCTTGCTCTCAGCGAGAACCACTTTCCATCGGAAAGCGCCATCCAGGCAGACATCGACTCCATGATGCAGCGCCTGGTGGTCACTGCTTCTGCTCCCATCGGGGAGAACTATCGGGGTCCTGTCTTGTTCGAGGGCAAGGCTGCCTCACAGCTGGTGGCGCAGTTGCTAGGGCGGCAGTTGTGGATCCCACGCAAACCGGTGATGATTCCCAACCGGCCGGTAGCTTGGCCACGCTTGGAACTGGAGGGCCGCCTGGGCATGACGGTGGTCTCAGAGAATCTCACCGTGCGTGATGATCCAACGTTGCGTTCCTTCCAGGAGCAACCACTGATTGGCCATACCATCATCGATTTGGAAGCGGTTGTTCCCGAACCGATTACCCTTATCCGGGATGGGAAGCTGGAGAATCTGTTTCGCACTCGAACGCCGTCGGCGCCTGATGATGTGACAAACGGACGCGCGCGTATCCCCGGCATCTTCGGGTCGAATCGGGGAACTCCCACCAATTTGATTGTGGAGAGCAAGCAGACAGTGCCGGAAGCCTCCCTGAAGCAGAAGCTTATCGAAATGGTGACTGCATCTGGAAAGCCCTACGGCCTGATTGTACGGAAGCTGGATTTTCCTACCGCCGGCCCGATGACCACTCTGGCGAAAGTGTTCAGCGGCGCCAGCAACACAGGCAAGGTGCGAGTGAGTTTGCCCCTTGCTGTCTATCGCGTGTACGCCGATGGTCGTGAAGAGCTGGTACGTAATCTCAACTTCCGGGATCTGGAACTGCGCGCACTGCGGGATCTTGCCGCCGTCGGTGACCGCCATCATGTCTTCCAGTACCTCGAAAACAGCGCCCTGTTTGCCCAGATGGGTGCGGGTAGTTATGTCGCTGAGTGTTCCATCATCAGCCCTTCGCTCCTGCTGGAGGAAGTGGAACTGGAGCCGGTGACCCTGGATCTTCCTACTGAACCGCTGGTGGATCCACCCGCGCTGAGTGCCAGCAATTAGTCTTCTGCCATGAGGATCCTGAGCCGTTATGTCCTGCTGGAGTGCCTGCGCGGCACCGTACTGGGCATCGTGCTGTTCACCTTCGTTCTGTTCCTGCGCAACATCGGGAAGTTGTTTGAGCCGATGGTGCGAGGCTCGGCCACCCTGGGCGATGTGGCCTATCTCTTTTTGCTGGTTCTGCCTCCAGCGTTAACGTTCACCATTCCCCTCGGCGTCCTGGTGGGGGTGATGATCGGCCTCAGTCGGATGGCTTCCGACGGCGAAATTACCGCAATGCGGGCAAATGGGATTTCAGCACGTCTCCTGCTGCGCCCCGTACTTCTGTTCGCTGGTCTTGCTACAGCTTTCACGGGTTTCGGCACCACATACCTTACCCCGGTAGCGATTGAAGAGACCTACCGCATGCTGAATCGACTGGTGGCCGATCAACTTACTGCCGAGATCCAACCGCGGATCTTCGAGGAGCAGTTTCCCGGGATGATCCTCTATGTGGGTGACGTGGTGCCCGGACAGACTGTGGTCTGGCGCAACGTATTTATCGCCGACATCCGTCCCCCGGACGAACGCGATGGTCCTGATCCCCAGCAGCGTGGTGACGGTCCTCGCATTACCGTCGCGCGCGAGACGATCGCTGCTCCGGACATTGCCAATAATCGCATTCAGCTGGCGCTGGTGGATGGCACAACCCATGAACCTGGCCAGCAGCCGAATGAGTACTTCAACACCGCATTTCCTCGCGGCGACCAAGTACTGGAGGCGCGCCCCCCTCAGGAAATCCGTGCGAAACCGTATTCGGAAATGCACATGGATGCCCTCGCGCGCGAGCTTGAGACCTCAGTGGAAGCGCAGATTGAGTGGCACCAACGCCTGGCGCTGCCCTTCGCCTGCATCCTTCTCTGCCTGCTAGGGCTCCCTTTGGGCGTAAGCACGCGACGTGGGGGCAAGTCCGCTGCGGTGGTGATCACCGTAGCGCTGGCCTTCCTTTACTATGTTGGGCTGGTAAGCGCTGTGGGGCTTGCCCGGCAAGGCTCTCTCCCCGCGGCGTTGGCGATGTGGATGCCGAATGCGATATTCGGGTTGGGCGGATTGATTCTGATTTTACGCCTGGAGCGCTCAGGCGATGGCGACTGGATGACCAGCCTGCAGCATCGCTGGAAGAGTCTGCTGGCTGGGATCCCCCGCCGCAGCCCCAAGGGCTTTTCCATTCCCCAGCTCCATTTCCTGCCTCAATTGATCGATACCGCAATCCTGAATAGTTTTCTATTCTACTTCGGCACTTTTCTGTTGAGTTTCGTGCTGATGACCCACGTGTACACTTTTTTTGAATTGCTCAGCAGCATGATCCGCAACAACATCCCCATGGCGCGGATGTTTACCTACCTGTTTTTCCTCACTCCCAAATTGATTTATGATGCGGCTCCCATGAGCGTGCTGGTGTCGGTGCTGGTGACCTTCGGGGTGATGACCAAACAAAATGAGGTAACTGCCTATCGCGCCTGCGGAGTGAGCGTGCTACGCCTCTCCGTACCAGTGATGATCGCCAGCCTGATGCTAAGCTTTTCACTGTTTTTGTTTGATCACTACTACATTCCCGAGGCGAACCGGATCCAGGACGCCATCCGCAATGAAATCAAGGGCCGCCCGGCGCAAACTTACCTGAACCCTGGCAAGCAGTGGATTCGTGGACAGGGCGATCGCATCTACTACTACAAGTATTTTGATCCCGACCGCGGGCAGATGGCTGACCTCTCAGTGTATGAGTTCGATGCCAGCCCTTTTCGCCTGCGCCGCCATCTGCGCGCGGAATCCGCTACCTGGGATCCCGCCCTAAACTCGTGGGTGTTGCGCAATGGCTGGACACGCGGCATTCGAGGCATTACCGAGACGGACTTCCAGCAGTTTGAACTGTTGCCGGTAAAAGAACTCGATGAGCCACCATCCTACTTCCTCAAAGAAGTGAAGCAGGATAAACAGATGAACTACCTGGAGCTGTCGGCGTACATCCAGGAGCTTAGCCAGAGCGGCTTTGAAACCGTACGCCTCCAAATTCAGCTACACAAGAAATTCGCGGTGCCGCTTTTTGCGTTCATCATGGCAATCATTTCCATCCCGTTTGCGTTCATGGGCGGGAACCGGGGCGCAATGGCTGGAGTGGGCGTCAGCTTCGCGATAGCGATTGCCTACTGGGTTGCGAATTCGCTCTTTGAGCAAATTGGAAATCTCAACCAGCTTCCTGCGGTGGCAGCCGCCTGGGCACCGGATGGGTTGTTCCTGTTGGCTGGCGCCTACCTCATCACCAGGCTTCGCTCGTAATCCACGCCCCCGTGCCGGCTATTCCCAATTAAACGGATTTGGTCCCTTGGGCCGAAGCTTTTCGCGGATGATGCGGTGCGCGGCATCCTGCGGACTCTGCACATAATCAAACACCGCCGCTTCCGCCTGCAGTGTGGATTGCAGCTTGCGCACGTCGATTTCCTGCACTGGCTTATTCGTTGCCAGGGCCATGCTCGCAGCCACTCCGGCAGCGTGCCCGATGATCATATATTGCGGTTCCATACGAAGCGATGAGTAAGCAACATGGCTGGCCGAAAACGGGACCGGCACCAACAGGTTGGTGCACTCCGTACGTTTGGGGAGAATCATGCGATAGGCAATCTGATAAGGCGAAACAGGCACTTGCATGTCGCCCTCATTCTCTACAAAGCCCTTCGCATTCACGATTCGCTGAATGTTATGGGAGTCGCTGTTGTAGCTTCCCATGCCGATGACATCAGGCTTCTTAAGGTCCGTTTGCAGGTCCTTCTGCACCATCACATACTCGCCCACCATGCGCCGTGCTTCGCGCACATAGAGTTGGTGCGGCCAATGTGCCGTGTCTTCGTATTCATCGCGGCACAAGCCCCAGGAACGGACTTCGCGCTGCAGCGTTGCCGGTACACGCGGGTCGTTGGCCAGGAAGAAGTAGTAGCCCTGGACGTATCGGACGTGGTCGTCCCAGATCTCTGCGCGGCGCTCGTAATTGGCATCTGGGTAGTCGTAGTTCTTGCCGATGTAGTCAGTTGAAAACGGACCCTGATTGTTGAAGTCCGCCTTGCGATTCGGAATGGGGGCAATCAGGGTCAGTTCATGAAATACCTGTGGACGACCCAGCCGTTTCTGCTCCGCGTCCAGCAGCAGGGCCAGTAACTCGTAACGCTTTGGCTGATAGCCCGACGGCTCTGGCCACGGCACACGATTATTCGGGTCGTTTGTGGCAATGATGCGGAAATTGTAAGCTTGTACCTTTTTGTCGCCCGCGCCGGCCTTCGCTACGGGGTCTGGGCTGATCTCCGGGTACAGTTCGCCGCTGGAACTGCGTGCGGGAATGTCCACCAGGAACTGGTGCTTGGGGGTTCGGTCGCGTACGCCAGCCAGAGATTCGTTGTACAGGTTCATTGGCTCGCGGCCTACGGTGTAGGTTACGCCCGCCTGTGCCATCAGGTCGCCCTCATAGCTGCAATCCGCGAACATACTTCCGGCAAAGCGCGTACCGTTCTCCGTGATCACCGCGCGCAATTGGCCACCGGACTTTTCGACGCCCGCAGTTTCACGCAGAGAGTGCCGGAACAACACAGTCACGCCAGCCTCCCATAGCATCTCCTTCAAAACGCTTTCCCCCACATGCGGTTCATGGAACCAGGCAACGCGGTTGTTGAAGCGCTTGATGTCATAGCGCAGGCCCACCCGCGTGTAGAACTCCAGCGCCAGGCCTCCCAGCACCTCACGACGCCCGATATCCGTGCGCGACAGCCCGCCGGTTACCATGCCCCCCAGGTGGTCGCGCGGCTCCAGCAGCAGCGTCTTGAGACCCTGCCGCGCACCGGAGACCGCTGTCATTACGCCGCCTGCCGTGCCGCCGTAGACAATCAGGTCGAAGCTCTGTGGTGGTTGCGTACTGGCAACCTGTGCGGCGCTGGCCGCGAAGGGTGCCGCAGCAGTAGCAAAGGACTTCGTGAAGTCACGTCGGTTCATCAGAGATACTCCCGTCAACGGTTCAGTGGGCTGGGGCGTTCGTTACAGCGATCGCTGCAATTTTGCGATGGCGGCATTCTGCGGTGAGGCCGCGTATTCCCATACCGCGCCTTGTTCCACCAATTTCCCTTGCAGCTGCTTCACGTCAATTTCGTGCGGAGCGCGCTGGGCCTTTAGCGCCATGCTCGCAGCTACTCCGGCGGCGTGGCCAATGATCATCCACTGCGGCTCCATGCGCAGCGAGGCAAACGCAATGTGCGTTGCCGAAAACGGAACGGGAGCAAGCAGATTACTGCACTCCTCGCGCTTCGGCAGCATCACCCGGTAGGGAATCTGGTAAGGGGTTACTGCAACCTGCACGTCTCCCTCGTTCTCCACAAAACCATCTGCATTCACGATGCGCTGGATATTGTGCGAGTCGCTTTGGTAGCTGCCCATGCCAATCCAGTCTGGCTTCGTGACTTCCGTCTGCAGGTCCTTTTGTGTAGCAACAAACTCGCCAACCATACGTCGTGCCTCGCGGACGTAGAGCTGGTGCGGCCAGTAACCCGTGTCTTCGTATTCGTCCTTACACAGACCCCAGCTTTGGACTTCCATCCGCAAGGTAGCTGGGATCCGCTCGTCATTGGCAAGAAAGTAGTAGAGGCCCTGCTGGTAGTCGATATGTTCCTGCCAGATGCGGGCGCGCGTGGCGTAATTTCCGTCGGGGTATTCGTAGTTCTTGCCAATGTAATCTGAGGAAAACCCACCGCGGTTGTTGATGTCCGCCTTTCGATTGGGGATGGACCGAAACAGGGACACTTCATTGAAGATTGGCGGACGTCCCAGGCGTTTTACCTCGCCCTGTACATAAAGCGCAAGCAGTTCGTAGCGCCACGGGTCATAGTTTTGTGGCTTCGGCCAAGGGATCCGCAACATGGGATTGTTGGTGGCAATCACCCGGAAATTGTAAGCCTGCGCCTTCTTGTCGCCCTCGCCTGGAGTACCCATTGGCGCTGGACTGATTTCCGGGTAGAGCTTCCCGCTGGAGTCATGAGCCTTTATGGGCGTGAGGAACTGGTGGTGCTGGGTGTGAGCGCGAATGCCCGCGAGCGACTCTCCGTAGTCTGCAATTCCCTCACGCCCAAAGGTGTAGGACACCTTTGCCTGCGCCATCAAGTCGCCTTCGTAGGTGCAATCCGCAAACAGCGGTGCGGTGAAGCGTTGCCCGTTCTCCATGGTGATGGACCGGATACGTCCGCTGGAAATCTCTACACCGCTGCCTTCCCGTAACCTGTGCTGGTAAAAAACACTTACCTTTGCCCCAGCCAACATCTCGTGGAAGACACTCTCCGCTACGTGAGGCTCCGGCATCCAGGCAATCTGCTGTAGATGTTCTTGCACATCGTAGCGACGGCCACAGCGGAGGTAGAACTCCAGCGCCATGCCTCCGATTACCTCACGCCTGCCGACGTCCGTGCCAGAGAGGCCACCCGTTACCATGCCTCCTACATGATGGAATGGCTCAAGCAGCGCCACGCGCAACCCTTCGCGCGCGGCAGCCACGGCGGTGGTCACTCCTGCCGCGGTGCCCCCGTAAACCACAAAATCAAATGAGCGTTCTGTCGGGTTCGCGGCTGCCTGCTGCGCCGCCGGGGCGGGGGTGGCGGCCAGCGGGGATGTTACCATCCCCGCTGCCACTAGAGAGTGGAATTCTCGTCGGTTCATGATGCTTTCCTCGATTCCCCTTAGAACGTCAACCGGATGCCCAACTGCATGCGCCGTGCGTCAAGCGAGTTGAAGATACGGCCGAAGTTGGCGTTCGTATTGATGCCTTGTGGATTGGGGCTAAAGGTTGTGTTCGGGTTGTTCAGGTTTACCGTGTTCAGCGCGTTAAACATTTCCCAGCGGGTCTCCAGGCGGTAGCGCTCAGAGAATGAAAACGTCTTGAACAGGCTGAAGCTCACGTCAGTAAGCCCCGGTCCGCGAGTCGAAGGCAGAGTAAATGGCGCATTGCCGAGAACGAAGTTGGCTGGGTTACGGAATGCGTCTGTATTGAACCAGCGATTGGCGGAACGCTCATCGGACGGCAACGTCGGGTCAGCCACAAGATCGGGGAAGCTGATGCCCGTGAAGTTATTGGCTCCCCGAACCATCAGCGGGCGTCCCGTCTGGAAGGTTCCAATACCATTCACCTGCCAGCCGCCCAGAATCAGGTCCACTGTGGTGGGTGCGCTGGTCAGGAACTTCCGGCCCTTGCCGAAAGGCAGTTCGAAAACGCTGCTCACCACTAGCCGTTGTGAAACATCGTCCTGGTCTACCCGCCTGTCCAAATCGCGGTTGAAACGGCCCATGCGAAAGCCCTCCAGTCCAGTGGCGTTTCCGCCTCCGCCTACAGACAGGGCATCCGTGATGAGTTTGCTGCCGGTGTAGCTGATGAGGGTGGAAAGGCCGGCCGAGAAACGCTTCTCGATGATCGCCTGGAAGGAGTGGAAGGAACTGCTGGCATTTGGAGCCGCAAAGGTTTGCACGGTTTGGTAGTCCGGGAAGGGCCGTAGCAACTGCTGACGCTGCACGTTGGCACCAGAAAGGGGGCCGGAGGCGATCTGGCCGCGGAATGGATTTGCTACCTGCTGCTGAAGGGCTAAACCCTGGCTCCAGAACGCCGGGTCAAGCTGATTCAGGTCGTAGTTGCCGCCGAACAGGTGCGTGCCCTTGCTGCCGGCATAGACGGCGCTAGCTACCCATCCGCTCCAAATGGCCTGCTGGACGGTGAAGTTCCAGTGCTGTACGTCAGGAGTTGGTGCGACGCGGTCCTGGTATCGAACGGTGAACCCCCGGAAGGCACTGGGGCCGCCCGCGGGTCCAAGTGGTTGCAGAAGAGTGGCGGGCCCTTCACTGAATTTGAAGGCGCGCTCAATACCCGGCGCGCTAGATGCAAATGGGGTGTCAATCGAGAACCCAAACGCATTCGTGTTGTCGCCCTGCGTATGGCCGATCTCGGCAATGGTGAAGATACGGCCATAGCCGCCACGAATGGCCGTCTTGCCGGTGCCGCCGGGGTTCCAGGCGAACCCGATGCGGGGGCCGAAGTTGTTCTTGTCGAGGTCTACGAACGTGCGGGGCACTCCGCCCACGCCCTTATAGGTCATCACGCCCAGGAATCCGTTGTCAGGGTTGGTGATGAAGGGGTCAAAGCTGGAGTGGCGGTCATGAATCTCGGTAGGACCAAAGGAGATGTCGTAGCGCACGCCGATATTCAGGGTGAAGTTGCGGGTGATGCGCCAGTCGTCTTGCACGTAGGTGCCAAGGGGCAGGGCTCGGAACTGGAAGAACGGACGGAAACCTGCGTCTCCGCTTAACACCTCTCCCAGCAGGAATGAGGCAAGGCCAAAGCCATTCCCAGCAGGAGCGACGGGGTTGTTCGTCAGGCTC
>CAZUAX010000035.1:0-1488 GCA_964618435.1 uncultured Solibacteraceae bacterium
ACGTCCCCCACAATCGGGAAGCGGCGCGGCCAGGACTGCATGTGGGCAAGCATGTGCCTGCCGATCTCACGCGCGTTCTCCATCAGCGACTCCTCAAGCAGTTGAATGGTCGCGAGCGAAGCTTCCACACAAATTGGATTACCTCCAAATGTGCTGGCGTGGGCCCCAGGCTTCCAGTTCATGATGCTGGCTCGCGCAATCATTGCGCCCAGGGGCATGCCGCTGGCGATACCCTTGGCCAGGGTGATGATGTCGGGGTCAAGCCCGTAATGGGTGGAGGCGAACATCGCGCCGGTGCGCCCCATGCCGCATTGCACCTCGTCGGCAATAATGAGGATGCCATGGCGTTTGGCTACCGCTTGCAGTTCGTCGAAGAACTTGCGGGGTGGAATCACATAGCCGCCTTCCCCCTGAATGGGTTCCACCACGATGGCAGCGATTTCCTCGGGGGGGATTATCGACTTAAACAGGCTATCCTCCAACACTTTTACGCACTCCACCTGGCAGCTATCGGGCTGTTTGCCGTAGGCGCAGCGGTAGCAATTGGCGTAAGGGATGTGGTCGACTCCCGCAAGCAGCGGGCCGAAGCGCCGCTGCTGGGCGACCTTGCTGGCCGTGATGGACAGGCTGCCCGCCGTGCGGCCGTGGAAGCCGCCCAGGAAGCCCAGAAAGCGATGGCGGCCGGTGTGGTATCGGGCTAGCTTTAGCGCCGCTTCCACGGCCTCCGTGCCCGAGTTGCCGAAGTATACGCGACGTGGGGAATCGCCCGGAGCGAGCGCGGCAAGCTTCTCCGCGAGGGTAACCATGTTCTCGTAGTAGAAATCCGTACCGGACATATGAATGAGCTTGTCTGCCTGGCGCTGGATGGCTTCCACCACCATTGGATGGCAATGTCCCGTGGCCACCACGGCGATACCTGCATTCATGTCCAGGAAGCGGTTGCCATCCACGTCCACGACGATGGCGCCTTCACCACGGTCCACTACCAGCGGATAGCTGCGGGTGTAGGAAGGAGACAGGACACGGTGGTCGCGTTCGATGATGGCTTTTGCCTTGGCCCCAGGCAAGGGGCCGCGAATCGCTGGCAGATAGGACGATGGAGAGGCAAGGGCGGCTGGCATGGGATGCTCCTTTCGTCCGCGGAGATGCGCTCACGGTGGTTTGGCCATCCACGGGGTTCGGAGGTTTGCGAAGGGGCGCGGGTTGCGCTTTCTGCAAGAGAGTAGGAGGCGCGGCGCGGGCACGCCACTAGTGGTTAATCGCAGCCAAAAAGGCCGGGGCGCGAATTGGAAGGAATTCGCAGCATTAACTGCATTTTATCAGCGACCGTAACGGGTTGAAATGAAAATCGACCGCAGCTTGGCCGATCATTGCCCGAGGAGTGCCGCTTCCGCCTTCGGCGAGAACAATCCTTCCGCGCTGGCAGTTCACTATGCTGGAAGTAGTGAAAGGTTTATCGAGACGTGGCTGGATGAAGGCCGCTGCCGG
>CAZUAX010000035.1:1588-3611 GCA_964618435.1 uncultured Solibacteraceae bacterium
GTGCTGGCTCGATTGTCGAGTGCCAAGCCTGTATTTGCATCAATGGGCAACCACGACGGGGGCAAGTGGGGGAAACGGCTGGGGCGGCGCGAAACGTCCGTGGGGATTCGCAAGATGCTCACGAGCGCTGGGGTGCAGGTCTGCCACAACACGCATGTGGATTTGCAGGTGGCAGGGGCGAAGGTCCAGATTGTGGGACTGGGTGACCGATGGGCAAAGGAATTTCACCTGAATGAGGCGTTCGCGGGACTGCCCAAACAGGCAGACTGCCTGCGGATTGCCATGTCGCACAATCCCGATACCAAGGACATGGTGCAATATCGCTCATGGGAACTGCTGCTGTGTGGGCATACCCATGGCGGACAGGTGGTGATTCCTGGATTCGGGCCACCGATTGTGCCGATTGTGGACCATGGCTATGTGAGTGGTCTCTTCGAATATCAGGGGCGCCGCTTGTATGTCACGCGTGGAGTGGGCGGGGTGTTTGGCGGAATGCGGCTGAACTGCCGACCGGAGATCACCGTTCTCGACCTGGTGGCGGGCGAAAGCCCGGTGGAGCTTACCGACGGTAAGCCACGAGTTGGTTAACCGATTCCGATTCGGCAACTGGCTGCCTGGCCCTGACTTAGCTGGCCACACCGGTGCGAGCCAGGAAGCCGGTATCCAAATTCCCCGCCTTGAACTCAGGGTGGCTGATGATCTTGCGATGCAAGGGAATGGATGTCTGAATTCCCTCAACGACAAACATATCGAGGGCGCGCAGTGTGCGTGCAATCGCTTCCTCGCGGGTGTTGCCATGCACGATTAGCTTCGCCACCAGGGAATCGTAGTTTGGAGGAATGACGCCTTCCACATACGCATGGGTATCCACCCGCACGCCGATGCCGCAGGGGGGGTGAAATGCGGTAATCCGCCCAGGGGAAGGCTTGAAATTAATGGGGTCTTCCGCGTTGATACGGCACTCGATCGCGTGGCCGCGGATTTCTAACTTGTCCGGAAGGATATCGCTGAGCCTGGCGCCACAGGCCACCAGCAATTGCGTGGTGACAAGGTCAATGCCGGTAACCATCTCGGTGACCGGGTGTTCTACCTGAATGCGAGCATTTACTTCGATGAAGTAGAGCTTGCCCTCACCATCCATCAGGAATTCCACGGTGCCTGCATTCACATAGCCCAGATCGCGCATGGCGGTTTCCAGCCGCTGGGCAATTTCCCCACGCAACTCCGGCGTCACGGCGGGGGATGGAGCTTCTTCCACCAACTTCTGGTGACGGCGCTGGATGGAGCATTCGCGCTCACCAAGAACCCTGGCGTCGCCATGGCTGTCACAGATCAGTTGAAACTCAATGTGGCGCGGATTTTCGATGTACTTCTCAATGTAGACATCGGGGCAACTGAAGGCTTGGTCGGCCTCGTGGCGGGCTTGGGCATACAGGCCCGGAAGATCCGCTGCGCTGCGCACAATCCGCATGCCACGGCCACCGCCACCGGCACTGGCTTTGATGATTACCGGGAAGCCGATTGCAGCCGCTACCTCCTGCGCTTCCTCCACCGTCTTGAGGATTCCTTCAGAGCCAGGAAGCACAGGGACACCCGCGGACTTCATTGCCGCGCGGGCACGGTCTTTGTTTCCCATCAGGCGAATGATGTCCGGCGGAGGCCCGATAAACTTCAGTTGCGACATCTCGCACACTTCCGCAAAATCGGCATTTTCGCTCAGAAACCCATAACCGGGATGGATGGCGTCAACGTTGGCAATCTCAGCGGCGCTGATAATGCGAGGGAAGTCAAGATAGCTCTGGGAGCTCTTCGCCGGACCAATGCAAACGGCTTCATCGGCAAAGCTTACATGGAGGCTGTCGCGATCAGCTTCTGAATAAACCGCCACAGTGCGTATGCCCAAGTCTTTGCAGGCGCAGATGATGCGGACGGCAATTTCCCCGCGATTGGCTATCAAAACCTTGCGAAAGAGCGGAACGCCGGACGCCGCGTGGCGTTGGAAGACGGCAGGTTCGGCTGCCAC
>CAZUAX010000035.1:3711-20303 GCA_964618435.1 uncultured Solibacteraceae bacterium
AGTTGTTTGATTTCTTCCAGATTCATGTTTTGAAAAAGGGAACAGTGTTCTTCAAGGCGATTTCTGGTTAGATACGCCAGCTAACATCTTAGCCCATTATGTTCTGTTGCAGGCGCGTGGCTCCTGCGGCTTCGGATGAGACTATCCTACTTGGTCGCTGGTTGTCGAGAGCTTGGCTTGCAGAAATTGCTGAGCGGCCAAAAGCAGATCAACTGGCTCTCTCTGGTATAATTTATGTTTACTGTTGATTCTGGAGGAACCCCCCTTGGCAACCGAAACGAAAGCCGCACCGAAGGTGAAAGAAAATCTGTACCAGGCAGAATACCTTGGAAGCGGCACCTTCCTGATCGTAAAACCAAAGCGCAATCCGGAGAAGCTTCACAAGACTCGCGTGAAGAATCGTCGGCGTGGCATGCGCACATAATTTTCGCCGGCAAAGGCCAGCGTTGCATCTTCCAAAGGGCGGGGTCGGCTAAGGCTGGCCTCGCCCTTCGTTGTATCTGCCCTCATGGCGCAAACCATGAAGAAATCGCGAAGCGACTCGGGGATTAGTGAGGCGCGTACGGGCTAAACTCTACACAAGCTTCCCTTTTCGGTTTCGCAGGAGATATTATGGTTTTACAGGACTTACCGTAGTTTCAGACGCGGTTGTGCTGCTTGCGTTTGCGAAACCAGAGTCAATGTAGAATGGTTCCCCAACGGTGACCAAAGTCGCATTTCTGGCGGGGCTCGAAACGGTATACTAGGTGCGAAGAGGTTAGGATGAACAACACGTGGAAATTTGGTTTGATCACAGTGGCCATTCTGGGTGTCATTCTCTGGCTGGCGATTGGCGGCATTGACGAGTCGAAAGCGTATTACAAGACCATCGACGAAGTGAAGGCGATGGAGAACGATGAGTTGGAAAAGCGTCTCCGCGTGGCGGGTGATGTGATGCCCGGCTCCATCGTGCGCGATGGTTCCATTGTGCGGTTCACCTTAGCCCAGGACGATCTCCGGCTTTCGGTGATTTACGATGGGACGGAGCCTCTTCCGGATACCTTCCGTGACAATGCGCAGGCACTGGCCGATGGCCGGATGGCGCCGGACGGCACTTTCTACGCCAAGCGGATTCAAGCGAAATGCGCCTCCAAATATGCTCCTAAAGAACCCGGGGGCCAGGGTGTGCCAAGCGAAGTCATCAACAACAAGGCTTCATAATGCGCCCTCCAGGGCAACTGATGGATCCGTGGAAGTAGAGTTCTTCTCATCATGGAAAATCTGGGATCTCTGTCTATCCTCTTCTCTTTTTTGCTGGCAGCATTCGCTACGGTAGCTTCCGTGGTTGGAGCCTGGAAAGAGAAACCGTTTCTGGTCGCCAGCGGCGAGCGGGCTGTTTACGCCATTTGGGGGCTGCTTTCCCTGGCATCCGGTTTGCTTATCTACGCTCTGCTAACCAGTGATTTCCGTCTGGCCTACGTAGCGGCGCACTCCAACCGGGAAATGCCTTTCCTGTACAAGTTCGCTGCCTGGTGGGGTGGACAGGAAGGCTCGCTGCTCTTCTGGGCGTGGATCCTCGGCAGCTATAGTGCGGTGGTTGTGTTTACCAACCGGCGCCAGCACCGGCGGATTATGCCCTACGTCGTGGGCGTGATGATGGGAACAATGACCTTCTTCACGCTGCTGATTGCCTTTGTAGTGAGCCCCTTTGAAGTGCTGGCTGTTGGCAAGTTGATTAC
Organism: uncultured Solibacteraceae bacterium; assembly: GCA_964618435.1. Lineage (GTDB taxonomy): Bacteria > Acidobacteriota > Terriglobia > Bryobacterales > Bryobacteraceae > JACTMJ01. The sequence continues at coordinate 5,430 of CAZUAX010000035.1, forward strand.
AGCGGTTCCCGACGGCAATGGGCTGAACCCTCTCCTGCAGCATCCGGCCATGGCAATCCACCCACCCATGCTGTACCTCGGTTATGTGGGCTTCACGGTACCGTTTGCATTTGCCATGGGTTCACTGATCCGGCGAGAGCCGGGCGAGGCGTGGATCCATACCACCCGCCGCTGGACCCTACTGACTTGGCTGTTCCAGAGTATTGGAATTCTGCTGGGTGCCGGCTGGGCTTATGAAGTGTTGGGATGGGGTGGCTACTGGGGATGGGACCCTGTGGAAAATGCCAGCCTCCTGCCCTGGATTACGGGTACTGCTTTTCTGCACTCCGTGATGATGCAGGAAAAAAAGGGAATGATGAAGGTCTGGAATATGGTGCTGATCAGTGGCACTTTCCTGCTGTGCATCTTTGGCACCTTCCTTACCCGGTCGGGCATCGTGAGTTCGGTGCATGCGTTTGCCCAATCGCCCATCGGCAACTATTTCATTGTGTTTCTAGCCTTGGCGATTGGCCTTGTGGTGTACCTGATCCTCGACCGCAAGGATTTCCTGCGCTCTGAGGCGCGTCTGGACAGTGTGCTTAGCCGTGAGTCGAGCTTCCTGTTCAATAATCTGTTGCTGCTGGCCAGTTGCTTCGCGGTCCTCTGGGGTACGCTGTTTCCGGTTCTGTCCGAGGCGTTTACGGGTGAGAAAATCAGCGTGGATGCGCCATTTTTCAATCGCGTGATGGTGCCCATTGGCCTGTTCCTGCTTCTACTGACGGGTATGGGTCCGCTGTTTGCCTGGCGGCGCACTTCCGTTGATAGCTTACGCCGCAACTTTCTATGGCCGGGTTTGGCGGGGATGGTGCTGATTGTGGTGCTGGTTGCTTCCGGCATGCACCACGCCTATGCGGCAATCTCCTTTGGTTTCTGCCTGTTTGTAGGCATCGTGATTGTGACGGAGTTTGTGAAGGGTGCCAATGCGCTTGGCAAGCGTACGGGCCAATGGATGCTGCCCGCGATGGTGGAGCTCACTCAGCGCAACACGCGCCGCTATGGTGGCTACATTGTCCACATGGCGATTGTGATCATGTTTGTCGGCTTTACCGGCGCCGCGTTCAATAAGGAACTTACGCTGGAAGTGCCCATGGGCGGTAGCTTCAACATTGCCGGGTACGAAATGCGCATGCGCGAAATCAGCAATGGCCAGACGCCGAACTACGTGTGGAACCACGCGAAAGTGGATGCCTACGTGAATGGGCGATTCCTGGTGACGCTGGAACCCGAGCGTCGCTTTTACGAGTCCAGCCGTCAGAGCACCTCTGAGGTGGCCATTCGCCGAGCCCCCCTTGAGGACCTTTACATCAACTTCGCCGGTACATCTGAAGATGGACAGAAGGCGGTGATCCAGGCCTACGTGTTTCCGCTGGTGAGCTGGATTTGGGTAGGTTCGTGGATGATGTTCCTGGGTACCTTCGTGTGCCTGGTGCCGTCAAAGGTAGACCGGCAGACTGGACGCACGAAGCTCGTATCGGCGCAGATCGGCGATCCGTCGCTGGAATTGGAGGAGGAACCGGCAACTCAGGCGGGTGACTAGCCTGCACTTCTGCCGGGGGCGGTTTCCCCCATGATGCTATCGCTTTCCATCGGTTTGTTGATTGTGATCCTGCTTTACGTGCTGGTGATCCGGCCGCAGGATTTGCCTTTTGTGGAGCCGCATTCTCCAACCGGGCACCTGGACGAGCGCAAGGCCGCGATTTACGAGAACTTGAGGGACGCCAATTTTGAGTTCCTGATGGGCAAGATCTCTCACGAAGACTATCAGGCCACCAAGGCAGATCTGCAGCAGGAACTCAATGAAGTAAATTCGGAGATTCGGTCTGTGGTTGCCAAACTGGGCCTTGCCCAGCCCAAGGCCGTGCCGGCGAATGTGCCTTCTGAGACAAAGAAGGTTGGCAAGGGAGCAAAAGCTGTTTCAGAGTCCGTGACGGGTACGCAACGCTTTGTGTGCGCCAACTGCGGAGCCGGTTTCCCGCAACCCATGAAGTTCTGTGGAGAATGCGGCCACAAGATGGATGAGGCCCGGGCATGAACATCGTACGCATACTCGCCGGGTTGCTGCTGCTTCTGCCATTGCATGCGGCGGTGGATGGCGTCGTTACCAACAAGACCACCGGACAGCCGCAGGCAGGGGCCGAGGTGGCGCTTGTGAAGCTGGCTGAGGATGGCAGCGGTTCCATTGTGAACCGTGGCACCACCGATGCAGCAGGACGGTTCGCCTTTCCAGAAACCTTGAGCGGCATCCATGCCCTGGAGACACAATTCCAGGGAGTCTTGTACTCCCAGGTGATTCCGCCAATGCTGCCCCCCAACAACCTGCAGGTGGCAGTGTACGATACCACCCGCGATGCCGGTGCGGTGACGATCGACCAGCACATCTACTTCCTGGAGCCGGGGCAGGCAGAGATGGTGGTGAGTGAGTCCTACGTTCTAAAGAACGAAACGCAACGCACGCTACTGGACCCTTCCCGAGGGAGCCTCCGATTCGCATTGCCGCCCGAAGCGAAGGGTATCGTGCAGGTAAGCTTTATCGGTCCTGACCAGCGCCCGCGCTTTTCCGAAGCGAAGAAAACCGCGGATGCGGATGTCTTTCAGGTTGGGGATGCCATCCCCCCCGGGGAGAGCCGGATAGACCTTAGCTATGTGGTGCCTTACACCGGCGGCGCTGGCGTGTTTCGCTCGCGCACCCTTGCGAAAGAGGGTCGCACCCGCGTGGTTGTGGCGCCAGGCGTAACGGTGGAGGGAGAGGGGTTAACGTCGATGGGTGCGGAACCTCGCACGCAGGCGCAGATTTACGGCGTGACAGGCAACAACCTGGAGATCTCTATTCGGGGTACTGGCGCAATTGCCGAGGCTTCTGCTGGCGGCGGAGAAGGTGAGAGTCCCCAGATTCGTAGCGTTCTTCCAACGATGTACGACAATTTGCCGCTGATTGTGAGCAGTGGTGCTTTAGCCCTTTTCTTCGCGTTTTTGCTGCTCTACCGGCGTCCCTCCTCCGCAGGCAGGGAACCATCCACTCCGGGCAGGGAACACTCGCAGTCATGATTGCGGTAGACGCTCGCCGGTTGACGCGGTTCTTCGGCGTCTATGCTGCGTTGCGCCGTGCCAGCTTCACTGTGGAAACTGGTTCCTGTGTGGCCTTGCTTGGAAGGAACGGCGCGGGGAAAACCACTTTGTTGCGGCTGCTTGCGGGCTTGCACGCGCCAAGCGAAGGTAGCCTCGCCATTTTTGGCGCGGATCCCACACATGCAGAAGCTCGGCGTGCGATTGGCTTCCTGGGCCACGGTTCGGGCCTCTATGACGAACTCAGTGCGGAAGAGAATCTACTGCTCGCCGCCCGTGTAGCCAAGGTTCCGGATGCACCGGAGGAGGTGCGACGGTGGCTGGGGCGGGTGCAGCTCGAGCGCGTTGCCGCGAATCGGCCCCATGAATATTCCCGTGGGATGCGCCAGCGACTTGCGCTGGCAAGGGTGCTGATTGGGAAGCCCAGATTGCTTCTGCTGGATGAACCGCTTACTGCGCTTGACGACCGTGCTACCCAAATGGTGCGGGGCTTGCTTGAGGAAACGATTGCGGCGGGAACTACTGTGCTGATGTCCACCCATCACCTTTCCGAAGGCATGCAGATGGCCTCGCATGTGCTGCTTCTGGACCGCGGCGCCGTTGCTTATTGCGGAGAGCGCACCACCGCGATGCTTACTGACCCGGGCTCTGTGTATGCGCTTTGTGGAGACCGGGCATGAGCACAATGCAGGCGTCCCTACTGGTGGCGGGCAAAGACCTGCGCATGGAGTTCCGCTCAAAGGATTCACTCAATGCAGCAGTCGCGTTCAGCATGGCGATGCTGCTGCTGTTCAGCTTTGCCTTTGATCCGGATGCGGAACAGGCTCGCGAGATTGCCGGGGGCCTGCTTTGGCTCATCTTCACCTTCGCCGGTACCCTGTTGCTGAACCGCAGCTTCGCGCGGGAGTTGCCGAACGATTGTCTGGAGGCCCTCCTGGCCTCGCCGCTGCCACCCGCGGGAATTCTGTTTGGCAAGGCCATTGCCAATGCGGTGCTATTACTGGTGGTGGAGTGCATTTCCCTGCCCGTCTTTGGCATCTTCTATAACATCAGCTGGAGCCAGCAGTGGCCCATGCTACTGGTGGTCCTATTGCTGGCTACCTGGGGAATGAGCGTAGTGGGGACGGTGTTCGGCGCGCTTACGGTAAACCTGCGTCTTCGTGAAGTGATGCTGCCCGTGCTTGTGTATCCCGTGTTGATACCCAGCCTGCTGGGGGCGATTCTCCTGAGCGCACACCTGATTGGGGGCCAGCCAATGAACGCGGACATGGATGCGTGGCTGCGTCTGCTGGTGGGCTTCGATATCATCTTTTCATTACTTACCGGGGCATTGGCCGGCAAGGTTTTGGTGGGGTAACTCATATGCGACAGAAGTGGATATTCGCAGCACTATTGATAGCCGCACTGGTGTTTTCCAGGAATCTCTATCAGATCTTCCTGGTGCTGCCCGATGACGCGGAACAGGGCGCCATCTACCGCGTGCTCTTCTTCCATGTGCCCGCACTTTGGGCCGGGATGATCGCTTTCTTTACTGGCTTTGTCGCGTCCATTGCCTACCTCGTGAAACGTGAACTTCGCTACGACCATCTCTCGGTTGCTTCCATTGAAGTGGGCTTGATGTTCAGCATTGTCGGCACGGTAATGGGAATGCTGTGGGCACGTCCGGTGTGGGGTATCTGGTGGACCTGGGACGCCCGGCTCACATCCATGTTCATCTGCATTCTGCTCTACTTCGGCTATCTCATTCTGCGCAGGGCGGTGCCTGAGGCGCGCCAGCGGGCGCAATTCGCGGCGATCTTTTCCATCTTTGCGTTCGTGGATATTCCCATCGTTTGGTATTCCATCCGCTGGTGGCGGACACAGCATCCGCAGCCGATTGTGGGACAACCCGGCGCCATTGATCCTTCCATGAAAAACGTGCTCTACACGAACCTGATCCCTATGCTCTGCGTCGCGGGCGTACTGATTGCCATGCGTATGTATCAGGAAGAGCTTGAGTTTGCTGTTGAGCGTTTGCGCCGCCGGGTAAATGCTGTCGCCTGATGCGAACTTCGCGGGAATTCGGGATAAAGGAATCACTCTTCCATGGACCAGACACAATTTAACTTTCTCTTTTGGGCCTACTTCGTGGCGTGGTTGGGAGTGCTGCTTTACGTGGGTTCGCTGGTGATGCGTGAGCGTAAATTGAGAAGGCAACTCGATAGTCTGCAGCAGCAATTAAAAGACGGCGATGACGACTAGCGGAACAGAAATTGTAGGGTCAGTCACGCTGAGCCATAATGAAATTTGTGAAAATCCGAGTTAGCGACAACCCCGTTCACACACAATCGTAGCGCCGGGTTTGCAGTGGGGGGACCGGTCGCATTGTCCGCCACTGTAGGGTTAGGTGAATCCGATGCAGGCTGGTTACGAATGCCAGGTGAGGTTCTGCCGGTTGGCCCCTGCCAGGGCTGACGGTGGGCTGTTGCCACTTCCAGCTAGGGCTAGCCCTGCGCATTGCGCCCCAACTGTCCTATCGACGTCTTTGCTCTCCGAAGGAATTGCGGAGGACTTATCCCCCTGGAGGAAGCCATGAACTTTCGCTTGGTCGCATTTATCCTGCTTGCTGTCGTCTGGTGCTCTGGCCAGGCGGTGGAAGTGAAGCAGCATCTACTTAATAACGGCATGAAAGTGCTCATTCATGAGGATCATGATGTCCCCAACGTAGCAATGTATTTGTTCTTCTCGGTAGGTAGCCGGAACGAGCAGCCGGGCACCACCGGGATATCGCACTTTTTTGAACATATGATGTTTAATGGTGCAAAGAAGTATGGTCCAAAACAATTTGACATCGTATTAGAAAAAGCGGGCGGACGGAATAATGCCTATACCTCCAAAGATGTGACTGTGTATACGGATTTCCTCCCGAATACCGCGTTAGAGCTAATGTTTGATATGGAGGCTGACCGGCTGAAGGATCTGGCCCTGCTTCCGGAGATGGTAGCTTCCGAGCGGCAAGTGGTGTCAAATGAACGCCGGATGGCGGTAGACAACAACCCCTTTGGCACACTGTATGAGCAAGTGAATGCCACCGCCTATACCGCCCATCCTTACCAGTGGCCGGTGATTGGCTGGGCTTCGGATATTGAGCAATGGAAGCGCGAGGAACTCGAGCATCACTATCGTATGGGCTATGCCCCCAATAATTGCACAGTGGTGATTGCCGGTGCTGTGAAGGAGGAGGAGGTGCTGCGGCTGGCGAAGAAGTATTTTGAGCCCATTCCCCGGCAGGACCCGCCAGAGCCCGTGCGCACCGTGGAGCCCGCGCAAAACGGGGAACGCCGAGTGACGGTTTACCGTCGCGCGCAGCTTCCGTTACAGATGGTGAGCTGGCATGTGCCCTCCACCAAGCATGAGGATACGCCCGCGCTTAGCGTACTGGGTGCGATGTTGTCGCAAGGGCGCAGCAGTAGGCTATACCGGCGAATGGTAGATGGAGAGCTGGCGCTTCGAGCCCAGTGCGGTGGCAATGAGTCCTTGGACCCTGGGCAGTTCTTCTGCATGGTGTCTCCGCGGTCCGGTGTGGAACCGGAAACCACAGAACGCGTACTGTTTGAAGAGATCCAGAAACTACAGCAGGATGCGCCCAGCGCCGAGGAACTGCAGAAGTCGAAGAACCAGTTGCTGGCGGATTACTTCCGTGAGCTGAAAACCATCTCCAATAAGGCTAACTTCATCGGAAATTTCGAAGTCTTCCATGGCGACTGGAAGAAGGTGAACGCGTATGAGTCTGTCATCCAGGGGGTCACTGCGAAAGATGTACAAAGGGTTGCGGCAAAGTACCTCTCCGCGCGGAACCGCACTGTGGGTACGCTGATTCCGGAAAAGAGTGAGGAGGACGCCCAATGATGATGCGCAGTGGGTATCTTTTGTTTCTGGCAGCGGTAATGGCGCTGCCCCTGCTATCGCAGTTGCGGCTTCCCGAGTACACGCGTGAGCAACTGCCGAACGGCGTCACGCTTGTGATGATGCCAAAACGCGATGTGCCGCTGGTGACCCTCCACATGCAGGCGAAGGGTGGCGGAGAGGCTGACCCGCCGAAACTGGCCGGCCTTGCCGACATCACCAACGACCTGCTACTGCGCGGCACGGCAAAGCGCAGCGCGAAGGCCATTGCCGACGAAGTGGATTTTCTGGGCGCAGCCATCTCTACGCTTTCCAGCAGTTCCGCCAACAGCATCACGCTGGAGGTGCTTAGCAAGGACCTGATCCAGGGTGTGGACATTCTGGCGGACCTCACGCTGAATTCCAACTTTCCGGAAGATGAAGTGGCCAAGGAACTGGCGCGTGCGCTCGACAACGCCAAGGCAATCAAGGATAGTCCCAGGGCCGCGATTGGGCCGTATTCGGCCCGCTTCTTCTTCGGAGATGGACATCCCTACGGCAATCTGGCCGACGAAGAGAGTATCCCCCGTATCCGGCGCGAAGACATTCTTGGCTATTACCAGCGCATGTATGTAGGCGCCAATATGGCGGTGATTGCGGTAGGTGACTTTGACCCTTCCAAACTGCGAACGGCATTGACGTCGGCATTCTCCAAAGCGAAGCCGGGCAAGGCCTACGGATGGGTAGCGTCCAAGCCCGTGGCACGTCCAAAGGCCCCCCGGTTACTGCTGGTGAACGATCCTCAGGCCACGCAGACCTACTTCCAGATCATGCAGCCCGGCATTAGCGCCACCAGCTCGGACCGTGTGGCGATGATGCTGGTGAACACGCTGTTTGGTGGGCGCTTCACCTCCATGTTGATGGACGCCTTGCGTGTGGATGCGGGCCTTACCTATGGCGTATCCTCGCAGATGCAGCAGCGACGCCTTCCGGGTTCGCTGGCGATTTCCACGTTCACTGCGAACGAAACCACGGAAAAGGCGATCGACATGGCCTTGGATGTGCTCAAAACGTTGCGGACGAAGGGCGTAGACGCTGAGCAACTGGCGTCAGCGAAGGCCTACGTGAAGGGCGGGACGCCAACCCAACTGGTGGAAACCAACGACCAATTGGCTTCGTTGTTGGCAGAGTTCGAAGTTACCGGGCTTAATCGGGACGAGATTGACACGCTCTTTGCGCGGATCGACGCGGTGACGGTGGAGGACGCCCGCCGTGTGATTGATACGCATTATCGTGATGACAACCTCACCTTCGTCTTGATGGGGAAGCGCGAAGATATCGGGGAATTGGCGAAGAAGTATGCTCCTAGCCCGGTCTTTGTGGAACTGCGCGTGCCAGGGTTAAGAGTGAGCGCCGGCGAATAACCCAAGCCATCATCAGAAATCATAAACACATCGTCCCTGGGACTGCCGACAATGGGCGAGTCCCAGGGGCTTTTTTGTGTGGCGCAGTGCTTGCGGCGACTATCGCCGAAGGTCCTTTGTCGGCTGCAAGAAGTCAAGCGTGAACACCCGAGCTAAGGAGAGTGCATGTGCAGACAACGTCAGTGAAGGTGGATGCCGAGTTTCGCTATCGGCGCTGACAAACATCCAGATTTCTTCGGTGGCAGAGAGCCTATGGCGCTTTGTGCAACTGCGCGTAGAAAGCCTTTACGTGAGTATGAATCTGGTCCCGGATGCGACGGAAGGCATTGAGGCGGTCCTCTTCGGAACCCTCCACCGAGGCTGGATCCTCAAAGCTCCAGTGAACCCGCTGCGTTTCCGCCGGGAAGACCGGGCAGTTGTCCCGTGCGTTGTCGCACACCGTGACCACATAGTGGAAACGCTGGCCATCCAACTCTTCCACGGCTTTGGAGCGGTGAGAGGAGATGTCGATGCCGATTTCCGCCATCACCTTTATCGCTTCCGGGCGCACAAGAGTGGCACGGGTGCCGGCGCTGGCCACTTCGTATTTGCCGTAACCCTCATGGCGAAATAACCCCTCGCCCATCTGGCTACGGGCGGAGTTGGCGGTGCAAAGGACAAGAATGCGTTTCATGTTCAGACAATGCCGGTTTGGAATCTGTGAGAACTTCGATCGGCCGCAGCAGCGCTAGCAGCGGCATAGGTCTGCAATTTCTTCGGGTGAAATCACCGGGTTACGGGTGCAGCACTCCGCGTATAGGAACGTGAGGAGTTCCCGCAATACATCCGTGTTCGCCGTGTACCACAAGAAGGTGCCCTCGCGCCTGGAGAGCACCAGCCCTTCGTGGCGAAGTTTTTCCAGATGGTGCGACAGGGTAGAAGCAGGAATGCTCAATTCGGCCTGAATGTCTCCCGCGATCATTCCGCCTGGGTGCGCGGCCAGCAGCAACCGTAGGATGCGAAGCCGCGATTCAGAGCCGATGGCGCCAAGCATATCGGCAAAGCGCGCGGTCTGGTCTGTATTGCTCTTTGTACCCACCGGATGCTCCCCTATTTCCAATATAACCGAAATAAGAGCGCGCAGCCTACGTCCTCTTTCGAAATTGCCTGTCTTCGCTTATGGGACAAGATGTGTCCCGGAATGTAGGAAACCAAGTGGAATCAACCGCGAAGCAAAATCAGTCTGGTGAAAGCCATGTGGCCGAATCTTCAAAGAGAATGGCAGGAGCAGTGCCCGGTTGCAGTCCCGAGAATTGCTGCAGCTCAGAAAACCGTTGCAATACAGAACCTTCTTGCAGTTCAGAGAACTGTTGTATCCAGAACAACGGGCATTCAGGCTTCCGCCAGGGGGCAAGGGCTTTCGCTGCCGTCCTGCCTGGCACGAAGCCATGTGTCTTTATCTCGCTTGTTCCCCGGTTGATCGACTCCTTGACTTCCGTTGAGGGCATCACAGGCATTCGATACTTCGAGTAGTATAGAAATATCTGTCCGAAGGTTAGAGGTCACAAGATGGCTGATGCAACAACTCCCCGCTTATCTTTCCTGGATCGCTTTCTCACTCTTTGGATCTTCGTGGCCATGGCGGTGGGCGTCGGGGCTGGCTTCTTCTTTCCTGGGATTGTGCCTTTCCTAGATCGATTCAGTATTGGCACGACATCCATTCCCATCGCTATCGGGCTCATCTTGATGATGTACCCACCCCTGGCAAAGGTGAAGTACGAGGAACTGGGAAAGGTCTTCCAGCACCGTCGTGTGTTGGTGCTTTCGCTCATCCAGAATTGGGTGGTGGGGCCAATCCTCATGTTTGCCCTGGCGGTGCTTTTCCTTCGCGACAAACCTGAGTACATGACTGGCCTTATCCTGATCGGTCTGGCGAGATGCATTGCGATGGTGATCGTCTGGAATGATCTTGCGCGGGGCGACCGGGAGTATGCTGCCGGGTTGGTTGCATTCAACTCCATCTTTCAGGTGCTGTTCTTTTCCGTATACTCCTACCTCTTCCTGGCCACAATACCCCGGTGGCTAGGCCTCACGGCAGTGGAAGTGGATATCTCGATGGGAGATATTGCCCAGAGTGTCTTTATCTACTTAGGTATCCCATTCCTCGCGGGAATGTTCACCCGCTTCACGCTGGTGAAAGCCAAGGGGAAAGCCTGGTATGAGAGTCGCTTTATTCCCCGAATCAGCCCCATCACGCTCATCGCCTTGCTGTTCACCATCGTGGTGATGTTCTCTCTGAAGGGCGAAACGATCGTGCAACTGCCCCTGGACGTGGTTCGCGTTGCCATTCCCCTGACGGTTTACTTCGTGGTGATGTTTACGGTCTCCTTCTGGATGAGCAAGAAAGTGGGAGCGGGCTATGCCGAAGCAACCACGCTCTCGTTCACTGCTGCCTCCAATAACTTCGAACTGGCGATTGCTGTTGCCATCGCGACGTTCGGGATACACCATGGTGCGGCGTTCGCGGCGGTCATCGGGCCGTTGGTAGAGGTGCCTGTGCTGATTGGGCTTGTAAATGTGTCGCTCTGGATCAACAAGCGCTTCTTCGCCGGACAGTTCCGTTCCATCGATTCCTGCCGAACGCCCGCGGCTCAATAGCAAGTGAGTCCGGTCAAGAGTGGATTTTCTGACGCAGATGAGTCAAAATAGAGTTGCGGGTATGAATATCTACTAAAGAGGCTTGGTATTGACCGTGGGGCGGATTTCGAGTCAGTTTTTGATTAGTGTGCGGCTGCTGATGGGGATAGGTTTGCTGATGGCGCTTGGCAGCGTACCGATGTGCGCGGAAACGGCGAATGCGCCGGCTGAAACGTCAGTGGCATCGCCGGAGGAGGCAGGTGGCAGCGCAGCGCCTTTGTTTGATCCTGGCCGTACGCGCAAGCCGGTGGAGATTTCCGGCAGACTTAGCAGCGGATTTAACGAATCCTTTCAGTTGACTCTAGGCGGGCTGTTTAGCCAAGGCGCCAATTTCCAGAACGCCGCCACCGTGGACATCAAGAACCTGCTGACGGAGAACGGTACGCTGCGCTTCTGCGGCATTCTGCACACGGACACCAAGGATGCCAGCCGCGACTGGATTGGAAGCGTGAACTACCTGCAGCCTCTATTGAGCGGCGAGCGAAACAGACTTGTGGGTACGGTTGGACTGCATGTGTGGCAGTTTCCCTCAGTTCTAAATGGGAAGACCGATACGGTGGTGGATAGCGGACTGGCGTGGATCCACAATGGGCCCCTCGCGTTCACGCTGGACGCCAACGTGAAGACCCTCGCTACTGGACCGGGGAGGAAGGGCGTGGGCGGGCAAATCTACTATTTCCGTGGAGTTACGTCCCATCCGCTAGTCCGGAAGCCAAGACTATCGCTGGCCCTGCAGCATGGCCCTTCGTACACGTACTCCAATCGTTTCTACGGAGTAAATGGTCATCGTGTGGTGCGGTATGAGGCTGGCGCGGTGTTGCAGTACGGAAGTTGGGGGGTGGATGTGATATTCCGGCCACAAATCGCGCTGCAGCGTGGCATTCCCGAAAACCAATTCTGGGGATTCAACGTGTTTTACGCGTTTCAGAGATAGAGCATGCTGCGATTTGGCCGCTTGCGGAAGCCTGCCAAGGGTTAACGCATTGTGAAAGCAATAGTTTGCAGTCCCTTGACGGAGTGATTCTGCAGTGAGGAGGCATGCGCTTTGGGACAAAAAATGGGCGGATGCCCAAAGGCCCCGCCCCAAGTGTTACCCAGGAAGTTCAACAAAGAACGAAATCCCTCGTTCATCTAACCCAAGCGAATTGAGAGGGGCGGTTGGATCATTGCGGCACAATGCGGCAAGCGAATTTTGAGATTTTCTGCCTTGAATTCTGGGTTTGAGAGAAATACGGCCAAGTCATCAATCGATTCATGCCATCGCAAAGCCCGTTGTACGCAACCTGAACGATAGGTGTAAAGTCTGATTGATAGAATGAATGCTAACTGCGTAAGTCGCGCCGAAACACTGCTCCTGCCACAGGTGGCCTCACTCGTCGCGACGGAGATCGCCTGATGTTTTTTGTCCCACAAGGCCGATCAAGTACCGTTAAGTCCTCTCCCATGTTGTTGCTGTTGCTGGCATTACTGCTCGGCGCCGTGCCGGCAAAGCCCGGTACCACAAAAGGATGGCCATTGGAATTGGCGGAGGGCTCCACGCGGGTTACTGTGCAAGAGCCGCGGTACACACATTGGGACTATCTAAGGATGACGATGGAGGCCCCCGTGCGGGTTGAGCCCAGCGGTGAGGCTCCCATCTACCTTACAGCCACTCTGATCGCCCGGACCTTTGCGGATCGTCCACGAAAACGTCTGCTGTTGAGGGATTTCGCGGTTGCGGAAGTAAGGGTGAATAGCGAAACCCAGCGTTCGGCAACTGGGGATGCAGCACCCGAGACGCTGGCAAAGCAATTAGAAAGGCTGCTGGCATCGACCAGCAATGAGTTAGATCTGTCCATAGTGGTGGCGGCATTTGCTGGCAAGAAGCGGCTGCCGTCGATTCCTATTTCCAGCGATACGCCGCGCATTTTTGCCTCCCGTGGTCCCGCGATTCTCCTTCAGTTCGATGGCCCGCCCATGTGGCTGCCCGTGGATGGCACGAAACTGTCGATGGGAGTGAACACGAACTGGGACGTTTTTTACGACAACAAGAGCACGTTTTACTATCTGTTGGCGGGTGACCTGTGGCTGGCTACCCACGACATTTACGAGGGCGAGTGGGTCATCCCCAAAAGTCTCCCCAAGGAGATGAAGCAGATTCCCCGGACGCCGGACTTTGACATGGTGTGGAAAAGCCTGCCGTATAAGCCGGATCCAGACCGCAGCATCCCGAAAGTGTTTTTCTCTGAGCAGGCAGCCGAATTGGTGCTGATAGACGGCGACCCGGTGCATGAGCCGGTTGCCGGACTTGCCCTCGATTGGGTGCGCAATACCGAGAGCGACCTGTTCTTCCATCGGGACGAGCAGCGCTATTATGTTGCAATTGCCGGCCGATGGTTTACCGCGGCGAAGCCGGAGGACTACTGGCGCAGCGCAACGTCGCTTCCTGATGTTCTCTCCCGCATTCCCGAGGACCATCCGAGGGGTCATGTGCTGGCGCATGTGCCAGGGACCAGCCGCGCAGAATTCGAAGCGCTCTGGGCTCAGGTGCCGCAACTTGCGAAAGTGAAGCGCAGCGAAGCAAGCCTCCAGATTGCGTTTGCGGGGAAGCCGCAGTACGTGCCGATCGATGGCACCAGCCTGCTGTGGGTGCCAAACGCCACGTTACCAGTGTTGGCCCATGCTGGCACTCTGTATGCCTGCCATCACGCGGTTTGGTTTCGGTCGAGCCAGCCGGAGGGTCCCTGGACGGTGGCGGACGCCCTGCCGGAAGAACTCTACCAGATTCCAGCGCGATCCGCCGCCTTCCATCTGTCGTTTGTCCGGCTGGTGGAAAGCGATGCGGAAACCGTAACCTTTGGCTATAGCGGCGGCTATAAGAACACTTTCGCTCACAATGGTGCAGTAGTCTATGGCAGCGGTTACGCGCACCCGCCTGCGTTGCAGTATGGCGCCTATGCGTATCCGGTGTATTTCGCGCAACCCTCTACGTTCGGAGCAGGAGCCTGGTACAGCGTGGAGCATCATGTGTTTCTGCGTGGTCGCCCTGGCTATGGGCCCTATGGTGGCTTTGGCGCAACCAGCCGCTATAACAGTGTGACCAGCCACTACTTCCGCCCGCACGGGTTGTATGGCAGTGACAATGCGAACCTGCCGGAATTGGCGTTTCACCCGTACACAGGTCAGTTCGGAAAGGTATCCATCACCTACGAACCCTATGCGGCGTGGGGCAAAGCGGTGCTGCCATGGCAGGCCGCCGGTGGGGGAGCCGCTGTTGGCAAAACCCAGCCTAAGCAAGAAGCGCCGAAGGCTGCAGCGGATTCTACCAAGAAGGGATCCATTTCCATTCAGGTGGGAGCGCCGGTGCTGAGCGCACCTGGAGAGGCACCCACGACCCAAGGGCTGCAGGCACCGCGGAAGAACAAGCGGTAGCTGAAAGGATGCCTTCTAGATGCTCTGGCCCAGTGCATCGGCGGAAGGCTGGTCTGGCTCCGGCGTAGGGCTTGGGGAGTATTTCGCAAAGGGGCCGGCGGGCATCTGGAGCGTAGCTTCCGCAGGCATGGCAATCCACGCCACGAGGTAGGCCACGAATCCGATTCCGGTGAAGATGGCCGTCACCAGCCAGACGATTCGCATGAGCGTGACATCCATATCGAAGTACCGCGCAAAGCCCGCGCACACGCCACTGATTTTCTTATCCCAAAGCGGGCGAGAGAGGGTTTTTGGGACTCCCCACGGGCTCATGCGTTCTGGGTTTACAGGGCGTCCGCACCGGTGGCAGAATGCGTGAGCCTGGTCGAGTTGAGTGCCGCATGCGCTGCAATACATG
>CAZUAX010000035.1:20403-24474 GCA_964618435.1 uncultured Solibacteraceae bacterium
AAGTCTGTGGTAGCTGGAATCGATCTTGGCGGGACGGCTGTGAATTACACGCTGGTGGATGCCGAGGGCCACTTTCTGATTGACGGGCTGTGCGAGCATCCAGCCAGGTCAAAAGAGGGCCCGGACATTTGCCTGGCACAGATTGCGGAAGGCCTTGCGATCGCGGCCAACCAGGCGGGTATCAGCTTGGACGCGATCTCCGTCGTGGGGTTGGATACGCCGGGGCCGGCGAGTGCGGGAGGCGTTTTGAGCGCCCGTGGTTCCACAAACTTCGTCCACGCGGATTGGGCGGGTTTTGATATCCGGGACCAACTTGCCCGGAAGCTGGGCAAACCGGTGACCTACCTGAACGATGGCAACGCGGGGGCATTGTGGGGCCATTACGCGATCTTTGGCTCAGACCGGCCAGCAACCTCCATTTCCGCCATCATCGGAACGGGCCTGGGAGGCGGTGTGATTGTGGACGGCAATGTCGTGAAGGGCCGGATGGGCTTTGGCGGCGAACTGGGCCACGTATTGATTCCGTACCAGAGTATTCCCGGCATTGAAGGCCTGCATCCGGAGTGCAACTGCGGGCGGACAGGAGACCTGGAGGCACTGTGTTCTCTGACTGCAATCGGCAAGTCGCTGTTGCCCTACTTCCTGCAAAAGCACCCCGACCATGAACTCGCGGCCTTGGGTGATACCTATGTCGCGGCGAAGCGAGTGCGGGGCATGGCCGAAAAGGGTGATGCGCTTTGTCGCGAGGTTTTCCGGGTGCAAGCCAACGCGCTTGGCCTGTTCTTTGACCAGATGATCAATACCTTCGATCCGGACGCGCTGATCATCGGCGGCGGCGCGCTGGAGACCGGGCCGGCCTTCCAGGAATGGTTCCTGGGCGAGGTGCGGGCGATGATGCCCGGCCAAAGAGAAGAACAGGCCGACATTGGTATCCACGTGATGCCCAACGGTGATACGGCCGGAGCGCGTGGCGCGGCCATTGAGGCGATGAAACTGGCCCGCGAAGGTGGCTTAATGTAAACAACAGGCAATATCACCAGGTATTTGCGGTGCTGCATGATATGCTCATGCGCAAGTTAGAGATTCCCTGGGAGGTACGGCCATGTACGTGGTGAGTTGTCGGCGTGACTTTACTTCTAACCAGTTTCTGGGTAAAGAGAACCTGGTAAGGAACTATATCCATCCCCATGACGCGAGCGTGTTTCATGACTTGGATATGGAGGAACTGAAAGCCCAAGCTTCAAACAAGCATGTCTGCGTGCTGGTGCATGGGTATCGCAGCCCCATTGAAAACGTGATGAGCAGCTACTGGGAACTGGTTTCCCGGATGGCGGATGAGGCGATTGCCGGGCCGCAGGGATACGGGCTGGTGGTGGGCTTTGCCTGGCCGGGAAAGATGACACGCGTGGGCTACTTTGTGGCCCGCTCCAGTGCACGTCGCGCCGCGCCAAAGCTGCTGGAACTGGTGAATGATCTGCGTGGCGTCGCGCACACTGTCGATATTCAAACGCACTCGTTGGGCGCCCGTGTGGCGCTCACCGCACTGCGCGATTTCCGCAAGGTGTTTGTGGACAACCTGCTGCTAAGCGCGCCGGCCGTGGACAACAAAATCCTGGAAGCATCCGAGGAATTTCACCCGTCGCTGGATAGCTGCAATCGCTGCCTGGTGTACCATTCCAGGCACGACAAAGTGCTGCGTTTTACGTATCCCCTTGGCGACGTGGCCGACGGACTCAAGCGGGCTATTGGGTTACGAGGTCCCCGAAGCCGGGTACGCACCCTGGCGGATTGCCCGAACCTCTATGTGGTGGATTGCGCATCTGATGTACGAGACCATGGGGGCTATCGTCGTTCGTCCGCGTATTTCGCGCACTGGCGCAGGGTACTGAGCGGGGATGTCATTTCCCGCTACGACGAACTTGGCTGAGCATGGCGAATTTTGGTTGTAGCTGCCATTGGGTGCTACAAGGGAACCATAGAGGCACATGCAAACACCGTCAAGCCCATTGCCGACTCCATCCAGCCCGCTGCAGACTCAATCAAGCCTGGTGCGCTGTGGCAACTGCGGCGCTGAGAGCCGCTTCCCGTTCCTGCTGCACGCCGACGAGCAGGAGCCGCCAGACCTCGATACGCGGCCCGGCGAGGGACTGCGATCCAGCATTGGGCTCTGGGTGGCACGTTGTCCGTTTTGTGGATACTGTGCCGGGGACATCAGTGGTATCCATGAACTCGCTGGGCCAGTGGTAGACAGCGAGGGTTACCATAAACAGCTGCAGGACGAACGGTTTCCTGAGAAGGCCAACGACTTCATTTGCCATGCGCTGATTCTGGAACGCACCGGCCAGTACGCCGACGCAGGCTGGACCATGCTTCATGCCGCGTGGGTGTGCGATGACCACAGCCGTGAAGAAGCCGCCGGCACCTGCAGGCAGGGTGCGCTTCGCGCTTGGACCGTAGGGAAGAAGCACGGGCAAGCCTTCCATGAAACCCACGCCTCAGAGTTTCTCATTGTCAGTGATGTCTATCGACGTCTCGGTGAGTTTGAGCACGCCCTAACCGCGTGCAATGAGGGAGAAGATACCGAGGATTTGCCAGAGCTGCTGGACCATTGCTTTCGCCTGGAAAGAGCGTTGATCGCGCGCAAGGAGCGCGGGCGAGGCTCCATGCGGGATCTGGCGATTTATCGTGGAGCGAACCCTCGCGACGGGGCGGGACTGCAGTGAAACGAATTGCTGCCAGGGACGGAGAGAGACGCCTGCGCGACCTGGCGGGGGTAGGGAAAAGGACCACCGAAGATTTTGAGGCGCTGGGGGTGCGCAGTGTGGCGCAGCTCGCGAAGCGCAATCCCCAGGCGCTCTACGACAAACTCTGCGAGTTAAAGGGCGTTCGGGTGGACCCTTGTTGTCTGGATGTCTTTGTGTGCGCGGTGGCGCAGGCGCGCAACCCGCACCTGCCCGCCGACCAGCGCAACTGGTGGTTCTGGAGCCGTGTCCGGAAGGGCCAGATTCCCTCGCCTGAGCAACCGGTAGATTAAGCCTTTGGGCGGTATTGGTTGCGCGCCGGGTTGTAGAAGGCCATCAGCCGGTCTTTCATCTGCTGGTGCGGACGGATGGCTGTAGCGGGGGCTTTCACCAGAAGATTGCGGCTCTCGAGCGGGTCTGCTTCCAAGTCGTAGAGTTCTTCGATGTCTTCGTGGTTGTAGATGTACTTCCACCTGCTGGTGCGGGCCATGTAGCAATCGTTGCGGGTGCGCAGGTTGTATTCCGCGAAGCAGGCTTCGGGGCCTTTGGCATCAGGATTACGGGCAATGGACGCAAAACTGCGGCTCTCCACATTCTGCGGCGACGGCAACCCCGCAAGCTCGGCCAGGGTGGGGTAAAGGCCCAGGTACTCCGTCTGCGCCGTGCTTACCCGGTTCTGCGGGAGCGTGCCCGGCTGGCTGAGGATGAGTGGCACTCCCACGGAACCGTCGTAAAGGCAGAACTTCTGGTACAACCCGTTCTGCCCCATCATGTCGCCATGGTCTGAGGTGTAAACCACAATGGTGTTCTCCAGCAGGCCGAGTTCCTCAAGCTGGCGATAGACCACGCCCACGCAGTGGTCAAGGAATTCCAGGTTCCCAAGATAGCCAGCCTGAAAGGCGCGGTTCCGCTCGTCGCCCAGTACCTCGCGGCGCTTGATACGCCGCTGGACATGTTGCGGATAGTTGCTGAGGTCAACATCTCCAGTAAGGCGCATCTCACTAAGCGGATACTTCCGGGCGTAGCTCATGGGCGGGTGCATGGGCGGATGTGGCCGCAGGAAGCCAGCTACCAGGAAGAAAGGCTCATCCCCTTGATACTGGCGCAGGAAGCGGCAGCTTTCGCGGGCCACGAACATATCGAAGCAGTCGTCTTCGGCGAGTTGAGAGCCCACCCAGGGCAGGCGTTCCACCTTGCCGGCCCAAGGGCTTTTCCCGTCCCAGATGTCAGGCAATTCGGGCAGTCCACTGCCGTCGTCGTTCATGGATTCGAAAAACTGAGGAGCGTTGGGATGGCTGCCGATCTCGTTGGCGAAATGCTGCACCTTGGG
>CAZUAX010000035.1:24574-26055 GCA_964618435.1 uncultured Solibacteraceae bacterium
ACCGGCGAATTGTGGCAGCAACTGAGGTAGTCCGGCCGGTGCTGATCAGAGAAGAGAAACAGGACGTTGGGTCTCCTGCGGACGGAGGTGCCCTGGGTGCTTGCAGTGGCGGATGTGCTGCTCAACAGAGCGCCAGTTCCTGCTCTCAGAAAGTCCTTGCGATTCAGACGCACACTTCACCTCCATCGGCTGCCGCCGCCCTGCCCTGCCACCATGGCGATGAAGCTATCACAGAATCACGGGCGGCTGGGTTGACGGCGCGGGCCGCGATAGCAAACAATAGCTACCACTATGCGAATTCTATTGTTGGTTTCAATGGCATTGATGCTGCTGGGCTGCGCGTCCGGACCGGTGGATACCGAGGCCGATCTGGTGGCGCTCGATAAGGCATGGGCCGCCGCGGTGGTGGCTGGGGACGTGGCGTCCGTGGAAAAGATCTGTGCGCCGGACCTGATTTACTCGCACTCCGACGGGCAAATCGATTCCTACGATGTGTATCTGGATCGGTTGCGGAAGAAGACTTCAAACTATCAGGCGATTGACATCTCGAAGATTTCTGCCAAGCTCTATGGCGATACGGCCGTGGTGAATGCTCGTGCCTTCTTTCGCGTGCTGGCCGACGGCAACCAGATCAACAACGACCTTTCCTATACCCACGTGTACCTGAAACGCGATGGCGAGTGGAAGATGATTGCCCATCAGTCAGCCAAAATGCCCGCTGCGATGTAGCCTGGATACTGCCGTGCACGCCTGCTGCTGCCCACGCATGATCTGAAAGCATGCTGGGTTCGCCGGTTCGCCTCTGGTACACTGCGAGGTTATGGCGCGTAGCGTAAACAAAGTGATTCTCATCGGCAATTTGGGCAAAGACGCCGAAACCAAGTTCACGCCCGGCGGACGTTCCCGCACCACCTTCACCTTGGCTACTAGCCGTAGCTGGAAGGATGCCCAGACCGGCGAAATGCGGGAGCAGACAGACTGGCACAACGTCGTGATGTGGGGCCAGGAACGTGTAGGCGACTACCTGAAAAAAGGGAAGCAGGTCTTCGTGGAAGGGCGTCTCACCTCGCGGAGCTACGAAACCAACGAAGGAAAAACCGCCTACATCACGGAGGTTGTTTGCGACAACCTGATGCTGCTCGGCACTGGCGGTGGCGGCAGCGACGAAGGCAGCGGTGGCGGTGGTTACTCGCGCAGCGAACGGGGCGGCGAGCGCTCCGGCGGCGCGGCGCCGCGGCAGCAGCGCAACGACGACCAGGGCTTCGCCGCCTCTGACGACGACGTGCCGTTCTAAGGGGCTGCTGCCCCTTTACTTGACAGGTCCCTAACTTTGCTGGCCGCGCCTACTTCACGGGCATTGGCCCGAATGCGGGCAGCGCCATGTTTGCTTCGTCCGTGAGGTTGGCATAGCTGTACCGTCCCTTGGAATAGTAAAGCTGCAGTTGCGCTTCGGGCGGGGCATCCTGAAAATGGATCAGCAC
>CAZUAX010000035.1:26155-28926 GCA_964618435.1 uncultured Solibacteraceae bacterium
AGTTCCGCATCCACGGTGGCCACCATACCCACATTCGCAATCTCCAACTCCAGCTTGCGTTCCGCTTCCTGCACCACATCCCAACCATCGTGGCCGGTAGGGTTAATGTGCAGCCCGATTTGGGCGTAGTAGAAGGGGAGATTGGGCGCAGCGAAATCCTCACGCACCGCGGCAATGAAGCGCCGGAACTTGCCTTCATACAGGGGGGAGGCGTTGTCGGAGGCATCGCTTTCGCCCTGATACCAGAGCACACCCGCTACTTTGCCGCCCGCCGCCTGCACGCGGCGCAGCATGGAGCCGTAGAGGGAATCCCCCACCATTTCCTTTTTCGCGGGGTCCCATTGATCCATGCTGGTGCCGCCATGGGCGCAGGGCAGCAGGCCAACCGGGACACCGGTCAGCCTCACCAGTTCATTCGCGAAAGGCAAGCCCAAGCCGGCTCCCTTTGTGCGGTTGCGAAGCGTTTGCTCCAGAAGTTCCGGGCTGAGACGTTCCGGCTGGCTGGGGTTGCGTCCACTGCGCCAGTGTACGCGGTCGAGTGCATAGGCCAGGAAGTGCAGTGGATCTTCGGCGCTTACCCAGGTGTCGGTCATGTCGAAGCTGTTAACCAGCGGATTGCCGGGTTCCAGGTCGCGGAGGTCGCCTACGCCCTCCATGTTTGATTGGCCCGCAAGCACCCAGAGATCGCCCACCAGGATGTTGGTGGCGCGAACAACAGGTTCAGTACCCGCAATGCGAATCTCGATCGTGTAAGGTCCACCAGTGGGAACCCCCGCCAGTACGCCCGTCCAGCGGCTTCCCGTTACAGTGCCGAGGGTCGCCCAGCCGCGTTCCTCGCGCTGGGGATTCAGGCGCAGGACGCGGGCCTCCACCTGCTTGCCATCATCACCATGGGCGTCGCCATAGAGGGGGATATCGGCGGTGTTGGCGGGGCTGCGCTGAAACACCTGATAGTCCGCGATGCCTCGAATGAGCCTTAGCTGGGCGCTGGCGGGAAGCGCGCTGAGGACAAGCGCAATCAGTGCTACCCACATTCCGGCCCCTCGTGAAATCGCAAAAAGACGCGTCATGTGCAATCGCTCCTCCACGCCGGATTGTAACAAGCTTCCACACATGGCAAGGAAGCGGCGCGATCTCCCCGGCGCTCCTCGCTACAATACGGATTGCCTGGGAGGGTTCTCACTGCCGTGACCGTTGCGCTGCGCCAGCTTGCTTTCGTATGTTTGCTGTGTCTGATGACTAGCGTACCCGCCCTGGCTTGGGGCCCGGCCGGGCATCGCGCCATCTCGCTTGTGGCAGAGCGATACCTGACGCCCGATACCCACAAAGCAGTAGTGGAACTGCTTGACGGAGAGTCCATGGCGCAGGCCAGCACCTGGGCGGATGAAATCAGGAGCGATCGCAAATGGAATTACGCTGCTCCGTGGCACTACGTGAACCTGGACGATGGCGAGAGCTATGCGCGCGCGCCGAAGAATCCGGGCGGGGACGTGATTGAGGCCATCACTCGGTTCCGGGCCGTGCTGGAAGATCGTAGCCAGCCAAGGAAGAAGCGTGCCGAGGCGCTGCGCTTTCTTATCCACTTTGTGGGGGATATCCATCAGCCACTGCATGTGGGGCGTCGCAGTGACCGCGGCGGCAACGACGTGAAGGTGACATGGTTTGGGCGCGAAACCAACCTTCACGCGGTTTGGGATTCCGCCATCATCAACCATTGGGAGCTTAGCTACACCGAACTGGCGGGCTTCCTGAAAATGCCAGCCGAAGCGGAGGGGCGACGCTGGCAGAAGGACGGCGTGTTGCAGTGGGCCCAGGAGAGTATGGACTACCGGCAGCGCATTTACGAGATTGGCGATGGGCGCTTGGGTTACGAGTATGGCTACGTGCATGGCCCTTTTCTGAAGCAACGCCTGGTGCAGGCAGGCGTGCGGCTTGCAGGCTTGCTGAATGCCGTATTTGCTCAATAAGGTTCGCCCAAGTGTTTGGCAGCCAGTGCTGCGATATGCTTGCCGCATGGTTAGCCGGATTTGCGTTCTTTTGTGGGTGGTGTCGTTATTGGCGGGGGCGCAGGGCAGGGAAGAATACCAGCGGCGTGTCGATGCCGTAACGCAGATTCCGGGCCTCGCTGCGTTTTGGGATTTTGTTGCGCGTGAGCAGGGAACGGGGCGATTTGTGGCGCACACGCCGCAAGGCGCAGGTTATCCGCTGGACGCTGTCAACTACGTGCGGGACTATTGGCAGGAAGGCCGCCCTGCTTCCTACAGTGATTTCCCTCTGCTGGGCCGTGGACCCTTTGGCGAAGCGGTACGGACGAGGGCTGAGACTGATGCCACGTTCCGCCCCACGCTGCTACTGGATCGTGCGCGCTTCCACAACGGCCCTCTGGATGTGGGCGGCCCTGGCCAGAGCGTGTCGATGGTGGTGTGGATGGTGCATCAGGAAGGCAATCATGCAGTGGCCGGCATCTGGCATGAGGGGACTGACCTCAAACATCAGGGCCGGGGAGCGGCGAGGGTGGAGGCGGGGCGTCGGCAGTACGCCCTGTTTACGGGGCTTGGAGCCAACAACGGAGCATCGGCGGTGCATGTCTCAGAGAACGGCCAGAGCTCTTTTGGCGACCGCTACGCGCGGAATCTGGCCACCACACAACGCCTGATTCCGAGCGCCGGCAAGGATGCCAACGATGCCGCCATTGACGCTCACTGGAGCGTTGCCGGTTTTGTCTTCGACAATCAGCGCAACGTCGCCATCGCGTACCTGGATGGTGTGGC
>CAZUAX010000035.1:29026-30361 GCA_964618435.1 uncultured Solibacteraceae bacterium
GGCGGATGGCAAGTGGCATCTCGTGAGTTGGTGGCGCTTCGGGTGAACCCTTTTTGGTTTGGACATGACCTTTACAAGCCGAGCCGGCCGGAAGAGGGTGGCCCGTTCACCATTGGACGGGTGATTCATAGCGGCCGCAGCGTGGGGACCGTTGCGCTGATTGGAGGAGTAGCGGTTTTCCATCGCGCATTGACAGCTGCCGAGATGCGGAAACTGGCGTCTATCGGATTCAATGGCAAAGGCGCATCGCGACGGGCGAGCCTGTTGCGAGTGGACGAGATCCGCCACTAACGAAAGCTCTCGCATTCCCGGCCATTACTCAATCCGCCGAAGCGAGCGCCATTCCGCCATCCGCATCCTCATCACTCATGCCCCTGTCAGGGCATTCCCCTGTCGTGTCAGGGCATTCCCATGTGATGGTGTAAGCCCGTTACACTAGAAAGACTGGGGAGTGTGGCCGTTTTACACGGGGCATGGCCTTGTTTGGGGGGTTATGGATCAGCGCGAACGCATCGGTTTACTATTCGAGCAGTTGAAGAAAAAGATCCTGGTGATTGATGGCGCCATGGGCACCATGATTCAGGAGCGCAACCTGGGGCCGGACGACTTCGGAGGCGCGGCGCTCGAAGGCTGTAACGAAAATCTCGTGATTACCCGCCCGGATGTGGTGGAGGAGATCCACCTCGCCTACCTGCGCGCAGGCGCCGACATTGTAGAAACCAACACGTTTGGCGCAACCCCACTGGTGCTTGCCGAGTACGATCTGGACAAGATCGCCCAAGAGGTGAACTACGAGGCAGCCCGCATCGCCAGGAAAGCGGCGGATGCAATGTCCACGGCACAGCGTCCGCGTTTCGTTGCCGGTTCGATGGGTCCTACGACGAAGGCCATTACGGTGACCGGTGGCATTACCTTTGAAGAACTGCAGCAGAACTTCTACGAGCAGGCCAAAGCTCTCTGGCAGGGAGGGGTGGACATCCTGCTGCTGGAGACCTGCCAGGATACGCGCAATGTGAAGGCTGGCTTGCTGGCCATTGGGCGCCTGAAACGAGAGCTGGGGCTGGACCGCATTCCGGTGATGGTCTCCGGCACGATTGAGCCCATGGGCACCATGCTCGCGGGGCAGAACGCAGAAGCGTTGTGGGTGTCGATTAGCAGCCAGGACCTACTGTCGGTGGGGCTGAACTGCGCTACTGGTCCTGAGTTTATGACGGACCACATGCGCACGCTCCATGAGCATGCGCATACGTGTATTTCCTGCTACCCGAATGCGGGGCTTCCCAATGAAGACGGGCTTTATCTGGAGACGCCGGAATCGCTTGCCCGGCAATTGGC
>CAZUAX010000036.1:0-19704 GCA_964618435.1 uncultured Solibacteraceae bacterium
AAAAGCACAGAAAGAAATCTTCGCCCACCTTCAGACCGGAGCGCTCCAGCGTGGGGAGCAGCAACTCTTCCGTAGTACCTGGATAAGTAGTGGACTCCAGGATCACCAGCGTACCCGGCTTCAGGTACTTGGCAATCTCTTCCGTACAGGCCACCACATAGCTCATGTCCGGGTCCTTCGTCTTTCGAAGCGGCGTGGGGACGCAAATGTTTGCGGTGTCGAAGGTGGAGATAACACTGAAATCCGTAGTTGCCTTGAGATGGCCGCTTTCAACGAGAGGCCGCAGCTCGCTTTCCGGCACGTCCAGCACGTAGGAAACCCCGCGGTTGATCATGTCAACCTTTTCCTGGGTGACATCAATCCCGGTGACGTGAAAACCGACCTTAGCAAGTTCCACGGCGAGTGGCAGACCTACGTAGCCCAGCCCGAGCACGCCCACTTGGGCGCTGTGGCCCTTAATCTTCGTCTGTAACTGGTCCTTTTGGCTCATGTATCCTTATCCTCTCGCAGATTCCAGCCTACCTACATCCCAAATGAATACGCCTTCTGCAATTAGTGCCGCCGAACCTTCCAGCACAACTCCGTCGCCATCCTGACGAAAATGCAGGGGGCCAGCCTCTGTTTCGACAACTGCGGGTAGCGACACCTTGCCCTTGGCCAGCGCAGCGGCGAGAGCGCCAGTTGATCCGGTTCCGGAACTCAGTGTGGCCCCCGCCCCCCGCTCATAGAATCGGGCTTCGATGGCGTGATTGTGAAGAACCCGGTAGAACGAGATATTGCTTCGATGCGGAAAGGCGGGATGCCCTTCCAAT
Source organism: uncultured Solibacteraceae bacterium (assembly GCA_964618435.1). Classification (GTDB taxonomy): domain Bacteria; phylum Acidobacteriota; class Terriglobia; order Bryobacterales; family Bryobacteraceae; genus JACTMJ01. The sequence goes on from CAZUAX010000036.1 coordinate 813, forward strand.
TGTCGCCCTTGCTGCTTCCAGGGAAAGTCAAGGCTGATCACCTCGACGGCAAACTGTGGGTTGCCCGGGTCCACCCGATTTCCCACAATCGTCAGGTTGCCTTCGTCGATTGCAATTGGCTCCTCATCGAAGACGCGCGGCGACCCCATCTCCATGCCCAGGCGAAACCTTGTTGTGCCACCTTCTACCACCATCAAGCGGCGCAACCCAGCGCCCGTACGCACCAGAAAGCTGGTCTTTGCCGGGTTCCGCGAAGCCAGCCAGGCGGCTACACAACGGGTGCCGTTTCCAGAGAGCTCCGCCTCGGATCCGTCCGAATTGTACAGGTGAATTGCGGCGTCAGGTGCGTCTCCCCTGTCATCCTGACCGGAGACAGGCCCAGGATTCAACCGGACAAGATACCAGCCGTCCGCACCAACTCCAAGCTGGCGATGGCAAATGGCTTGGGCAATCTGAGGCCGCTCGTGCGTGGGCGCATCTTCTTCCAGGGTGATCAGGAAATCGTTCCCCGCACCCTCCGCCTTAACAAATGGGATTCGCATGGTTCAAGGATCCTCCCCATTGTTGCGCAGTTGGCTGTCTTCTTCGCTGATGTCACCATCCTGACCCTCTTCAGGATCGGCAGGTTGGAGGGACGGCAACAGGTGGTGAGGTAATTGCATGTTCGTGGAGTCAAAGGCCGAACGGCGGCGCCAGATCTCCAAAGGAGCAGCATTTCCGGCTCGAATCTCACGCACCTTCGCGTAGAGCATCCCTTTCGCCACTGCCCGCTGCATGGCACGGGACACCTCGTCGCCCGACTGGCAGACAGCCCATTCGCTCCAAAGAAAATACTCCGGACGGTTCAGTGTCGCGCGAAAACGAGGATGGTTTCCTTCATGAAGGCTTTCCCGCAGGGGAATTTGCGCGATTTGCAGCACGCCTGTGGGGTCACCAAAACTCAGCAGGATCTCCTCCCCCGGCCGGTGCAGACGTTTCAGGAACGTAGCCGCTTCCCCGAGCCACTGGCGGCGCTGCCTGCTATTGATTTCTGACTCCTTCCAAACCACCCAGTGATCGAGCCCAGGGCTCAGGAGCCAAGGCAAGGAGCTTGCTGCGAGAATTACGGAAACGGCAAGCGGCCGAAGCCGCGCCGGGGTGGCGCGAACAAGCACTGCGCCTCCGAAACAGAGAAAGGGGAGCAGCGCTAGTCCATACCGAGTGTTGTAGTGGGCATGCGGCCAAAGTTCCGGAACAAAGATGGGTGTACCCGCATTCTGCATGCTCTGGATGTAGAAGATAGCAGGGAAAGCCAGAAACAGCATCGCCCAGCGCGGACCACTGCGAAGCAACCAGAATGCGCCCGAAAATCCGATCACAACTAGCGGCCAGCCAGCCACTATCCGAGCTGCGGTGAAAAAATAGCGGCCGGATTCCCAATAGCTCCCGTCGCCCGGGTACGGGCTCATCCCGGAAGCGAGTTGCCGCTGATAAATAGCCTTCGCGGAGTAGGGGCCATGGTAGAACTCCAGAGCATCTCCCCAAAACCACCAATTGTGAACGAGCCACCAAAGGGGACCCGCTCCGGCTACGATGCAAAACAAGAGGGCCGATTGCCAGCGCCGCCGACCACCTTTCCATAAGAGGAATCCCGCAAGCAGAGGCAAAAGGAACCATCCGTCGTAGCGGATGAGAGTGCCCGCCAGCGCAAACAGTGCTACCAACAGAGCCCAACCCAGACCCGGCTTACCGGCATAGCGCACGCAGCCGAAGAACATTCCCGCGAGTGCCATGAAGAACATGGGTTCCGTCATGGGCGTCGCTTGGAGATACAGCAAATTGGGGTTAAGCGCGAAAAGAGCGAGGGCGGTGATTCCAGCCCAGGAGGACCCCAGGAGATCACGACAGGCGAGCAGCAAGAGGACGCCCGCCAGCCAGAAACAGACACTGGCGGGAATCGCGCCGGCTAGGCCGTTGGCCCAAAGTTCCTCGTTGCCCGCCAATGGCATCATCAGCAGGTGGGGCAAGGGCAGCCAGACAGTTCCTATCTGCATAACGTCCGGCGTCTGGGAATCCAGCACGCGGCGCGCGATGTTCAAGTGCGCCTGCGCATCGCCGTAGTATTGCGTGTAGCCCTGGAGATGGACCCACCATGTTGCTCCCGCGGCAAGCATTGCGAGTAGCAGGGCAGCCGCAAGCGGGGGAACCCAGGAGTGGCGCGGAGCTTCCTCTGAGGATGTGGGCATGGTGTTCGAGCAGGACGTCACCGGATGGGATGCCTGCCGAGGCAGACTTCCCATCCGGTTCCAAGATCATTCAGACAGGAGGATCCCGCGCTTACGCAAAGCGCGTGAACTCTGCAAACTCATGGAAGCGGGTGTCAATTTCGTCCCGCACCAAGGTCTCAAATCGGCGGGGACCAAATTCTTCGCAGCAAAAACTGCCCATTACGGAACCGTAGATCACCGCACGCCGCAGGGTTTCCGCGGTAAGGGGAGCCCCACCGGAACGTTCAGAAACCTCCGCAAGATGGCCAAAAAATCCGCCCGCGAAACAATCTCCCGCACCCGTTGGATCCTTCACCTGGTCAAGCAGGTAGCCCGGAGCAGAGAAATACCCTTTGCCCTTCTCGAAAAGGATGGCACCGTATTCACCGCGCTTGATTACCACCCACTTTGGCCCCATGTCATGAATGCGTTCAGCAGCCTTCCGCAGGTTCGTCTCACCGGAAAGCTCCACGGATTCGCTGTCGTTGATCATCACCAAATCCCACCGCGCGATCGTGGCCAGGAGTTCCTGGCGAAAGTCGTTGATCCAGTAGTTCATGGTATCGCCACCCACAAATTGTGGGGCGGTCACCTGAGCCCGCACGCTGGCCTGCAAGGCCGGCTGGATATTTCCAAGCAAGAGGAAGGAGGAGTCCTTATAGCTGGCAGGCACCTTCGGGTCAAAACCCGCAAAGACGTTCAGGTCCGTACGCAACGTGGTGCGCGAGTTCATGTCGGCCGAATACACGCCCTGCCAGAAAAAACACTTCCCTGGAACGCGCTCCAGCCCCTCCAGATCAATGTGCCGCGACAACAAAAGTTGTTCGTCCTGCGCTTCAAAGTCGTCGCCCACTACAGCCACAATGCGCGGCTTCGTAAAATAACTCGCTGCCAGCGCGATATAGGTAGCAGCACCCCCAAGAATGCGATCCACCTTGCCATGCGGCGTCTCCAGGCCATCATAGGCCACTGACCCAATCACTAATAAAGACATAAGCTTCGATTGTACCGTTGATCGTTTCCGTTCTTGGTCTGCCGAGGTCAGACTTAGCCCTGGTACTAGTCCACTTCAGGAACTCCGTACTTTTTTGCATACCCAAACCGGACCAGGTGCCTTGGTACGCTCCGGCTACGCGTACAATAAAGAGTGCTAGCTTATTATCCGATTTCAGGTATTCTGGCGCTCAGCGCGGAAGTAGCCCTATTCCCCACAGGAACATCCCTACCAGTCCCGTAACCCGGAAACACGTTGTATGATCTACCTCCTCCTCAGCGACTTGCACGCAAACATGGAAGCATTTGATGCCGTGCTGCGGGACGCGGAGATGCGGTACCCCTCCATGGATTCCGCAGTCTGCCTGGGAGACGTAGTAGGGTATGGCGCGGACCCCGAAGCTGTGGTGGAACGCATTCAGCAGATCACGAAAACCGTGATTCGAGGAAATCACGATAAGGCGGTGGCGCTGGGTGAAAATCTGGAATGGTTTAACCCAGCCGCGCGAGATGCCACCTACTGGACACTCAATCAGCTTCGCCCGGAATCCGTGGACTATCTCCGGGAACTCCCTCGCGGGCCCCGCATGGTGAACGGTTTCCAGATTTGCCATGGCTCGCCCCTGGACGAGGACGAATACCTGATTACTTCACACGATGTGGAGATGCTGGCCGGACACCTGGATACAGGCGTGATTTTCTTTGGCCATACCCACGTGCAAGGTGGTTTTCGCATGCTGCGAGGGGTGGTGACTGTGCTGCCGCGCCCAGATGAGAATGATACTGAAACCCTCGAAATCGAGGAGCAGGCCTACTACATCCTGAATCCTGGAAGCGTGGGCCAGCCCAGAGACCAGGACCCACGCGCGGCCTACGCCGTCTACGATTCCAGACGGGGCTTGTTCCACATGCATCGGGTCGCCTACGAGGTGGAAACCACCCAACGAAAGATTCTGGAAGCAGGGCTGCCGGAGAGGCTAGCTTACCGCCTCTCTCAAGGGCGCTAATCTTCAGACTGGCAGTTAGAAGTCCCTTTGCACGATGAAATCCGGAATGGATTGCAGTGCACGCTGGGCTGGCGAATCTGGGAACTGCCCGATCAGCAAATTTGCTTCAGCGGTATAGGCTTCCGCCGATTTGCGGGCATAGGCGATGCCACCATGGGCTTCGATAATCTCAAGAATCCGAGTGAACGGCACCTGTGAGTAGTTCCGGTCCGCCAACACTTGGTCGACATCCGCACGCTCAGTGGCGGTGGCCTGCTCCATCGCCACAAGCAGCGGTAGGGTGATTTTTCCCTCTCGCAGATCGCTGCCTACGGGCTTTCCCAGTACCTCTTCCGTCGCGGTAAAGTCCAGCACGTCATCAATTAACTGAAAGGCCATGCCAAGATTCCAGGCGAAGTGGCCCAAGCGGTTTTCTTCCTCTTCTGTGGCGTTCCCCGCAATGGCGCCCAGGCGAGCGCACGCGGAGAACAGGCTGGCCGTTTTGCGGTCAACCAGTTCGAGATACTCCACCCTTTCCACAATTCGGCCAATCAGCCGAGCCTGCAGCAATTCGCCCTCCACCATCTTCTGGGTAAGCGATATTAGCAAATCCAGCAGATGGAAGTCCCTTAGCCGCAAGGCAATCTGGAACGCCTGCATGTAGAGCCAGTCACCCGCAAGCACACTGGTCTGGTTGCCCCATAGAGCATTGGTGGATGCATCGCCCCTGCGGGTGAAGGCCTCGTCAATCACATCGTCGTGAATGAGCGTTGCGGTATGGATTAGTTCCACCACCGCGGCAAGTTGCACGCTCACGGAAGGATCGCGTCCGGCAAAGAGCTTGGAGGTAAGCAGCACAAGCGTGGGCCGCATTCGCTTGCCCCCACTTTTTTGCAGATGCCCGGCAATGCGGGTAACCGCGTCTTCGGAGGCCACGGACTCCAGGCGGAACTCCTCCTCTACCCGGCAGAGGTCCTGGTGAACGAGGTCGAATATCTCCTTAGCCGTCAATGTCCGACTAAGATGGCTGGTAATGCTCATGAAGCGAATTCCTAGTTTACTGATTCGCTGTCAGCCGGGCAAAGAACAAATCCTGCACGTTTTTCCAAAGTGCATCGCGAAGGGCTGTCAGTTCGAGTTCTTGCAACTGGGCGAGGCGCGCCGCAGTATGGGCCACGTAAGCTGGCTGGTTCCGTTTACCCCGATGTGGAATGGGCGCTAAATACGGCGCGTCGGTTTCCAAGAGAATGCGATTCAACGGCGCCAAGACCGCCGCCGCTCTCAAATCTTCTGCCTTCGGGAACGTGAGCACACCGCCAAATCCAAGGTGAAAACCGAGGCCCAGTGCCTCCTCAGCCTCGCGTGGTCCACCGGAGAAACAGTGAAAAACGCCGCCTGGGCCAGCCCCTCGCCAGGTTTCCCGGATGCAATTGACGGTATCCGTCCAGGCTTCCCGCGTGTGAATGCTCACCGGCAGGCCCAGCTCCGCCGCGATTTCAAGTTGCTTCGTAAACACTTGGCGCTGGACCTCTCGCGGGGAGTGATCGTAATAATAATCCAGCCCCATCTCTCCCAAATGCAACACTTTAGGGTGCCCGGCAAGTTGACGCATTGCCACCCAGGTATCGTCGGAAGCCTTCGCTGCATCGTGCGGATGGACACCCACGCTGGCATAGACACAGTCGTAGCTCTCCGCCATCCGGATACCCGCCTCCAAATCCGGAGGGCCATCTCCTGTGCCGATGGAGATCAGCAAGCCCACGCCAGCGGCGATGGCCTGCTCCACCACCACGTCCCGGTCTTCCGCGTAGCGTTTGTCATCCAGATGACAGTGGCTGTCCACCCAAACGGCTTCTTCGGAAATCACTTCAGTCGAGCCCCAACCGGCACGTCTTCCAGGAATCCGGCCAGTACAGGACTGCCGCCCTCCAGCGAAGCCGCCAGCAGCATTCCGTTGGATGTAAGGCCACGAAGCTTTCGTGGAGCCAGATTGGCAACCACGCAGATTTTCCTGCCAACCAATTGTTCCGGCTTATAGGCAAGCGCAATTCCTGCCACAATCTCCCTTGGTTCCGCTTCCCCGATGTCTACTTTCAGATGAAGCAGTTTGTCGGCCTTCGGCACCGGTTCCGCGGAAAGCACCAGACCCACACGGATATCCACCTTTACGAAGTCATCAATGCTAATCTCTTCAGCCAGCGGTGCTGGCGGAGTGGCAGGGGTTTCCGGCGCAGCAGGCGGCTCCGGCTCCTTGCCAAGCATCCGAGCCTGGGCCGCCGCGGTTTCTGTCTCCAACTCACGCATGCGTGCGATTACCTCCTCCGGCTTGAGTCGTGGGAAAAGAGGGGTCTCCGAGAGGATCCCCACCATGCTACCGGCAGGCAATTGACCCCAGCGAAGCTCCGCCAGTTGCAGGTCTTCTACACGCGCCGGCAGGCCATCCGCCTTATCGCAGCCTAGCAACTCCCACAGCCGCTGCGCGGTGGAGGGCATTACAGGCGCACAAAGTGCAGCCACCATGCGAAGGGCTTCGGCGGCCGTGTACAGAGTGTTATCCAGAAGCGCCACAGCGTCTGGCCCTTCCGCCTTTGCCAGCGTCCAGGGTTTTCGTTCGACGATGAACTTATCAACCCGCCCAATCAGCGCCCAGATGCTTTCCAGGGCTCGGGAAAACTCAAATTTCTCGTATCCATCGGCGACGGCAGCTAGTGCTTGCGCAGCGCTGGCAGCCACATCCGCGTCTCCACCGGAAGGGGTAGCCGGTACTTGGCCGCCGCGATACTGATGGATCATCGAAAGCGTACGGCTGGCAAGATTGCCCAACCCATTGGCGAGATCGGAATTGAACCGCTGCACCAGCGCGTCGTAGCTGAAGCTACCGTCCTGGCCGAAGGGAATTTCGCGCAGAAGAAAGTAACGTAGTCCTTCGATGCCCATTACCTGGTGAATGGGCTCAGCGCGCACGATGTTGCCGCGCGACTTGCTCATCTTGTCGTTCTCAAAGAGCAGCCATCCATGCGCAAATACTTTTTTCGGCAGGGGCAATCCCGCTCCCATCAGAAACGCCGGCCAGTATACGGCGTGGAAGCGCAGGATCTCTTTGCCAATCAGGTGTACATCCGCGGGCCAGCGGTTCTCCCCGTCTACAGCCGTATAGTATGAGCTCAGCGCATCGAACCAGACATAAAACACCTGGCCGTCACCAGTAGGCAGTGGAATGCCCCAAGAGATGGAACCGCGGCTGATGGAGAGGTCTTCCAGTCCGCCTTCCACAAATCGCACCACTTCGTTTCGCCGGAAGTCCGGCTGCACGAAATCCGGCTGCTTGGCATACAGGTCCAGCAATGGCTTCTGGAAGGCGGAGAGCCGGAAGAAATAGTTCTCTTCGGTGACTTCCTCCAGCGGTTGGCCGTTCACAGGCGAGACGTCGCCGGGCTTGGCGCCCTGCACAAAGGTCTCCTCGCCCACATCGTACATGCCCGTGTAACTCTGTTTGTAGATGTAGCCATTCTCCTGGCACTTCAGGAACAGTTGCTGCACGGTTTTGGCGTGGCGCGGGTCGGTCGTGCGAATGAATCGGTCGTACGGGTTCGTTTCGGGATCCACCAGTCCCAGCATCTTCCACTGCCGGCGAAACTCATCGGACACGATCGTTGCGAACTCCGCGGGGGACTTGTTTGTCTTTTTGGCGGAACGCTCAATCTTCAGCCCATGTTCATCCGTGCCGGTGGTGAGCACAGCCTCGTAACCCTGCATTCGCTTGAAGCGGCGAATGGTGTCCGCTGCCAGCGTGGTGTAGGTATGGCCGATGTGCGGCGCAGCATTGACGTAATAAATGGGCGTGGTCAGGTAGTAGTTTTTTGTTGGTTCCGACACGGGTCTATCCTTAGGCTCGCGAGCTACGGTGCGAGCATACTCAGGTCTCCGGGATCACATTCAGGCACGCTGGGCCAGAAAGGCGGCTGCGGCTTCGGCAAGAACAGTTTTCAATGCCACGCCAGAGTGTACCGCCAGTGTGCGGCAATCTTCATACTCGGGCGCGAAGCTATCCGCCCCGCCCACCTTTACTCGCACTTTGCCAAAGCGCGTCTCCACTTCTTCCCAGTGACGCTGCTGCAGAAGACGGTCTGCCTCGTAGGCGCGTACCCCAAAGGTAGTGGTCTCCCCGAACACGACGCGCGAGAGGCGCGTCCAGTCCTCCGGGCGGCAAATCACAGTGAGTTTCACGCCGGGGCGGTTCTTCTTCATGCTCACCGGCTGGACGGTTACATCCAGCGCACCCTCGGCAAAGAGGCGCTCCATGGCGTGGCCGATCACCTGTGGCGAAGTATCGTCGATATTGGCTTCCACAATTCTCACCCTGCTGGCTTCCGGGATGCTGCCATCCTCGCCTACCAGGACACGGAGCAGGTTCGCCATATCCTTAAAGTCCTTGGTGCCAGCGCCGAATCCACTGGCTTCAATGCGCATAGCGGGCATGCGTCCAAACTCACTGCCCAATGCGGCAACTACCGCCGCGCCCGTAGGTGTACAGAGTTCCGTGGCGGGCCCGGCAGAGTAAATGGGAATGCCCTTCAGCAGAAGCGCGGTTGCAGGGGCGGGCACCGGCATCACTCCGTGATCTGCCTTCACTGTCCCGGAACCCACGTTGATTGCGGAACACGCCAGCCGCTCAACGCCCAACAGGTGCATCCCCAGGCAAGCGCCCACGATGTCGCAGATGGAATCAATGGCGCCCACCTCATGGAAGTGCACTTTCTCGATGGGCACGCCATGAACAGAGGCTTCAGCCTCGCCAAGCTTCTCAAATACAGCGATGCTGTGCTTCTGCACTTCTGGCGGAAGAGGCGCATCCTCAATCATCTTCACAATATGGGGAAGGTGCCGATGCTTCTTGGAATCCGTCCCATCCACGTGGAACTTGGTGCCCGCAATGCCGTTGCGCTTTACCTTTTCCAAACGAAAGGTGGCACCGGTACCCAATGCACTCAGTGATTCAGAAATTTCCTGGCCGTTCGCCCCCGCATCCACGAAGGCGCCCACAAGCATGTCCCCACTCAGGCCGGAAAAGGCATCCAGGTAGCAAACTGTCATTCTGTGTTTCGACTTTCTCTTCAATTGTCGCAGCATCGGAAGGCTGGGGGAAAAGCCGTCATCGCGCTACGCGCCAGGCTGGAAACCACCCTGCCTCAGGAATCCTGACCAAACACGGAAGTGAGAGCGGGCAACACCTCGGAGGCAGAGCCAACCAGACGCATATCCATGTCGCGGCTTAATGGCGTGGACTGCGGATTGATTTCCACCGTATGCGCCCCGTTCCGGATACCCATGGTGATGAGACTGGACGCTGGATACACCACCGCGGAAGTCCCCACTACCAGGAGAAGTTCGGCGCACTCAATGGCGGCCACGGCGCGGTCCCACTCGGCTGCGGGCAGCGCCTCGCCGAACCACACTACGCCTGGCCGCAGGAGCGCTTCGGGATGACATGGGCAGCGAGGTGGCAGCGCGGAGATGGGGACATCCCGGTTCTCTCTGCGTTCACCACACCGTGTGCAGACGGTTTGCCAAATATCGCCGTGGAGTTTCACCACCTCGCGGATGCCCGCCTGCTCATCAAGCCCATCGACGTTTTGCGTCACCAGGCGGAAGTGCGGAATGTGCCGCTCCATCCGCGCCACCGCGTAGTGTCCCGCGTGGGGTTGTGCCTCGGCAATCAACTCACGCCGCCAGTTGTACCACTCCCAAACCAGATTGGGGCGCGCGGCAAATGCCTGGGGAGTTGCCAGTTCTTCGGCACGAAACTGCTTCCAGAGGCCGCTTGCTCCCCGAAAGGTGGGAATCCCACTCTCGGCTGACATGCCAGCGCCAGTAAGCACCACCACGTGCTCGGCGTCGCGCAGCCACCTCCTGGCCTGAATTAAGCTCACCTCTTCATGCTAGCGACAACCACCGCCACATCCAACGGCCGACACAAAAACAATAGGCAGAAATCATACCCAGGCAACACCTGCCCCTACCGGAATCGCCGCTGCTAGCCCCGCCGGAGACGGCCAAACGCATGCTACCCTGAGGGTTTCCAGGCTAGACTCGACGGACACAGTTGGCCATCATCCGATCCCGCTTCTGCTGGTTCGATGGCCACAATCCAGCCGGTCCTCCAGTTTTTTTTGGCTTCCGCGCCAACAGGAAATCGTCCTATCGCCTATGTGTGGCCACGCCGCCTCGCAACGTTTGTCGTCACTTTCACTTCAGGCAGGTTCTTCATGAGATACGCCCTCGTTTTCTTGCTCGTCGTGCTTCTGCTTGCTGGCAACGCTTCCGCACAGCGCTGGAAGCCCGGCGACGACATTTTTCGCCAGTTGGACGAGGTGCTGCCCACACCGAACGAATACAGGACGGCTTCAGGCGCACCAGGTCACCGCTACTGGCAGCAGAAGGTGGATTACGACATTCGCCTGGAACTGGACGATAGCAACCAGTCCATCCAAGCGTCAGAGACCATCACCTATCACAACCAATCGCCGGATTCACTCAACTACCTTTGGTTGCAACTGGATCAGAACCGATTCAAGCAGGACTCTCACGCTAAGCTCACGCAAACTGCGCCGAACTTGAGTCGCCCCTCTTACCGGATGATGGAAGCGCTCCTTGACCAGGACTTCGACGGGGGCCACAAGATCCTGGCCGTGAAGGATGCGGCAGGCAACCCCCTGCCGTACGTGATCCAGGACACCATGATGCGCATTGACCTGCCTCAGCCGTTGCGGAGTGGTGAGCGCGTCCAGTTTGCCGTGGACTGGCGCTACAACATTGTGGACGTGAAGAAAATTGGCGCCCGCGGTGGCTACGAGTTTTTCAAGGACGATGGCAATTACATCTACGAGATTGCACAGTGGTTCCCACGGATGGCAGCCTACACGGACTACACCGGCTGGCAGCACAAACAGTTCCTGGGCGCCGGCGAATTCACCCTGGAGTTCGGTGACTACAAGGTAGCAATTACCGTTCCGGACGATCACATTGTGGGGGCCACGGGTGTGCTACAGAACCCCAACCAAGTGCTTACCGCTGCCCAGCGCCAGCGCCTCGAGCAAGCGAAGGGCGCAACAAAGCCGGTGCTGGTGGTTACCCCGGAGGAAGCTGTCGCCAACGAGAAGAGCAAGCCCGGGGGGAAGAAAACCTGGATTTTCCACGCGGAAAACGTTCGCGACTTCGCTTTCGCCAGCAGCCGCAAATTCATCTGGGATGCCCAAGAACATGACGTCGAAGGCAACAAGGTGATGGCAATGTCCTACTACCCCAAGGAGGGCAACCCGCTTTGGGAGCGCTACTCCACGCGGTCCATCATTCACACCCTGAACGTTTACTCCCGGTACAGCTTCCGCTACCCCTACCCGGTAGCCATCTCAGTCAACGGTCCAGTGGGCGGCATGGAATACCCCATGATCTGCTTCAATGGTCCGCGCCCAGAGAAAGACGGAACCTATTCCGACCGCACAAAATATGGGCTGATTTCGGTAATCATCCACGAAGTGGGACACAATTACTTCCCCATGATTGTGAATTCCGACGAGCGGCAGTGGACCTGGATGGATGAGGGCCTGAATACCTTCCTGCAGTACCTCTCTGAGCAGGAATGGGAAGAGAAGTATCCTTCCCGCCGTGGAGAGCCCAACGAGATTGTGGGCTACATGACCAGCCAGCAGCAAGTGCCCATCATGACGCAGTCCGATTCCGTATTGCAGTTGGGCCCCAACGCCTACGCCAAGCCCGCTACGGCACTGAACATCCTTCGCGAGACCATCCTCGGTCGTGAACTTTTTGACTTTGCCTTCCGCGAGTATTCCCGCCGCTGGATGTTCAAGCGCCCCGTCCCCTCTGACTTTTTCCGCACCATGGAGGACGCCACTGGCGTAGACCTCGACTGGTTTTGGCGCGCGTGGTTCTACACCACAGACCACGTGGACATCAGCCTGGAATCCGTGGAGTGGTACACCATCGACACGAAGAATCCAGACGTTGAGAAGACTCGCCTGAAGCAGATGCGCGAAGAGGAACCAGTTACTTTGTCCGCTCGCCGGAACCAACCGCTTCCGAAGTTTGTGGACCAGTACCCGGAACTCCTCGACTTCTATAACAATTTCGACAAGCTCAACGTCACGGGCAAAGACAGGGAAGATTACGAAAAATTCCTCAAGGATCTGGAAGCGAACGAAAAGGCTATCCTGGAAAACCCGAATAACTTCTTTGTGATGAAGTTCAAGAACCTCGGGGGGGTTCCGATGCCAATTATTCTCGACATCACTTTCACGGACGGAGCGAAGCAGCAACTGCGCATTCCAGCTGAAATCTGGCGCCGCAATCGCAACCAGGTTTCCAAGTTATTGATCACTCCGCGGGAAATTCAGTCCGTTGTGTTAGACCCCAATCTGGAAACCGCGGACGCAGACCTCAACAACAATCACTGGCCACCGAAGCCCATCAAGACGCGATTCCAGATTTTCAAAGAAAAGCGCCAGAAGAACCCCATGCAGATCCAGCGGGAACTGGAGAAGGTAAGCCAGCAGTAGGTGGCGAAGATGGCCGTCCGTACGCAGTTATGGACCCGGCGCACGCTGTTGGCTGTTCTGCCCTGCGCAGGGTGGGTAATGTTCAGTGGGGCGCGGCAGGGCCTCGCCCACAAGTTCTATTTCTCCAGCACCCAGGTGGACTACAACCTGGCCACAGGAAGCTTTGAGATCACAATCCGGCTATTCGCTGACGATCTCGAACTCGTCCTGGGCCGCCGTGCCAACCGGAAGGTGGAGGTAGACCGCACGGCTGAGGCCGAAGCGCTCACTTTCGCGTACATGCAAGAAGTACTGCGCCTGCGCGGCCCAGATATGCGGGAGATCCCTTTGACGTGGGTGGGGATGGAGACCAAAGTGGATACGGTCTACTGCTACCTGGAGGCACCCGCACCCGTAACGGGCCTGCGGAACATGGCAATATCCTTTAGCCTCTTCGCTGAGTTGCAGCGCGGACAGGTAAACATGATCTCCTTCCGCGACCCTAGGAACGGCCGCCCGCGCGACCTGCTGTTCCGCGAAGGAGATCGATTCAAGGTGGTGATCTTCCCAGACCCGGAGGAACCTTCTTCCGCGAACCCTTAGGTTTGCTGGCGCATCTGAAGGAATGTGCTTCGGCACAATTGATGGCACTTGCGGCGGTTTCCGCCCAAATTCGGTGCTACTATTACCAGTTGGGGCGTTTGCGGCCAGATTAGCCTGATGGCTGATCGCGCGTGCGCGCTAACCTGCTGATCAGGAGAAGGATTGCTTGCTGGGAATTCGCCGGACACTGCGATCGACAAGCCGTCGTCTTCGTGAAGTGAAGATGCTGCTGAACGGGATTCGGAACACGGACCATCCCGTAATGGCGCACATGATCCCTATCCGTCGTTGCAACCTCGCGTGCACCTACTGCAACGAGTACGACGATTTCTCCAAGCCTATCCCCATCGACGAGTTGCGCGCCCGCATCGACCATCTGGGCCGCTTGGGCACTTCCATCGTCACGATGAGCGGCGGGGAACCGCTGCTGCATCCCGAACTCGACGAGGTCTTCCGACGTATCCGCCACAATGGCATGATCGCGGGCCTGATCACGAACGGCTATCTGCTTACTGCGGACCGCATCCGCGCGTTGAACGATGCGGGGCTTGACCATATGCAGATCAGCATCGATAACGTCATGCCCGATGAGGTCTCAAAAAAGAGCCTCAAGGTGCTCGACAAGAAGCTGCAGTTGCTGAGCCTTCACGCGGATTTCCACGTGAACATCAATTCGGTAGTAGGTGGCGGGATTCGTAATCCCCACGATGCCCTGATTGTGGGTCGCCGGGCGGTGGAACTGGGCTTTACCAGCACGGTGGGTATTATTCACGACGGAGAAGGGCAGTTGCGCCCGCTCAGTGACGTTGAGCGTAAGGTATACATGCGCGTGAAAAAGCTGGGCAAGAGCAGTTACGCGCAGTTGAACTACTTCCAGGAAAACATCGCGAACGGCAAGTCAAACAGTTGGAAATGCCGTGCCGGAGCCCGCTACCTCTACATCTGCGAAGATGGGCTGGTCCATTATTGCTCGCAGCAACGGGGCAACCCCGGAACGGCCCTGGCCGAGTACACCATTGATGACATCCGGCGTGAATTCATTACGGAAAAAGGCTGCGCCCCCTATTGCACCGTGGCTTGCGTGCATCAGGTTTCCTACATGGACTTCTGGCGATCGCCGCAAACGCTCACCCTTCCCGAAAAGCCCTTATCCGGCAAGCAGGAACTGGTGCAGATCGCTAGCAGTAGCCATCGCTAGAGATCTCCGCTGAAGCGACTCTGCCCGCCGCGCAGGAACCCGCCCCCGCGATAGAATCCTGGGGAGCGATCCAGGAATCTTCCATGCCTGAAAACAAGCATCCGCGGGTGATCCCGCTAGCCCCCATGCCCCCTGAGAAGTGCGCTTACGCCCTGGCGCGCTACAGCCGGTCACCAGACTCGATTCGAGATTCCCTAGATTGGGTGCGCACTCACGATTCCCACAAGTTCCTGGAAAGCTTCTACTTCCAGTACGGTCACGCATCCATTGCCGACTTGGGCCACCTCGCGCTTTGTTTTGAGGGAATCTCCGAGCTGGTTGCTACGGAGATTGAAGATGAGCAGCTTTGGGACGGGCAGGCAAAGTCCACGCGCTACCAGGATTTCTCCCGCGTGGGTGTGGTTACGCCGCCTGGTCTGGATGCCGCGCAATCCGCCCATTACCATGAGGCAGCCAGCGCCTTGCTGCGAGCCTACGAACAGGTGCATGCCGGCGCGCTGGCGCATCTAAAGCAGCAACTGCCCCGCCCTTCCGACATGAAGGAGGGGGCCTACGAACGAAACCTTGCTGCTCGCGCCTTCGATGTCGCCCGCTATCTGCTGTTCTGGGGAATTCCCACCAATATCGGCCAAGTTACCAGCATTCGCACGCTGGAGCGGCAAATCCGCCGCATGAAGGCATCGCCCTATGCCGAGTTGCGTGAACTGGGAGAAGAGACTGCGGCCGCATGCGCATCTGCGGAGATCTGCACGCTGGAGCCAGATACCCCGACAGAACCAGTTGCCCCGACCCTCGCCAAGTATGTGGACGCGGATGCGTTCGAACCCGCTATGCGAAAAAATCTCGCCGCATGGGCCGCCGAGCATGTACCCGCCCAGGTTTCTTCTACCAAAGAACCGGTGGATCTGCTGAAGCCTGCTGACGCCCTGGCCGATATCGTTGCGACGCTGCTCTACCCGGTGTCCTCACTCCCATTTCGAGGATTGTACGAATTGGCGCTTTCCTGGCCGGAGTCGAAAAGGCAGGAGGTGATCGATCTTGCGCTCCAGGCTCGTGGCCGGCACGATGACCTTCCCCGTGCTTTCCGCAATGCACCTTACGCCTTCGACATCGTAATGGATATTGGTGCCTATCGTGATCTGCACCGGCACCGGCGCTGCCAGCAGTTCCGGCAATCCTATACCGCCCTATTGGGCTACGACACGCCGCAACTTATTGAGGATGCTGGACTTTCTGACTGTTATCACGGCGCAATCGAGGCGGCCTTGGGCGCTGCCCGCGCCTTGCCTGCCCCTGCAGGTGAATACCTGCTTCCCTTTGCCTGCAGGGCGCGTTTCCTCTTCCGGATGGACTTCGCGGAAGCCGAGTACATTGCTAAGCTGAGAAGTGGCGTGAAGGGTCACTTCAGCTACCGCAGAATTGCGTGGGAAATGCGCGAGCAGATGCGGAGACTGGAGCCGGTGCTGGGCACGTGGATGGAGGCGACTCCACCGGATCACGAGGACCCGCTAACCAGATAGAAGGGAGAACAGCCACGAAAGGCTCCGACGGTGCTGGTCGCAGCCCACGCGTAGCCCTCAAGGTGACGCACGAGAAAGCGCAGGTGAACCTACTGGCGGCGAATCTCACCGCGGTCCATGGTTGCTGCAACGATGTACATGCCAGGATCCTTGGGATCCCTGGATACCTCGCGCACGGAACGAACCACTCGACCCTGTCCACGCATCCGCACCGTGGCGTTTTCGGCGAGTTTCTCAGGGAAGTCAACGAAAAACTCGATGGGAGTGCCCGGTTCCAAAGGTTCCTTCAGCGCGAACAGCACACCGCCACGACTGATGTTCTTAGTGATCGCGTCCCAGGACGAACCCTGCCTGCCGTAACGCGTCACCTTCAGATTCAACTGCATCTGGTACCGGCGAAAGCGTCTCCGCTCGTGTCCAGTTTGTCTTTGATTCACATCCATCATTTCTGGACCCCTGGGTCTGTCCTTGAATGATCTCGTCCAAAAGGCGTATTCAGTGTTTGGAGCATCCTGAAACGAAGCAAAACGTCACAATACCAGTAGCGACCGACAGGGCGGCGTGAGCCACCTGAGAAACCGCTGGACCAGTACTAACGGTTTTCAATGCTTGCGCACAGTGCACCGTTTTTTCGCCTTTTCGATCTTGAGAATAACAGAAATTGACAGAAATGCGTCTATTTTACGCTAAGGTTTTGTTTTAGTACTAAGTCGCCCTATGGGTCCGATCCGTCACACACTTCGCTTGCTCCTGGGCATCAGCCTGGTGGTTGTTGGCATTGTGGGACTGATCTTGCCAGTAATGCCGGGCTGGATTTTTCTGATCCCTGGGCTTCTAATTGTTGGCGACTATTTTCCGCCCGTGAAGCGATTGGTGGATTGGGCAAAGGGCCGGTTCAAGGAAGCGGAGCAGCAGTACCGGAGACATCAGGACGAGAAAACCGACGAGTCAGCTAATGCCCAATCAGACTTATCTCCCAAGGCTACGGAAACAGAGAGGGTTGCGAGCGAGACCAGGAACTCGCAACAATAAGACACCAGAAAGCGCTAGCAAGCATGCACCTAATCCGACTAATCGCCCTCATCTCATGCGTCAGTTTCCTGATGACCGCCCAGACCATTCGCTTTGGAATCATCGGGACCGATACGTCTCACGCCACGGCGTTCGCCAATATCTTCCATGATGCTTCCCGTGCGGACCATGTCCCAGGGGGACGTGTGGTTGCAGCCTTCAAGGGAGGCTCTCCCGATATTCCATCCAGTGCAAGCCGGGTGGACGACTATGCCAACGAGTTGCGCGAGAAACATGGCGTAAAGATCGTGGACCGCATCACCGAACTTTGCCCGCTGGTGGATGCACTACTGCTTGAGAGCGTCGACGGACGGCCCCACCTGCCACAGTTGAAAGAAGCAGTAACCTGCCGCAAACCCGTCTTTATCGACAAACCTTTCTCCGCCAGTTGGAAGGACGCGCTGGAGATGCAGCGCATTGCGCGGGAAGCGGGTGTCCCCTGGTTCAGCACCTCATCGCTCCGCTACGCCGACTTTGTCACCAACATGCAGGGCAAGGCGACGCGGGGCGCAATCTCCTGGGGGCCGGGACCCCTGGAGGCGCATCACGAACTGGACCTCGGTTGGTATGCCATCCACCCCATTGAAGTTCTCTTCACAATCATGGGCACCGGTTGCGAGAAGGTGAGTCGGATTTCTGGGCCGCATGGTGAGGTGATTACGGGATACTGGCGCGATGGCCGCGTGGGAGTGGTTCGCACGCTCCAGCCATCGGGAGGCTACGGTGCCGTTGCTTTTGGTGATAAGGAAGTGATGCAGAGCCCCGCCAGCCCAAAGTTTAGCTACGCCCCCATGCTGAGCGCTGTGGTGGAATTGGTGAAAACCGGCAAGCCGCAAGTGCCAAACGATACCACCATGGAAATTTTCGCCTTCATGGAAGCCGCGAATCAGAGCAAAAAGGCCGATGGAGCGATGAAGCCCCTGCCGCGCTGGTAGTGCTGCGAACACCTGCCTGGGGTGTGGCCGAGCGTTGCTTGTTTTGCGCCAAAGCTAGCGTGTTCCAGTGCTAAAGTGAAGGCGTCGTGACCCGCGCCCCCAGCCCGAACTGCCATGCCCAGTGAGTCTGCCGCCTCGGTTTACCCGTTTTTTGCTCGGGACGGCTATCTTTCACAGTGGCATCCGCAGTACGAACATCGTCCAGACCAATTGCGCATGGCCCGGGCGGTGGAAGCCGCCATCCGGGATCGAAGGCACCTGCTTGTTGAGGCTGGCACGGGAACGGGGAAGACCCTAGCCTACCTGGTGCCCGCATTGCTTTCCGGCAAGAGAGTGGTGATCTCCACCGGAACCAAAAATCTTCAGGAACAGCTGTTTTACAAGGACCTGCCGCTCTTGCAGGAGCACTGGCCGCACCCGCTCCGCGTCTGCTACATGAAGGGGCGAAACAACTATCTGTGCAAGAGCAAGTTGTATGGCGCAGCACAGTTGGCCATTCTCGATGGCCTGGAAGAGGTGAGGGAATTTGAGCACATCGCGCAGTGGGAACCTCGCACGCTCACAGGGGACCGCGCGGAAGTCCATGGGCTCGCCGAAGACAGTCGCCTTTGGCCGAAACTCGATGCCCGGTCAGACCGGTGCACCGGCCAGCGCTGCTCCCACTTCGAAACCTGCTTCCTGACGAACATGCACCGGGTAGCGCACGAGAGCGATGTAATCATCGTGAATCACCACCTTCTGTTTGCTGACCTCGCGGTGAAGGATACCGATTTCGGAGCCATCATTCC
>CAZUAX010000036.1:19804-29642 GCA_964618435.1 uncultured Solibacteraceae bacterium
CCCACCAGTCTGCCCGACCTTCGCAGCCCCAACTATACGCAGGAGGCAATTCGGCTTCTGGAGCAACTCCTTGAGATCACCCAAGGAAGAGCCTTTGTGCTCTTCACCAGCCACCAGCAGATGCGGTTGTTTCACGCGCAAATGCACCAGGATTTGCCCTTCCCCACTTTGCTGCAGGGCACGGCACCGAAGCACCACCTCCTGAACGAGTTCCGAGAGACGCCCAATGCAGTGCTGTTCGCCACCTCATCGTTTTGGCAGGGAGTAGACGTGCCTGGAGATCAACTTTCGTGCGTGGTAATCGACAAACTCCCGTTTGCGGTTCCCAACGACCCCGTAGTGAGCGCGCGAGTGGGGAGGATTGCCGCGGCTGGCGGTGATCCCTTTCGTGAGTATCAGGTGCCTCAGGCGGCTATCGCTCTCAAGCAAGGTTTCGGGAGGCTCATCCGCAGCGGGAGCGACCGAGGCGTGCTGGCCATCCTGGACCGACGCATTCGCACGATGTCGTATGGGAAAACATTCCTCGACAGCCTTCCACCCTACTGCCAGACATCGAGCCTTGGCGAGTTAGCGGACTTTTTTCACGCGGATTCCATCAAGTCCTCCTAGTACCTGTTGCTCAAGTACTTAGGGAAAGAGCCTAATGGCTTTCCTCTTCTGTTCCGATTAGGAACTTACTCATTCGATTGTGTGCAGGGGACGGCATCTCTGCCAATACCACCCTGGGTGCCAATTCGCCCAGGGCAATCGAGCGGAACTTCGCAGCGTACCGGATCTGGCTGACCTTGGGAAGAATCCAGCCCAGCAGCGACGGAACCGCGATGAGAGCATGACGAAAAGGAAGCGTGAGCAATGGGAAAACGAATACTGATCGCCGGAGCTAGTGGATCTGTGGGCTTCCATGCCCTGCAACTAGCCAGTGGGAAAGGGCTCTGGACCCGGACGCTCTCGCAACGACGTTGGCGAGCAGCAAAGGTAAGCCTGTTTGCCGACGATCTCTGGATTCGCGATGCCACTGATCCTGAAGCCATTAAGGGTGTTTGCGGTCGAGTGGATACGGTGCTGTCCTGCATGGGCGGCAGCCTTTGCATGCAGAACGAGGACAAGCGATCCTTTGCCAAAGTAGATTTCGAAGCAAACCTCAATTTGCTACGCGAGGCCCAACGTGCGGAGGTCGGCCGTTTTGTTTATCTATCCGTATACGGCCAGCAGCGATCAGAAAACACCGCCTATGTGCGTGCCCATCGCCGCTTTGAGAAAGCCCTCCGCGAGTCCGGGTTAAAGTACACGATTATCCGCATCCCCGCCACTTACGCCAGCTTCGATTCGCTGGTGGAGATGGCGAGGGCAGGGTCCGTTCCCCTGATTGGGCGTGGTGATGCGCGCATGAACCCCATCCACCCGCAGGATGCGGCTCGGATCTGCATCGAAAATCTGTTTGCTGGCCCGGAGATTGTGGAGGCGGGCGGCCCTGAGGTGCTCACGCGGCGTGCGATTGCGGAGCAGATCTTTCAGCACGTGGGTGAGGAACCCAGCCTTTACCGTGTGCCAGGGTTTATCGTTCGCCTCACGGGAAGTCTCACCAGACCCTTCAACCCGCGGAAGGCAAACCTATTGGAATTTCTTCCCGCAGTTTCCGCAGCGGATGTCGTTGCCCCGCAGGTTGGCCGATTACGCCTCGTGGACTATCTCCAGGAAATTTCCACCAGCAAACACCTAACCGGAAGTCTCGCCGCTTGATGGGGTTTCTGCAGCTCGTCCGGCAATCGCCTCGGCGATGCGGCAGCTAAGTGCGTCGAGGGCGTCTCGAGTTCGCCCGCCTACGCGCTTTCTGTCGAGATGCAGCAGGTCCTCAAGCTCATCGATATCCCCGCACCTTGGGCCGAGTGCAACGGTAAGTCCTGCTGCGGTTGCCCGTTCCATGCAAGCCCGCAGGGTATCTGAACTGCTCCACGGGACGCCTTGAAACATGCTTGGATCCGCAGTATGGGCCATCACGCCCCAAAAACCACCGTCATGCGCGGGTCCAAAGGCGACATTCGCACTAAGGTCCAGCAAGCTCTGCACATCGGAGACTGACAGCTCTGGGCTATCGCTGCCCAGGATGACAACCTGCGGAGCGCCTTCCGCCAGCGCTGTCTGGATCGAATGATACAGCTTGTCTCCCAGTTGTTGCCCTAGCTGCAGGCGTAGCGGTAGATCAAGCGTTTCAAAGAAATCACTATGGGTATCCAAATGGATTTCTATGTCCGCGATCTCGCGGAAATGCATCAACTTGTCTAGCAGATCGAGGACCATCGCGCGATAGAAACTGGCCGCTTCAGCGGCCCCTAATGAGCGAGCCAACCTCGTCTTCACGTTGCCAGGTTTCGGATCTTTCGAAAACACGATGATGCGGGACTTCATGCAACAATTGTAGAGAAGCTGGAAGGGCTTCCGGCCACGTCCGCCTCCGAGTTATCCGACCTACCCTGCGCGGGGTTTCGCGCCTGTGGTGGGCTGCAAGGGGAACGCTGGAGTGATCGTGGAACCGGGGACCCCTCACCCACCGAAGGAGTGCAAAGAGTCGCATGATGAAGACCGCCCGATTGCGTTCGCTCTGCGTAATGGCTGCGATTGCGGCATTTGGCCTGCTAAGCGCCTGTTCCTCACAATCCCAGATGGAGCGCCCCGCCGCTAGGCAACGACAGGCAGAGCCCGCCTCGACGAACAGCGGCAGCGCCCAGCCCAACAATCCCAGGATTCAACTGGTACAGGCCGCTGCGCCCAGCCCAGCACCCGCACCCGCGCAGTCGCGGGACGCAGGGGGAAACGCCGAAGCTGGAAAAGAGACTTTTGAACAGTGTGGAATTTGCCACAACGTTGACAGCGATGAGGCAAAGATGGGCCCATCCTTGAAGGGGCTGTTCAAGAAAGAAAAGCTGACCAGCGGGAAACCCGTGAACGAAGAGTCCGTCACTGCCGTGATAAAGGAAGGCGGCAACGGAATGCCAGGCTACGAAGATCTGCTGAATGCGGACGAGATGAAGAATCTCATGGCTTACCTGCGTACGCTGTAGAAATCTGTCCGACGGGTTTGCGCCTTTGCCGACGGAGCATTCGTGCTAAACCTGCGGCGAAGGCGTAGCTTTTCTGCCTGAGCCTGGCCCCTGAGTCAGGTTTACCTGTCTCATTTGGGCTTGGTAGCAGTTTCAGATTCAGCCAAACCTCCTCAAACTCCCGTATACTAGGAAACTGGGCCTGTGAGTCGGCTTTGTCCGCAATGTTTGTCAGTATCAGCGACCTCCAGCAGCGGGATTTCGAGTTCAACCTGGAGTTCCAGCCCGGGGCTCTCGCCTCGCCTGACGATTTGTTCGTTCAGGAGACAGTGCTCAGGACGTCCGGGGTGGTGCGCTTCCGGGCATCCACTCGGGAAATTTTGGTGCACGGGTCACTTTCGGTAACGGTTTCCTACCCCTGTGATCGATGCCTTGAGAAGATCCAAAGGCCATTGAAGCTTGATTTCGATCTTTCGTATCTTCCTGAGGATGCAAGCCCAATGGAGGACGAGCGCGAAGTGGGATCAGGTGAAATAGACCTCGCGTTTTACCAGGACGAGAGGCTGAACCTGGTGGATGTTCTGCGGGAACAGATTTTGCTCGATCTCCCTATGCGACGGGTCTGTGAGCCAGCATGCGGTAGCGAGCCACCTTCGTTGAAGGTGAAGGAAGAGGAAGTGAAGGATCCCCGTTGGCGTGCGCTCGAAGGTTATCGGCCGAAGGGGACAGACGAATCGAAATAGTGGGAAGTGCTAGCGGTAAGGCCCACGGCTCGCACAGAAGAAGAATTCTTGCTGGTGGATGTTTCGCCCCGCCAGCAGATTTCGCACCGTTCGTGAATTTTGCTACATGCGATTTGAGGGCAAAGTGCGGGGTAGGTTTGGGACGAAAATTATGTGCCTGAGTAACCGCTAGGCCCGCACGACAAGGAGATACAATGCCTAATCCGAAAAGACGCCATTCCAAGCGCCGCACTTCCACCCGCCGCGCTCATGACTTTTTGACCCCAAAGGGCCTCACCGAGTGCCCAAACTGCGGTGGACGGAAACTGCCCCATCGCGCTTGTCCGCATTGCGGCCACTACAAGGGCCGGGAAGTGATTGAAGTAGCGGAAGTCTAGCCCTACGGTTCTGCCACAACAGACCGCATCAGTTCGCCAAGTACTTGCTATGAAACGAATTGCAGTGGATGCCATGGGTGGAGACCACGCCCCCGATTCGGAAGTGATCGGGGCCGTGCAGGCCGCTCGGGAGTTCGGCCATGAAGTAATTCTGGTCGGGCAGGAGTCCGTGCTGCGGGAACGGCTGAAGGCTATCCCCGGAGCCGCATCGCTACCAATCCACATCGTGCATGCCAGTGAAGTCATCACCATGCACGACAGTGCTGCAAAGGCAGTTCGCACAAAGAAGGACAGCTCCATTCGCGTTGCCTGCCGTCTGGTACGCGATGGAGAGGCAGACGGTGTAGTTTCCGCCGGGAACACCGGAGCCGTAATGGCTACCGCGAAGATGGTGCTAAGGCCCATCCCTGGGGTGGAGCGTCCGGCTCTGGCTTCCGTTTTTCCCACGGCGAAGGGTCCTGACCATCCTGCAGTGATGGCGGACGTTGGTGCCAATGTTGATTGCACACCAAATATGCTGGCCCAGTTTGCGCTGATGGGCGAAATCTATGTCCGCGCCATCTTTGGGTACGCGTCTCCTCGTGTGGGAATCCTTTCGATCGGGGAAGAAGAGCATAAGGGGAACGAACTCACCAAGGCCACCACTCCGCTGCTGAAAGAACTCCCCATCAACTTCATCGGAAACGTGGAGGGCCGAGACCTTTACAGCGGCGAGGTGGAGGTGGTGGTGTGCGATGGATTCATCGGAAACGTGGCGCTTAAGGTGAGCGAAGGTCTTGTGGAGACCATCCGTCACATCTTGCGTGGATCAATGGAAGCCACCATCACCCGCAAGATTGGCTATGCCCTTGCCCGCCCGGCCTTCGCGGACTTCAAGAAACGGCTGGACTACTCAGAGTATGGGGGAGCGCCGCTGCTTGGAGTGCAAGGCTGCACGATTGTCTGCCATGGACGATCGAACCCCAACGCGATCAAGAACGCGATTCGTGTGGCTGCGGAGTTCTCCGAGGCGCGGGTCACCCATCAGATTGAACGGGAGATGGCCCGTCTGCGCGACCTCACTGCAAATCCCTACACTGAGTTTGTCTAGGTCCGGCCAGAATTGACAGTCGGCCGACAGCAAATATGCCTGGAGTCAGAGTCCCTTGGCCGGATTTCGCATCTATAGGTATTGGGTGGACAGTGATTGTGTGATCACACTGCCAGGTGGTTTGAACAGAAACCCTCAGGATTCAGACTCAAGGATCAACACCCCAGGGTCGACATCGTCCTGGGTGATACCACTAGCTGAGGTGCCCTACTCGGGGGTACCTTCTCATCGAGCCATTCCTAACATATTCACTTTGAAGGAGCAGACCAACCATGATTGGAGTTGGACAGAAATTTCCCACGTATTCGCTGGAAGCATGCGTCAGCCTGGAAAAAGGAAAAGAGTTTCAAACCCTTGGCAGCAATGATTTCGCTGGCAAGTGGAAGGTGATCTTCTTCTGGCCGATGGACTTCACTTTTGTGTGCCCCACCGAGATTGCCGCCTTTGGCAAGCTGAATGACGACTTCGCCGACCGCGATGCACAGGTTCTTGGCGCGAGCACAGATTCGCACTTCGTTCACCACGCTTGGCGGACCCATCACGAGGATCTGCGCGACCTGCCTTTCCCCATGTTGGCCGATACCAAGCGGGAACTGTCTTCCGCGCTTGGCATCCTCGACCCCAACGCCGGTGTGGCCCAGCGCGCGGTCTATGTAGTGGACCCCGAAGGCATCGTTCGCTTCGCGATGGTCACTGACCTCAGCGTTGGACGCAATCCCGCAGAGGTGCTGCGCGTTCTGGACGCACTTCAGACCGACGAACTCTGCCCCTGTAACTGGAAGAAGGGCGAAGAGACCATTAAAGTCTAAGCAAGACTAAGCGGCGCCAGCGGCTCTCGTGCGCTGGCGCCGATCCATCCTCGATTTCGATCCCATTCAAAGGAAATAGCAGTCCGCCTTATGTCTGTTGAAAAGGTTGTGGAACTCATCCCTGACTACGCAAAAGACTTGCGCCTGAATCTCACAAGCATGCTCCGCCAGACCGAATTGTCGGAGCAACAGCTGTGGGGTACCGTAGTTGCGTGCACGATGGCCTGCCGCAATGGAATCCTGCTAGAGGAATTACTTCCGGAAGCAGCATCGCACCTTGCCCCCGAAGCCAATAATGCGGCGAAATCCGCGGCGGCAATTATGGGGATGAACAACATCTTCTACCGCTTTGGACACCTTGCCTCCAACAAAAAATACGCAGAGATGCCTGCACGCTTGCGGATGAATGCGATCCGTACTCACGGCAGCAGCCCTGTAGATTTCGAATTGTGGTGCCTTGCCGTATCCGCCATCAATGGCTGCGGCACCTGTGTGGATAGTCACGAACATGTGCTGCGGGAAAAGGGCGTCAGCGAAGACACCATCCTTGCCTCCGTTCGTCTTGCATCTGTCCTGCACGCGGTCGCGATGGTACTCGATACCGAAAGTTTTGTGGAATCGGCGTAGTACTGCGCCAACATTAAGGCGAAGACAAGAAGAAACTCTTGGGATGCTCTTCCTGGCTTCGCCTTCCTTTTTCTACACGAAAAGTCTGTTCCAGTCCACAATAAGGGAAGCTTGGTGAATAAGCGGTCGTGTGCTTTTCGCCAGTGTCGATTTGGTGCGAAAGCCTCAGGCTCGGTACACAGTGACTGGAACCCTGCCCCAATACGAACTGCCTCGGAAAACAGAACACGATACCTCTGTCAACGGCTACCTCTCAGCAAGCCACGGCACGTGGGACGAATTTGTATGCATGGTGGACCAAGCGGGAGTGATTTATCACCTCAGTGAGTCCGCTGCTTTTTTGCTGGGAAAGTCATCCAGCCAGTTGGTGGGGCGCCCCCTCGCGGAGTGTCTGCCCGTTTCTGAACGTGAAGCGATCCCGGATTTCCTGCAAACGGTTTTCCAGAAAACAGGAACGCACCGGGAGCTAAGGCTCACCTGGACGGGTAAAGAATCGCCGCTTTCAACGATCATGATGGCGGACGGGGTGATCGCCGGTACACGCCCGTTGCTGGCTGTTCTTCGCCTCAGGCTGCCTAAACCACCTGCCCCGGCTTCCCGCGCACAAGAAGCGAGCCAGGAAAATCTGCTCGCAATGCTGCAGACCGCAGTCTTCCAACTGGATGAAGCGGGCCGCATTGGATACATCAACCGAGCGTGGGAGGAGTTTTCCGGTTTCACAGCGGAGGAGTCGAGGGACAAGTCGCTACTCGAGTTCATTGACCATGCGGACGCCCCTGCCTTCGTTACCGAGTTCGAACGACTGGTAATGGGGGAGCGCACAGTGATGCGCCAGGATCTCCGGCTCCTTCGAGCCAATGGGGGCGTTACCTGGTGTGAGTTTCACGCGAAGCGGGACACAGACATTCCACACGAACAGGGCGTGGTGATCTACGGTTCATTGAACGACATTACTGCCCGCAAACTCCTGAAGGACGACCGGGAACACTATATTTCTGAGTTGCAGGAAGCACGGGAACAGGCGGAGAAACAGGCAGCGTCCCTCACGCACCTTGCCCAGCAATTGATGGCCGCGCGCGATGAAGCCATGAAGGCCATCGAGGCCAAGACGCAGTTTCTTGCCAACATGAGCCACGAGATCCGCACACCGATGAATGGCATGGTGGGCATGCTGGGCATGCTGCTGGAGAGCGAATTACAGAAAGATCAGCGCGAGTACGCGGAAATTGCACGCAATTCCGGCGTAGCCCTGATGGAGATACTCTCCGAGATCCTGGACTACTCGAAAATTGAAAGCCGCACCCTGGAACTTGAGGTAGAGCGGTTTAACCTGCATCAGCTGATGGACGAATTGGTGGAGTCCTATGCAGAACGAGCCGAGCTAAAGAACATCGAGATCTTCTGCCAATTCGATCAGGATGTGCCTTCCGACGTGGTTGGCGACGTGCAGCGCTTACGCCAGGTGCTGAATCATCTGCTCAACAATGCCCTCAAGTTCACCAGCGAAGGGCAGGTTCAGCTCTTCATCGCCCTGATTGAGCAGGAGGGAATGCGCGCCAAGCTGCATTTTGAGATTGCGGATTCAGGGGTAGGCATCCCGGCGGATCGTCAGCCTCACATCTTCAAGCCTTTCTACCAAGTGGATGAGTCGAATATCCGCAAATTCGGGGGCACTGGACTTGGCCTAGCTATTTGCCAGGAACTGGTGAACCTGATGGGTGGGCAGATCGGCGTGAATTCCGACCCTGGTGAGGGTGCGACTTTCTGGTTTACGGCTGAGTTTGGCTTGACCCCGGAAGAGACGGTCAGCGATGACACCTCAAAGCTGAGAGACCGCTCGATGTTTGTGTACGCCACAACGCCCTCCCTGCGGAATGCGCTGTGCCGCCAGATGGGTTCCTGGGGCATGCAGGTGCAAACGCCTACTGACCCCAGCGAGGCGATGCGCGCACTGCTGCGCAAACCGACGTCCGGCCCCGCGGTGCGCGTACTGGTGGCGGAAGCAGAATCCTTGGCAGCTGCACCGGAAGGTACAGTGGCAGGATTGAATCGACTCACCTCAAATGTGGAGATCCGGTTGATCCTTATCGCGCCCTACCAGCACAGTGGTTACCGCGCTGTGCTGAAGGACCTGATGGTCTCTGACATTCTTACCAAGCCGCTCCGGTCAAAGCGATTACAGGAGTCAGTCCTCAAGGCAATTCGTGAGTACACACCGAATCTTCCGCTGGAAGAGAGCATTGAAGCTGCGCAGATTTCCCAGGCGCCACGCGAGGCAGAGATCGACTCCCGGGGACGCATTCTGATCTCCCAAACAGACTGGGTACACCAGCGCCTCACCGTCTACCTGCTATCGAGCCTTGGCTATCGCGGCGAAATTGCGAGCACGGAAGACTACTGCGAAAGCCTCATGCGCTCCCGCCGCTACTCAGTGCTTTTGCTGGATGTTGAGAACCCAAAGTTTGACGCCATTAGTTTCGTGCGGCGTCTGCGAAAGCAGGAGAGCGGCAAGCTCCATCGGACATCCGTGGTGGCCATGATCAGGAACCTGACTCCTCGCGTGGAAGAAACCATGCGGGAAGCGGGAGTGGATGAGTTTATTGTCCTTCCAATGCATGCCGCCCATCTGAGGGAAGTTCTGGCCAAGCATTGCGTTCCCGAGCCAGACCCCACGGCTGTCAGTTTGCCCCCACCGGTGGATGCGCTCCAAGGGAAGGAGCCCGCGTTAGATCCAAAGGTGATCGCCACCTTCGAAAAGCTCACGCAGGGTTCCGCAGTGGATATTTATAGCCACATGGTCTGGCCCGCTCTGGACGACATCCAAACCAGGTTGCAGGCCATCCGGGATGCACTTGATTCGGATGAGACCTCCACGGTCTATCACGAAGCGCACACCATCAAGGGTTCGAGCGGCTACATTGGAGCCACCCAGATCCAGAAGATTAGTGGCGCGCTGGAGAAATCCGCGAAGGAAAACAAACTGGTGCGGGCAGAGGCCGACGAACAGGTGGAGGCTATCGCCACGGAGTTAACCCGCATCATTCATGCCCTGGAAGCGGAGGGGCACACCAAGCCCGAGTGAAGTTGCTTCCGCTCTGATGGAAGGGCACGCATGATATTCTTTCGCCATGCGTCTTCCAGCCGTGCTCTGGCT
>CAZUAX010000037.1:0-27241 GCA_964618435.1 uncultured Solibacteraceae bacterium
GGGAAAAGGTTCCCGGCGGCAAAGGAGCGAGGCGGTGGCCCATACTCTCAGATCGGGGAAATTCAGCACCAGTTTATCCTTTTGCTGATTGCGAGTGCCGGGCCGGCCTTGGCCCTTTCTGATTCCGGGACCACAGACGTCCGCCCGTCTCCACCTTGACGGTTCGACCCAGTCCGTCGAAACAGGTTTGAGGGCTGAAGGGTGCCGTTCAACTCGCGTGGACGATTTGGGAGCGTGGATGGGGCGGCCTTACAATAGCGGGTCTATGGTCCTCTCCCCCATCCACCAGATTCCCCCCGCTGCTCGGGTGTGCGTTGGCGCGATTTGCCTGATTGCGCTGTTGGCGGTGCTGCTGCCAGCCACTGCCCGGGCGCAGGCGCCGCAGCCGCTGCCCCCTTTGCGCGAGCAGGCCGTGCTGCAGCAGCAATGGCTGCAGACGCGCCTGGAGCGGGTGCTGCCCGCGCTGATGCGCAAGCATGGCGTGGAAATGTGGCTGATTATCTGCCGCGAATACAATGAGGACCCGGCCTTCTGGAGCGTGGTGTCGCCCACCACCTTTGCCGCGCGACGGCGCACGATGTACGTCTTCTACGACCGGGGCGGCGCGGAAGGCGTGGAGCGGCTGGCGCTGGGCGGGGGATCCCAGGGGGGCGTGTACGAGGTGTATCGCGACCCGGAACTGCCCAATGCAGAGCTGGTAGGGAAGCTGCAATGGAGCCTGCTGCGCAAACTGATCGAAAGCCGCAAACCGGCCACCATCGCGATTAATGTGTCCACGCGCACGGCCTTTTCCGATGGGTTGGCGGCAAGCGAGCGCGATACGCTGTTCGACACGCTGGGGCCCGAGTGGAGCAAGCGGATTGTGTTCGCCGACGGCCTGGCCGAGGAATACATTGCCCAGCGGATTCCGGAAATGCTGCCTACCTACGAGCATTTGATGGAAATTGTCCATTACCTGATCGGGCGTGCGTTTTCGAACGAAGTGATTGTTCCCGGCAAAACCACCGATGAAGATGTGGTGTGGTGGCTGCGGCAGCAGGTGAACGATATGGGTCTGGGAACCTGGTTTCAACCCACGGTGCGGGTGCAGAAGCCTGGCGCGGAGGAAGTGAGCTTCCTTGCCGAGCGGGGTCCGACGTTGATTGAGCGCGGGGACGTGCTGCACACGGATTTTGGCATTACGGCTTTGCGGCTGAATACGGATACGCAGCACATGGGCTATGTGCTGCGGGAGGGGGAAACCGAGCCTCCGGCAGGCATTCGCAAGGCTCTGGAGAACGCCAAGCGCGTACAGGATATCCACATGGAGGAAATGCGCCCCGGGCGCACGGGCAATCATGTGCTGGCCGCCGTGCGCGAACGCGCCCAAGCCGAGGGCATCAAGGCGACGGTATACAGCCACCCCATTGGCGACCGCGGCCATGGGGCGGGACCCCTGATTGGGCTGTGGGACCGGCAGGAGGGAGTTGACGGACGGGGAGATACGATGCTGACTCCAGGAACCTGGTTTTCCATTGAGTTGAACGCCCGCACACCGGTGCCGGAGTGGGGCGGCAGGGAACTGTTCGTGGGCATGGAAGAGGACATGGTGCTGGATGAAAAGGGCGAAGCGCGATGGGTGCTGCGGCGGCAGGAGGGGTATCACCTGATCCGATAGCCGGATGGGTGTGGGCGGCGTTTGCAGGCTGATGTTTGGCAAAAAGACGCGCCGCCGTGGAGGCTGGACGCAGGCATGACAAGATTCACGCCGGGCGGGCGGCCTCCATGAGTTAAAATCAAGAGTTTATGGCTAATTTACTCGAAGGCCAGCGGGCCATCATCCTGGGGCTCGCCAACCGGTGGAGCATTGCGGCTGGCATTGCCCAGTCATTCCGCCGCGAAGGGGCCGAACTGATTCTGACGTATCAGAGCGAACGGCAACTGAAGGCCGTGGAGGACCTGGCGCAGGAATTGGGCGCGGCGCGGCTGCTGCAATGCGACGTAACCAAGGAAGAGGAAATGGCGCAACTGGTGGAAACCCTCCAGAAGGATGGGAAGCCGCTGGGAAGTATGGTGCACTCGATTGCCTTCGCCAACCGGGAAGACCTGACGCAGCCTTTCGTGAACACGTCCAGGGATGGGTTTCTGCTGGCGCAGGAAGTGTCGGTGTACTCGCTGGTGTCTACGGCGCGGGCGCTCACTCCGCTGATGACCGAGGGTGGGTCCGTGATGACGCTCAGCTACCTGGGGGCGGTACGGGCTGTGCAGAATTACAACGTGATGGGCGTAGCGAAGGCGGCGCTGGAAAGCACGGTACGGTATCTGGCCAGCGAGTTGGGGGAACGGAATATCCGGGTGAACGGCATTAGCGCGGGCCCCATCAAGACCGCGTCGGCGCGTGCGATTGCGGATTTCTCGAAGATTCTGGACCATGTTTCCTCGCGCGCCCCGCTGCGGCGAAACACCACACAGGAAGAAGTGGGCGATACGGCTGCCTTCCTGGCGAGTGACCTGTCGCGGGGTGTAACCGGCAATATCATCTATGTGGACAGCGGCTACCAGATCATCGGATTCTAGGGAGAGCGTCCCTTCGTAAGAGTTAGCAGCTAGCCAATATCCCAACAACTTAACCGGAAACTCGCCATGATTGACGTGCAGAACCTCAGCAAGCGATACGGCGGCTTTACGGCAGTCGACGACATCAGCTTTTTCGTGGAGCCAGGCAAAATTGTAGGCTTTCTGGGCCCCAACGGGGCTGGGAAAACTACCACCATGCGCGTGCTTACGTGCTTCCTTCCGCCCAGCCGGGGGACGGTGAAGATCGCGGGCTTCGACGTGCTGGAAGCGCCGATGGAAGTGAAGCGCCGCGTAGGCTACCTTCCCGAGACGCCGCCCCTTTACCCGGATATGCCTGTAGAAGGCTACCTGCGTTTCGTAGGGGAAATTAAGGGTGTGGCGAAGGCGGAACTGGAAGACCGCGTGGAGCGCGCGATGAAGCGCTGCGCGGTACTCGACGTGCGCGGCAAGCTGATTGCGAAGCTATCAAAGGGCTATCGCCAGCGTGTGGGGCTGGCGCAGGCGCTGCTGCATGACCCGGAACTTTTGATTCTGGACGAACCTACTAGTGGGTTGGATCCGAAGCAGATTCTGGAAACACGCGATCTGATTCGCGAACTGGCGGGCGAGCACACAATCATCCTGAGCACTCACATACTGCCGGAGGTGGAGCAGACCTGTGAGGAAGTGATCATCATCAACAAGGGCAAACTGGTGGCCACGGATTCCGTGGACAACCTGCGCAACCGCCTGAGGGGCGGGGAAGCGGCGATGGTGGAGGTTGGATTCGTGGGCGATGCGCCTCCGGTGGATACGGTGGAGACGGTGCTTGCAGGCGCGCCAGGCGCTTCGAAGGTGAAGCTACGGGAACAGCGCGCAGGACGGCTGCTGTTTGATGTGGAAAGCGAGCCGGGGGCCAATCTGCGGCCGGCGCTGGCAGCGACGATCATTGGCAAGGGGTGGGAACTTTACGAGATGAAATCCCTGGCCTACAGCCTCGAAGAGGTCTTCCTGCAGGTGACCCAGGCAGCAGGGGAAGACGGGGGTGAGGCACTGGAAGCCTTGCCGGGCGAAGAACCCAAATCCAATAGCGATGAGAATTTGGAACCGGAGGTGCAGGCATGAGAAACATCCTGACGCTTGCCACCAAGGAACTGCGCAGCTATTTCGTTTCGCCCATCGCCTACATTCTGATTGCGGTCTTCGCGCTGGTTTTTGGCATCTTTTTTGCCGTAAGCGTGGAGAACTTTATCCGCTTCTTCCTGGCGCGCGGGCAGATGGGCGGCAACATGCCCATGGACCATCATGAGATGCTGCTGCGTCCGCTGATGGGGACCATTAGCACCATCAGCCTCTTCCTGATTCCGATGATCACCATGCGGCTATTCGCGGAAGAGAAACGGAGCGGCACCATTGAACTGCTGCTTACCTCTCCCATCCGAGACTTTGAGATTGTGCTGGGCAAGTGGCTGGCGGCGATGGTGCTGTATGCCGCGCTGCTGGTGATTTCACTGTTTGACTTCGCGATTTTGCTGTTCATGAGCACGCCGGAATGGAAGCCAATTTTGACTGGCTATCTGGGTCTGTTGCTGCAGGGTGGGGCGATGATCTCGCTGGGCGTCTTTCTTTCCTCCACCACGCGCAACCAGATTGTGGCGGTGGCGGTAACGTTCTTTGCCAGCCTCGGATTGTGGGTGGCGGAAGCGGTGAGCGTGTTCAATACGGCGGCCTGGGCGCGGGCGGTGGGGTATCTGTCGATCCTTTCCCACTATGAAGCTTTCGCCCGTGGATTGATCCAAAGCAAGGACGTGATTTTCTTTGTGACGTTTACGTTTTTCTGGCTATTCCTTACCGTGCGGTCATTGGAGTCGCTGAGGTGGAGGGCGTAATGGCGAAGAAGTCCACATCGTTTCTTGACCAATACTGGCGGGAAAGCCGCCAGAATCGCTACGGCGTATACCTTGCCGGCTATTTGGTGGTGGTGTTGCTGCTGCTGGGCGGCCTGAACTATTTGGGCAACCGGTTCAACAAGAGCTACGACAGCACAGCCAACCAGCGGTATACGCTATCGGAGCAAACCACAAAAATTGCGGCGGGTCTTGGCGAGGAAGTGCGATTGCGCTACTTCGACCAAAGCGGAAACTTCGCGCAGGCGAGGGACCTGCTATCGCGTTACGACGATCTTTCCCCGCGCATCCGCGTGGACTACGTAGACCTTGACCAGCAACCGCAGGAAGCGCGGGCGGCGGGCGTAACGGCAATGGGAGAGATTGTTCTGTCGCGCGGCGATCGCTTTGAGCGCGCAAGCAGCCTAAGCGAAGAGGAAATCACACGTGCGCTGGTACGGCTGGTGCGGGAGGGCGGGCGAAAGGCTTGCGTTCTGCAGGGCAGCGGCGAAGCGGCTCTTGATAGCCAGGATGCGGGAGGCTTCAGCAACCTGAGCGTCCTGATGCAGGCATCGAGCTATGAGCTGGCGAGTGTGAATCCGCTGGCCGGCGACCGGATTGACGATTCCTGCACGGTGTTGATTGTGGCGGGGCCGCGGTCAAACTACCCCACGGCGACAGTGGCAGAGATAGAGCAGTTCGCACGTACGGGAGGCGGGGTGCTGTTGATGCTGGATCCCCCTGGGGAAACGCAGGGGCTGCGCACGGAGGAGAACCCCGAACTGCTGGCACTGGCGAAACGATGGGGAGTAGAGGTACGCGGCAATGTGCTGCTCAGCCAGCCGGGCACCATCAATGCCACGTTGCTGGGACCGCTGACGCTGGTGGTGAATCGCTATGAACCCCATCCCATCACCAGCACGCTGGCCGATGGGGTGACGGTGTATCCGGAAGCGCGTTCTCTGGTGCTTGCCGAGGGCAGTGCCGCGAAGGCCCTGTTTTCCTCCTCGGCGAACACCTTTGCCGCGAAGGATCTGAAGGCACTAGAGGGTGAGATCCAGCTTTCCAGTCTGGAACGTGGGCCCTTCCTGCTGGCAGCGGCGGGGGATAGCCCATCCCCGGATGCCCCTCCAGCCGCGGAAGGTGAAGCTCCCGCCCCCACCAAGAAGCCTGGCCGTTTCGTGGTGGTGGGCAACAGCAAATGGGCTGCCAATGGAAGCGTGGGGCGCTACGAGAACCGCAACCTGCTGGTGAACATGATCAACTGGCTGGCTGCCGATGAAGACCTGATCTCGATTCCACCGAAGCCGGAATCAGAGTCCACGATTGTGCTGAGTCCGGTGCAGTTGCGCATCGTGAATTTGGTTTCTCTGGCTGGCGTCCCACTGCTGGTGGTGCTGGCTGGTCTGCTGGTGTGGCTGCGGCGGAGGTAGGGCAATGAACAAGAGTGGTTTGTGGATTGCACTCGCGCTGCTGGCAGTGGTGGGTGGTGGTATTGGCTACCTTTTGTATCAGGATAATCAGGTTCAGCCGCCCACGCCCCCATCGGAGAATCGGGTGTTTCCGGGTGGGCTGCAGGAACTCACTGAGATGCGCGTGGAGCGTCCTGGCGAGCCTGGGATCCGGCTGAGCGGCACGGGAGACACCAACTGGCGGATTGAGGAACCCGCGGCGTACCAGGCGGATGCAGTGATGGTGGGGGAAGTGATTGGCACGCTGCGCACACTGGAGGCAGAGCGGACGCTGGATGCGGGAATGGCGGACCTGAAGGAGTTCGGTCTCCAGGCACCCATGCTTCGGATTGCGGTGAAAGAGGGCGAGCAGGAACAGGTGCTGGCTTTCGGCGGGGTAAACCCGACAGGTTCTGCGCGTTACGCCCAGCTGAGCGGTGCACCGAAGCTGTACCTGGTGGGGATGGCCACCGTGAACGCGCTCAATAAGACCCTGGGCGACCTGCGCCAGAAGCGCCTTGTGGAGGCCAGTGAGTTCAGCGCCCAGCGCATTGCCATTGAGAGCCCCGCCGGCAATAGGGAGCTGGTGCGCAGGGAGAATCGGGACTGGACGTTTGCGGAGCCCAATGGGTTCTTTGCTGATCAGCGACTGATGACGGAGATGGTGAACCAGGTGGTTTCCCTGCGCACGGATGCGGCGTCGCTGAATGGCGAATCTTTACCGGAAGGCCGGTTCCGGGCGCTTCCGCTGTACGCCCGGATTACCGTAGCGAGTGAGCAAAAGACCGACACCGCGGAACTGCGGGGAAGCCCAGGCGGGGTCTACGCCAGGAGTGAGACGCTGGGGGGCGTGTATCGCGTGCCGGCTGAGATCGACAACTTTCTGCGCAAGCCGCTGGACGAGTTCCGAGACCTACGGGTGTTCCGCTTCGGATTTTCTGATGTGTTTACGCTTCGCTACGAAGGTGGAGGGCTGACCCTGGATTTACAGAAGCCCAATGCGGACTGGACCTCGGGAGGCAAGAAGGTGGATGCCACCGCCGCAAACCAACTGGTGGATGAACTGCGTGGGGCTAGTGCTGCTGAGTATCGCGACGGCGAAGTTGCCGGTACCGTCACCCATACCATTCGTGTCCAGGTGGCCGATGGTCGCGAAGAGACGGTGACTTTCCACAAAACGGATGAAGCGCTCTTTGCCATGCGCGCCGGGGAAAAGGGATACTACAGGTTACCCGAAGGATTCCTGAAGGACGTGGAAGCAGCCGCTGCCAGCCTGGCGAAGTGAAGCTCGACGCTAAAGGCGCAATAGGCGCCAGTCTGCTGCCGCGGAAGACGGCGATGCACGCATGAACGCACTACTCACAGACCTATATGAACTCACGATGGGAGCAGGCTACGTGCTTGCCGGCAAGCAGCATGAGGTGGCCACCTTTGACCTCACCCTGCGTAAGCTGCCCCCGAACCGCGGCTACGCCATTGCTGCTGGTCTGGAACAGGCTGTGGACTACTTGCGGCAACTGAAGTTTGAAGAAGAAGAGATTGAGTATCTGCGCTCGCTGCCGCAGTTCCAGCATGCCCCGCCCAGCTACTTTGACTATCTGCGGGATTTCCGCTTTCGTGGCAACCTGTTTGCCGTGCCCGAAGGCACACTGGTGTTCAGCGGCGAGCCCTTGCTTACCGTGCGGGCGTCCATCATTGAAGCGCAATTGGTGGAAACCTACCTGCTTTCGACGATTGGTTACCAGACCCTGGTGGCTACCAAGGCGAGCCGAATGGCCTACGCCGCGGGAAACCGGGACGTAATTGAGTTTGGAACTCGCCGCGCCTATTCGCCGGAGGCTGGCGTCCTTGCGGGCAGAGCTGCATTCCTGGGAGGATGCAGGGGAACGAGCAACACGCTTTCTGGCATGCGTTATGGCATTCCTGTCTATGGAACAGCCGCCCATTCCTGGGTGCAGAGTTTCTTGAACGAAACCGAAAGCTTCCGTGTGCTGCAGCAACTGCTACAGGAAGGCACGGTATACCTCATTGATACCTACGACACGGTGGAGGGCGCGAAGCAGGTGGCCCAACTGGGCAAACCCGTGCTTGGAGTGCGGCTGGACAGTGGAGACCTGGCGCTTCTCTCAAAGGACGTTCGTCGTATTCTGAACCAGGCGGGGCTAGAGGATTGCAAAATCATGGCCACGGGAAATCTGAACGAGTACAAGATTGCCAAGCTGCTGGAGGATGGCGCAGAGGTGGATAGCTTCGGGGTAGGAACTGACCTGGTGACCTCGCCTGATGCTCCGGGGATGAGTATGGTGTACAAGCTGGCAGAGTTGGATACGCCGGCCGGAAAACGGTACACGGTGAAGCTGAGCGAGGATAAAGAAACCCTGGCGGGGTCGAAACAGGTCTTTCGTTATGACGGTCAGGATGTGATTGGCTGCTCATGGGAATGCCCTTCCGCGGAGGCGACCGCGTTGATGGAGCCTGTACTGCTGGAGGGTGAACTGGCGCGTCCCCTGCCTGCCGCCAGTAAGGTGCGCGACTACGCGATGAGGCAGTGGAAGCGGCTGCCAGCGGAGTATCACCACCGCGAGACGCCAGCCGCCTATCCGGTGGAGTTAAGCGAAGAGTTACAGGAACTGCAGCGCACCGTGCGGGAGGGCCTTCGGGCGATGCAAGCATGAAGCAGCTATTTCTGGACGTCGATACGCAGATCGACTTTTTGTATCCCACGGGGGCACTGGCCGTACCAGGAGCAGTGCAGATTCTGCCGCAGCTGGCAGCGCTCACTAACTATGCGCAGGAACGAGGGATACCCGTACTGAGCACCTGCGATGCTCATCTGGAAGACGACCCCGAGTTCGATGCCTATCGGGCGCATTGCGTGGCAGGCACGCTAGGGGCAGCCAAGGCGCCGGAGACTCTGCATCGCCATTCTCGCCGTGTGGCGGTGGGACAGGAAATGGAAGGCGTCTTGGAAGGACAGGTGGTGGTGGAGAAGCGCACCACCAATATGTTTGCGGAACCCTCCATCGCGAAGATCCTGGAGAACATGGAAGCGGACCGGGTGGTGGTGTATGGGGTGGTAACCGAGATCTGTGTGATGCACGCAGTGCAGGGCCTCCTGCGGATGGGTAAGCCGGTAACCCTGGTTTCTGATGCGGTCTTCGCGCTGGAAGAAAGCCGTGCCCGTACGTTACTGAACCAGTGGCGCGCAGCCGGTTGCCAGATTGAGCGTACCGGAAACATGTTGAACAACCATGGGTAACCCACTTTTGGCATGGTTAACCTACTGTTGCCGAGGAGCATCTCGGTGACGGATGCAGATCGGACGCGCGCACAGGAGCGCATACCAAGTACGCTGATTGGGCACTTCACCGCATGCCAGTTCGCTAGATGCTGGTGTTGTGCAAGGCGGAGCACTGGAAGGCCGCCCAATGGTGAGGGTGCTGCCATGCGCGCCGGCTGCGCATTTGCTGCGCGGCACAGCATAGCGCCAGGGAGACCGATTGCCCGAGCCGCAAGGCTCCGTAAAACGCGACAAGGTAAGCGGTGCGTGCCTCCTCTAACACATTCCATGCCGTGAAGAGGGTATTCGCGGCCCCCACATCGTGCATGAGCTGCCCCAAGGCAATGGACGCGCCATCATCCTCGGTACTGGCGTCTTCCATACGCTGCGGCGACGAAGTTGGGGTCCATTCGACGTCCATCACGGCCAGGCGGCAGATCTTGAGCCAACCCGCATTCAATTCCCGAGGGAAGATTAGCAGGGGCTGGGCACTCCGTTGGCTTTCGTGAGCCGGCTGTACGCCGAAGTGCAAGGCGGGGCCGCGTCGGGTATGGGTTCCCCGGCAACGTACATGAACAACGTCCGCCGCGGGTGCGAGGCGCCCAACCTCAGCCCAAGTGGCTGAAGCTCCACAAAGGATGTCGGCGGATGGGAACATCGCGGACGATTGGCTCAAGTAGTCCGCGCAGGTATGGCTGCTGATGGCATCCACGAACAAAAACTTGCCATGCGCATCGAATTTCGATGAGGCGCGTTCCCGGCTATGCCATGGCAAATCCTTGGCGTATCGGAAAAGATAGGTATCGCCGAAAAGGACTCCGTTTGCGTCCCTCAGCAGGGCAAACGGGAGGAAGGGGAAATTGGCGGCGAAATGAACGTGAATTTCCCGATCTTTTTCCAGGAGCGAAGCCACTGGCTGCAGCAAGGTTTGGTAAAGACGTTGTGAGAGGACATGGAGCGCCTTCAGATCTGACTCTGGATTCCGGCAGAGATTCCGCAGTTGGCGCGCCGCCGTGATGACCTCGCCGGCGGATGCATTTCCAACATGGAAGCGCATGCCACGGTTGTCCGCCACCCAAATGGAGACGACGCTGCCCTCCAGGGCATAGGAGAGGAATGTGTCGTGCTGAAGCCGTGAAAGGCACTCCTGCACCACAAAGTCCACGGCCACGGGTGTACTCGGATTTCCTGCCAACGCGTTGTGTGAGAGCGGGCTGCGCGAGTGGAGTTGAAGGTCCGGGGGTTCACCCTGTTTGGTAACCGTCATTTTGATATCTCCGCCTACTCGCCCTTCGGTTTCGTCGGGCACTTCTATAAGCCTTTTGGCAGTCTGCACTACGGATTAGCGTTGCCTGAAATCAGTGACTTGCGGTCCGAATCCCGAAGCAGTCTCTGGCGTTCCGGCAACTTCTGGTATGACCAAAAGTGCGTCTACCATAAAGCCCCGCAAGCATAGCAATCGGGGGCGAAAAGAAACGTCTTTGTATGCCTACTAGATAAAGCGACGACACGGCCAATGGCCGGTCAATCTAAATGTAATATTTTGTGGTGTCGGGACACCAGCCTGGACGGAATATGGCTCTGGTGATGCGAATGTTGCCGCCACCCTCCTGCTATCTCGACAGTTCGCGAATTCGATTTCGGGCTTCCCGCGCCCAGGCACCTTCCGGGCTCTGGCTGAGGAAGCTTTCAAAACGGGCAGTGGCTTGTTTACGGTTTCCCACGCGTTGTTGTGCGATTCCGGCGTTGAATAGCAGGTCCTGGTTGCTGGGATCAATGCTGAGGGCTTGCTCGAAGAAATCGATTGCACGCAAAAGCTCAGCAGTGTTGCGGTTAGCCCGCCCTCGTAAATAGTGCGCGTAGCCAAGCAAGCCCAGGATGTCTGGATCCTTTGGGGAGAAAGGGCGCAGCCTTTCGAGCAGATCGATGGCAGGTGCCGGCTGCAGGTAAAGCAGATGCACTTGGGCGCGGAGGAGGATCCAACGCGAATTACTGGGGTCCTTGGCAAGTTCGCCATCCAACTCCTGTTCGACGAACGAAAGCTCAGAAGAACTCAGGTCAAAATCGGCAGACAAGCCCTGCGGTGGGCGAATTGGCTGATGCTCGGCACCGGGGAAGCGGAGGTCAATGGCGCGGTGACCGGATGCGAAGTTGCGGATGGCCCGTTGGTAGCTGTCCTCCCACCGGAAGTCTACATCGAACAGCAAGACTACGCAGCCCAAGGCAAAGGCGAGGGTAAAGATCGCCAGACCCGCATAACCGGCGCGGCGGACCAGTTGTGCCACGCGGATTCCGGCCTCAGCACGCGGGGTGTCCCGAAGAGGTGGCATAGCAGATGCGGTGACTGGATTCGCATGAGGAGGCGGATGCATGGTTCTCAGGCGCGAACTAAGGGGAACTGTACCCTCACATTAACAGATTAGCTATTGAGTCGCATGGTCGCTTGGAGCGTACGTACGCGTGAAGGGAAAGTCTGGTGAGAAATCTCAACATCAGGGGGTTCCGGACATAATATGGGCGGTTCCCGCTAAGATAGGGGCGGAGCATCCAGCGAGCCGTAGCCATTATGCCTGCAAGCGTGTTTGACCTGTTTTCGATTGGAGTGGGCCCTTCCAGCTCGCACACCCTGGGGCCGCTGCGCGCGGCGCGCGATTTCGTGCATCAACTGAAGCAGGGTGGGATGCTTAGCCGATGCCATCGTATTTGCTGTGAACTTTACGGGTCACTGGCGCTCACAGGTCGGGGGCACTGCACGGACAAGGCGATTCTTGCGGGACTATCCGGGAAGCAGGCCGCCACCATTGCTGCGGGTGAGTTGAGCGCCTTTTCGGCACGTGTGGTCGCTGACAGTGCGCTGCTGCTTGCCGGCGAGCAGCGGCTGGAGTTTCTGGCGGAGCGCGACCTGTTGTTTCACGGTGAGCAGCGTCTGCCAGGACATTCGAACGGATTGAAGTTCCTGGCCTGGGATGGGGCAAACGAGCTGCTGGCGGAGTCCATCTACTACTCAGTAGGTGGAGGCTTTGTGGTGGATGCAGACGGCAAGCCCATTGGCGAGGCGGGCACAAACTCTGACTTTTCGTTTCCGTACACTACCGGCGCATCTCTCCTCCAGGCTTGCGATGAACGTGGGATGCGGATCGCTGAACTGATTTGGGATTGGGAACGCAATCTGCGCAGTGACCAGGAAATCCGTGACGGCATGCTGCGAATCGGCCAGGTGATGCACGATTGCATCGAGGCTGGTCTGCACGCAGATGGAGAGCTTCCCGGTGGGCTGATGGTGCAAAGACGTGCGCCGGGCCTGCACCGCAGGCTAACTCAAGTGGAACCAGCCCGGACCGATTATGGCACCGAAGCCATGGACTGGTTGAGTGCTTACGCCATAGCCGTGAATGAGGAGAATGCAGCAATGGGGCGGGTAGTAACCGCACCCACTAACGGCGCGGCGGGGGTAATTCCGGCCGTGCTGCGCTATTACCTGGACCACATGCACGGGGCGCGCGAAAGCGGAAGGCGCGAGCACGACACGGTGGAATTTCTGCTGGTGGCCGGTGCGATCGGCATCCTCTACAAGGAAGGGGCGTCGCTGTCGGCGGCTGAGGTGGGCTGCCAGGGCGAGGTGGGAGTTGCCTGTTCGATGGCGGCTGGCGCATTAGCCTCTGTCTTGGGCGGCAGCAATGCGCAGGTGGAGAATGCGGCCGAGATCGGCATGGAGCACAACCTCGGCCTAACCTGCGATCCGGTGGGCGGCCTGGTGCAGATTCCCTGCATTGAACGCAACTCGATGGGCGCCATCAAGGCAGTAAACGCCGCAAGGCTGGCGATTCACTCCGACGGGCGTCATGTGGTGTCGCTCGATCGGGTGATCGCCACCATGCGAAAGACCGGCGAGGACATGCTTTCGCAATACAAGGAAACCTCGCTTGGCGGACTGGCAGTGGCGGTGGCCGCACCAGAGTGCTGATCCGCTAGTAGCTGATCCGCAGTGTGGGTGCCGCCTCCTGGGTGGTGGGCGCCAGCCCCGGGAACTCGCGGAAGTCCTTGCCCGGTTCGCCCACCCGTAGCGTATAGGTGCCCGTGCGGCTAAAGACGCGCGGATGCCACTGCGTGCCCTGGATGCGCAAAGTGTAGACGTGTTCTCCGGTGGCTTCGTCCATCACCTGCACCACCGGATTCGCCATCCCGGTCACTTCCAGGCGCGGCAGCCAGGCAACACCGACCTTCGGGAAGTTGTCCTCGCGATGAATGGTTTTCGGCCAACCCGGGAAGAGGCGCTGATCAGCGCCCGGTTCAGTGGCATCCACCAGGATGGGCCAGCATTCCACGGTAATCTTCCCGGTAGCTTTGTGGAAGCGCACAATGCCATAGCCGGAAGCCTTGTCCATTAACAATTCATAGGGGGTGCGACGCCATTCCTTCTTTGGGTTGGCCACGGCCCAGATGTTTACCTTGTTTCCGAGCGGGTCTAGGAACTCACCGGTGTAGCTGGGCAGCCCGGGTTGGCGGTTCTTTCCCGGTTCATCGGGTTCCCAAAGACGGGGGTAGCCGGCAGCGATGGATGGCACCGCAAAGCTCCAGCCGGAATCGTTCCAATCTTCCACGCCATGGTGGACCAGGGTGGGCAGATGGGTATCGCCGGCGTACATAAAGGTGTAGCCCTTGCGTAGCTCAGTAAGGGCGCGGTTGCGGGCGCTTCGGGGCCAGCCGTTGGTATCGAGGTCGGCCACCAGGCGCATGAAGTTCGCGCCATGGGTGGTAGCGATACCCGCGAAGATGGTTTGGCTAAGGGAGACCTTAAAGTCAGTGCCTCGCCAGTCGGCGGTCCAGTTCTTTACGAAGTCGATTTGCCGTTCGCCCAGGATCACTGCCCCTGGGGGATCGTAGGCATCGCGATCGAAGTTGGGGTCGGTGATGTGGTCCGGGCGTCCACCCGGGGAGGGGGTGATCCCCTTCGGGCCGCTCTTGAACTTCCGATCCTCCAGAATGCCGAAACTGACACGCCCGTAGAGCAGGTGGGAGTAGTACACGCTGATGCCCTGGTCAATGGGGCGCGAGTCAAAGGGGTCTGGCATATGGGAGGTCTGGGTGCGCTGCACCATGTTTACCCACTCCGCTGCCATCACGTACCCGCCACGCTCATGTTCTGAGAGGGGCTGCTTGCGTCCACCGCCACCCCAGATGTTTCCCTGGTAGACGTCATGGTCGTCGGGCATGTGGACGGTGGGGCGGTCGCGCATCAGGTCGCCGAAACTCCAGCCCACCAGATACCACTTGCGCAGGTAATCAAGCGCCGCTGTTTCCACGGGCAGGCGCTGGATGCCGAACCCGGCGACGTTTTCATAAATCTGGTCGCCGGAAAAGAAGAGAAGGTCGGGGTTATGGTGCACCAAATTCTTCACGGTGGGCAGGTTGGGGAAGCCGGTGTCCTGATTGCCGGTGAAGCCAGCCACCACGATGTCGGACTTGTCGACGGGGTCACGCCGGATGGTGCCCTCCCAATAGTGCGGGGAGGCGGAGCCATCCGCGGAAACGAGTTCGTATACCAGGCGGTAGGGGGTGTCCCGCGTGTCGTCCCAATCAGTGATGCGGAAGGTTGCCGTGCGGGCCAGGCTGTGGATCTGTTCCTCGTCGATGGTTTT
Organism: uncultured Solibacteraceae bacterium; assembly: GCA_964618435.1. Classification (GTDB taxonomy): domain Bacteria; phylum Acidobacteriota; class Terriglobia; order Bryobacterales; family Bryobacteraceae; genus JACTMJ01. The sequence goes on from CAZUAX010000037.1 coordinate 14,792, forward strand.
CCAGCCGCTGCCGTCGCGCACCTGCAGGGCAACGGACTGATTGTCTTCCACGCCCACCGGCGGCATTTGTGCGGTGAGCTTCAGCACCCTATGGGAAAGCGTGTACTGCGACCAGAGAATCGGGCCAAAGGCGCGACTGGGATGGGCTTCCACACGGTTGCCACTGAGTTTCCAGTCGCTAAACCAGATGCGCACATTGCCACCGCGGGGTGTGTTCTGGGCGCCGCCCTCAGGCTGTGCTGGCGGTCTGCCCGCGGCTTGGTGGTCCCAGTGCGCAACCAGGCCGACGTTACCGGCGAGGCTGGCGGCGGGGACGGTGGCGCTTGCCTCGCGGGCGCGACGGCCGGAGGCACGGTCGATGGCCGCGAGCACCAGTCTCACGGAGTCCCCTGATGGTGTGGCGGTGAGTGTGAGTTCGACGTCAGTAAGGGGAATGCCCATATCGCGGCGCAGCATGGCAGGGCGGTACTGGTCGTCGCCGATAAACAGCTTGCCGGTGGTGGTGATGCCCAGGTTGAATCCACGGCCATGGATGGCGGCATACCGATAATCATCCACTGGTCCGGAGATGCCCACCCGAAACCCGGCCCAGCCTGCGTCGATGGCGCCCTCGGGTTGAATGCGTCCCAGGCGCACGGAAATGGTGAATGCACCCTGAGTCTTGGCGAGAGGGTTGGTAAGCAGTTGGACATTGCGATTGGCCCCACTTACGAAGCACTCCAGGCGCCCGCTGGCAAGGCGCCAATCCTGCAATGGATTCGCCCAGTATTCCGCACCCACCCAGGGCCGGTTGGTATGCGAGGGGAACGCGCTCTGGAACTCAGCAGCCGACAGAGACAGGCTGGAGATGGCGAACAAAATGAGAGCAAGAATTCGGGAAATGACCATGGCTCATACATCCTTTCACACTCGCTTTGCCATGCGCATCCCAATAGAGGCAGAAGCAACTGCACGAGCGGATTATTCAACTTGCTGAGCAGAGATTGTGGGCGCAGAAGGTGCAGGGCAGGATGTGAGCGGCGGGAATCTGAAGTGCTCGGCAGGGAACCCCGGGTATGCCAGGGGTTCCCTGCCGCCGCGTGCTGCTAGAACTCCAGCTTCAATGCGAACTGGAAGGTCCGCGACTTGGCTGCGGTGCCAGTGATGACGCCGAAGGCCGTGTTCGTTGGTGTGGTGTTGGGGTTGTTGAAAATGGGACGATTGAGGGCGTTGAAGCACTCCGCGCGGAACTGGAGACGGATGTCTTCGTAGATGCGGAAGTTCTTGATGGCCGAGAGGTCCCAACGATGTTGGGCATCGCCCCGCACGCCAGAGAAGCGCAGCGGGAAGGTGCGGAAGTTAGAGGCCAGTTGTTGTGCAGGTACCCGGTTGAAGCCGGCTTCGGTGTTGAACCAACGCTCGACGGTGCGTTCGCCCGCGGAAATCTTGATGTCCTCTACGTTGCCATTGAAGAGGGCATTTCCAAACCCGAGCGGAGCGCCGGACTGGAAGGTGACGATGCCGTTCAACTGCCAGCCACCCGTAATGAAATCCACTGCCGACGGTGCACTTGCCAGCCAGCGACGGCCTCGGCCGAAAGGCACTTCGTAGATGCCGCTCAGCGAGATGCGATGCGGACGATCCATGCTGCTTAGGGATTCGTAGGGAACGGTGTCGGCCGCGTTCATGTACTCGAGGGCTTCCATGGTTTTTGACCATGTGTAAGCGCCTTGGATGGTATACCCCTTGGAAAAGCGCTTCTCAATACGGGTTTGCAGCGAGTGATACCAGGTGTAGCCGTTGGGTTCCTCGAGAGTGATGTTGCCGAACTGCGGGAAAGGCCGCAGCATGTTGGCGCGGGAGATGTTGGCCCCGTAGATGGGGTTGGTCCCGCGGAACGGGTTGGGGAATGCTTCACTCAAGTAGGCGATGGTGGCGTTATCGCGAACCGGACTGGTGCTAAGGAACTCGTTCGGCGTGTTGTTGATGCCACGGTCGGTGGCCATCCGCGTACCACGATTGCCGAGGTAGGTTGCTTCTATCAGCAACTCGCCCACCTGTTGCTGAAGTCCGAAGCTGAAGCGCTGGGCGTAGCCGTTCAAGCGATCTTGCGGGTAGACGGTTAAGCTCTGGCCGAGGTTGGTGGACAGGCCGCCAGCGGCACCCAAAGGGGCCAGAAGACCCGTGGGCAAGGGGTTGGCATTGTTGGCGATAAAAGTGAGACCGTTATCGAGCGATGCCTGGATGGGCGTGGACTGCGAAAAGCCAATCTGTTGGATGGCGGTGCGGTTGATGCCCACGAGGTCAAAGAAGATGCCATAACCGCCGCGCAGGACCGTCTTGGGGTGAATGGCCCAAGAGAAGCCGATGCGGGGGAGGAAGTTGTTGGTTTCCGTGGAGAAGGGGGAGCGGGCGGAGCCGTCTGCGCCGACGAAGGTGAGGCCGCCGCGGGCGCTGAAGTCAGCCAGCGGCAGTTCGGGTACGGGCTTGGTGGAGTTGGCATAGTTGGCGCGTGCCTGGTCCTCCACTGGGCTGGCTACGCTGCCGTCAAAGTTAGCGCTGAGGCGGTTGAAGCGTTCCGTGATGGGGGACTCGCGTTCATAGCGCAGGCCAAAGTTTAGATTGAAGGTGCGGGACACCTTGAAGTCGTCGTGGAAGTAGAAGCCGTAGTAGTTGCTGGAAGCAGCGGAGCTGGCTGCCACCGACATGGAACCGCCCGGGATACCCAACAGCAAGGTGGCTAGATTTTGCCCGATAGGAGGGGTTGGGGAATTGTCCAGGGGGCCGCGGGTCCAGAGGTTGCTGGGGTTGAGGTCTGGCGACACCGCCTGGGGAAAGCGGTTGCGGAAAGCACGATAGTTGCGGATGTCCGCACCGAACTTCAGGCTGTGCGCACCAGCCAGCTTGGTAAAGTTGGCGGAAATGATGTGGGTGAGGCTGTTCTGCGTGCCGTCGCCGCTCTCCCATGGCGAGAGCGTGGAATAACCCGCGATGGTGGTGCGTGGCACGGTGGCCAAGGAGCCGTCGATCAGATTGGTGAGCTGGCTGGAGAAGCCGAGACTGGCGAGGTCAATGCCCTGCGTCACGCGGCGTTCCGGGAAGTCCTGGCTGGTGAGCCCGTAGCGCAGGTTCAGCAGCAGGGTGGGCGAGAACACCATCACCTGGTCAAGCGAAATGCCTCGGTTGATGCGGTTGAGGATGATGCCGTTGATACGGTTGTCGAAATGGTCGTTCTTGTCCTCCTCCCAGAAGTCGTAATGGAAGCGGAAGAAAACGCGGTAGTTTTCACTGAAGTTGTGGTCTACACGACCGATGTGGACGTAGTAGTCTTCCAAGGAGCGGAGATTGCCATTGAAATAGTTGTTGCGGAAGTCCGCGGTGCCGAGGCTGGTGGGCAGGGGGTAGAGATTGGCGAGGCTGACGCCCACTTCATCCAGGCGCGATTGCGGGATGATATTGCCAGCCAGAGGCAAGCGGCTGAACCGGCCGTTGGGGGCAGCGGCGATCGTGGATGGATCGTAAATCTGGTAGATACCGCCTACGTTCAGAAGAGCCGAGAAGTCGCCACGCCGCTGATCGGCAGTAGGAACGGTGCCAGTGAAGTTCTGGGGCACGATCCACTTATTTGCTTCCCAAGCGTAGAACCAGAAGGTTCTGTTGCGGCCGTCATAGGACTTCGGGATGAAGAGCGGCCCGCCAGCCGAAGCGCCGTAACGGTTGTCCTGGTATACCGGTTCTTTCGTGCCGTTTTTGTTACTGAAAAAGTCGGGAGCATCGAAGGCATTGTTACGTACAAACCAGTGGGCTTCGCCGTGGAGACGGTTGGTGCCGCTCTTGGTGGTGACGTTCATCACGGAACCCAACGTATGGCCGATGCTGGCGTCATACGTGGAGGTTTGCATCTTGAACTCCTGTACGGCGGTTTGCGGCGGGCTGAATGCCACGCGCGCGCGTCCGTTGTCGGCGAAGGTGTTGGAGACGCCGTCAATCTGAAATTCGTTGTTGTACTGGCCGGAGCCATCAGTGGAAATTTGTGAACTGCCGTTGTTAAACGCAGGCTTGCGGTCGCGCATATTGGTGGCGTTCATCACACCGGGGGTAAGCAGCGCGAGTTCAAATGGATTTCCCGCAAGAGTAGGCAACTCCAGCACACGTCTTTCGTCGAGTACCTGGCCAAGCGAGGGCGTGGTAGTGTCGAGCACCGGGGGGGTGTCGGTAACCTCCACGGTTTGGGTAATTTCACCCAGTTCCAGGGTGAAGTTGATTTCGGTTACTTCGCCAATGCGCACCTGGACTCCGTCGCGGCTGGAGCGCTTAAAGCCCTGCAACTCCGCGGTAATGGTGTAGGTGCCAATGAGCTGGAAGGGGAGGGAGAATCGTCCTGACTCATTGGTGCGAGCGCTGGCGGTAACGCCGGTGGCATTGTTGATGGCGCGGACATCGGCACCGGCTACGCTGGCACCCGAGGAATCCGTAACATTACCGAGGATGGTGCCGCGCGGATCCTGCGCAAGCAGCACGCAAGCAATGGTGAATAAAAGAAGGCTGCATCGGATGAAAGCCGGTGCCCAAGAAGGTTTTGGCATTGTAGACTCCTGAAACGTATTTAGTTCTTCCCACATGAAAGACAATGAAGTTGCTGGTTTAGCTATATATCCTCTGATTGCAGATAGCAACCTCTTTTTGACTGGAATATCTGGAATCGATTGAGGAGCGTTTTTAGCGATATCGAATCCGAAGTCGTCTGGTAGGGTATCAAACCATACAAAAGAAACCGGATATCGTAGATTCTACGATTTTGAGTGTGGAGGGACTAAATAGGCAGGTACCAATAGATGTATAAAAGTTAATTCAGTGGCGGCTAAAAATTAGCCTCCAAGGCATCGGTGTACATAGTTTCGGGAACCAAACACGATCTCCTGGGCGTCTGGACGCCCCAAAGGAGGCCGCCATTCTGCGGCCGGGAAATCGAATGCTTTTGATTCCCCAAAGTGGAATGGTGACAGCAGGAGCGGAACGAAGATTGAGGTAGCCTCGGGTAGGTAGGGCGATAGTCGAGGACATTCCTACCAGCCGCGACGGCTTATCGCTAATCTAGAATTTATGCCTGAGCGTCTTACCAAGTTCGTTCGCTTCGCCACTGGGATTGGTTCTTCCTACGGAATCTGGCACTCTGATGGAATTCAGGCCATCGCGGGGACCCCGTTCATGGACTGGCGGCCGACAGACCACTGGGTGCAGCCGGACGAAGTGGAACTACTTGTGCCCTGCCAGCCCACCAAAATTCTTGCCGTGGGCCGTAACTTCAAGAGTCATTTGCACGGACGTCCCCAGCCGGAGGTGCCGGAACTGTTCTATAAGCCCCCCAGTGCGTTGCAGAGCAATGACAAACCGATTTACCTGCCGCTGGATGCCACCGACGTTCATTTTGAGGGAGAGATGGTGCTGGTAATTGGCGAGCGCGCCCGCAATATTTCAGAGTGGGTGGCCCTGGATTATGTGATGGGCATCACCATCGGTAACGACGTCAGCGACCGAAACTGGCAGCGCGGTGCGCAGAAGGACCTACAGTGGTGGCGCGCCAAAGGCTGTGACACGTTCGCTCCTTGCGGACCCTGTATTGTTGCCGGGCTGCTGCCGAATGACCTGTTGCTGGAAACCCGAGTGAACGGAGAACTAAAGCAAAGCGAACGGACCAGTGACCTGATCTTCTCCGCCGCGCGTTGCGTCGCGTTCGCGTCCCGCTATGTGACGTTGGAACCGGGGGATCTGATTTACACGGGCACTCCGGGCAATACGGAGACACTGAAGCATGGGGACACGGTGGAGGTTTTTCTGGAGGACGTGGGCGTATTGCGGAATCCGGTGAAGCTGGACAATTCAGACTGATGCCAGATATGAGTGATTAGCACTAAGATAAAATTAGTTGCAACTTATTAAACTTTCCTGACATCCTAGACACTGACGGGCCGTCTTGGGTTTATTTCGTCACCCGTGCGGCCGGGACGGCGCCATCTGCTGCCCGTAGGGAGGCGGCGCTGGTTGGAGAAAGTCTATGGATATCAACCGTTTCACGGAGAAAGTTCAACAAGCACTGCAATCCTCACAATCCGCCAGTGTCCGCCTTGGCCACCAGCAGATAGATGTGGAGCATTTGCTGATGGCGATGCTGGAGCAGGAAGATGGCCTTGCTCCGGCCATTTTGCTGAAGACCGGATTGCCCCTGGACAGGGTGGCCCATCAGGTGGATGCGGAGCTGAAGAAGATGCCGCGGGTTTCTTCCTCCACCGGGGCGGCGAACCAGATTTACCTTTCCGGACGGCTGAACTCCGCCCTCGCTCAGGCCGAAGAGGAAGCGCGCAAGTTGAAGGACGAGTTCGTTTCGGTGGAGCATTTGCTGCTGGCTTTTGTGAGCGATAAGGGCGCGGTGGGCACCATCCTGCGGGAGGCTGGGCTTAGCCGGGACCGCTTGCTTGAAGCCATTCGTGGGGTTCGCGGATCGCAGAGGGTAACCAGTCAGAACCCGGAGAGCACCTATCAGAGCCTTGAAAAGTATGGTCGTGACCTCACGCAACTGGCGGAACAGGGCAAACTGGATCCGGTAATTGGCCGGGACGAGGAAATCCGCCGCGTGATGCAGGTGTTATCGCGCCGGACAAAGAACAACCCGGTTTTGATTGGTGAGCCCGGAGTGGGCAAGACCGCTATCGCCGAGGGCCTTGCGCAGCGCATCATGCGGCGGGACGTGCCGGATGGGCTGAAAGACAAAAAGGTGGTGGCGCTGGACATGGGCGCGCTGATTGCCGGGGCCAAATTTCGTGGCGAGTTCGAGGAGCGCCTGAAGGCGGTTCTGAAGGAAGTGCAGGAGTCCCAGGGTGAGATCATCCTGTTCATCGACGAGCTGCATACCGTGGTGGGGGCAGGGAAGGCCGAGGGCGCTATGGACGCGGGCAACCTGCTGAAACCCATGCTGGCGCGGGGTGAGTTGCACTGCATTGGCGCTACCACACTCAACGAATACCGCAAATATATTGAAAAGGATGCAGCGCTGGAACGTCGATTCCAGCCCGTTCTGGTGGATCAGCCAAGCGTGGAAGACACCATCAGCATCCTGCGTGGGCTGCGTGAGCGCTATGAGTTGCATCATGGCGTGCGGATTAAGGACACGGCACTGGTGTCGGCGGCGGTGCTTTCGAACCGCTACATTTCGGATCGCTTCCTGCCGGACAAGGCTATTGACCTGGTGGACGAGGCGGCGGCCAAACTGCGCACGGAGATCGACTCCATGCCAGCGGAACTGGACGAGATTCATCGGCGTGTGATGCAACTGGAAATTGAGCGGGAGGCTCTGCGCAAGGAAAACGACGATGCATCCCGCGACCGCCTGGAAAAGCTCGAACGGGAACTGGCCAACCTGAAGGCGAACGGCGATGCCCTGCAGGCGCGCTGGCAGAACGAGAAGGCCTCTGTGAAGCGGCTGCGCGACCTGCGTGAGCAGATGGAACAGACGCGAGTGGAGATTGACCGTGCTGAACGCGAGTACGACCTGAACAAGGCCGCGGAACTGAAGTATGGGCGCATGACCCAACTGGAGCGAGAACTGAGCGAGGCCACGGCGGCGCTGGCCGAACTGCAGGGTGAGACTTCACTACTGAAGGAAGAGGTGTCGGAAGAGGACATCGCCAAAGTAGTGAGCCGCTGGACGGGTGTGCCGATCACGAAGCTGCTGCAGGGCGAAGCGGAGAAGTTGTTGCACCTGGAGCTTGATCTGCACCAGCGGGTGATTGGCCAGGAAGAAGCAGTGCGGGCGACTGCCGAGGCCGTTCTGCGCGCGCGCAGTGGCCTGAAGGACCCAAACCGTCCAATTGGAAGCTTCATTTTTCTGGGTCCTACGGGTGTGGGCAAAACGGAACTGGCCAGGGCGCTGGCGCAGGCTTTGTTTGATGATGAGCGCGCGATGGTGCGTATCGACATGAGCGAATACCAGGAGCGCCATAACGTGGCCCGGCTGGTGGGCGCGCCTCCCGGCTATGTGGGCTATGAGGAAGGCGGACAGTTGACCGAGGCGGTGCGGCGACGTCCCTATTCGGTGATCCTGTTTGACGAAATTGAGAAGGCCCACGGCGACGTGTTTAACGTGTTGCTGCAGGTGCTGGACGACGGAAGGCTAACCGACGGCCAGGGACGCACGGTGGATTTCCGCAACACCATTGTGATTATGACTTCGAACATCGGTAGCGCACGGATTCTGGACTTCCGCGGCTCCACCGACAGCTATGACTTTGAGCGGATGCGCGAGGCTGTGCTTAGCGAAATGCGGCAGCACTTCCGGCCGGAGTTCTTGAACCGGGTGGATGAGACGGTGGTCTTCCACTCTTTGCGACCCGAAGATCTGGAGCGGATTGTGCTTATCCAGTTGGGCCACCTGCGCGAGCGACTGGAAGAGCGGCACATGGGGATTGAACTATCGCCCGATGCGGCAGCGTATATCAGCCATTCGGGCTACGACCCCACCTACGGGGCGCGTCCGCTGAAGCGGGCCATCCAGCGCGAGTTGGAAACCCCACTGGCGCGCCTGTTGCTCTCTGGCGAGATTCGCGATGGCAGTACGATTTATGTGGACATTGCCCCGGATGGCGGACCGCTACAGTTTCGAACGGAGCGGCCGGCGAACTGGGATGAGACGAAGCGCAAAGGCGCGGCGCATATCAACTGACGGCACAGCGTTGCACGAGGTGTCGCAAGAGGAGTTGCATGCAAGGATTCAAGGCGTTCCGGGCCGCACTATGGCGGTCCTTTAAGGAAACTTACCACTACCGGGGGCTACGATGAGCAGTCGCCGTCGATCCTCGTCGCTGTTGTTTTACACCCAAGTGGATGGCTCGTCGCGAGACAGTGTGCTGCACCCTGCCACGGATGTTAGCCGCACCGCCACGGGCTGGCTGGTGAAGATGGAACTGGCGGGCGTCAGGCCGGACGATGTTTCTATCGACATCGATGGTAGGACGCTGCGGATCAGCGGCGCCCGGCGCGACTATACCTGCGATGAGGTGATTGAGCATCACAACATGGAAATCGCCTACCAGCGCTTTTTCCGCTCCGTGGAACTGCAGCATCCGGTGGATGCTTCGCAGATTTCGCTGGACTTCCGAGACGGCATGCTGTTGCTGCGCGTCCAACTAAGTAAGGAGAATTCGTGAGCGAACAAGTACAAGAGCCAATGCAGAAGACGACCAACGTTCGCCGGCTGCCTGTGCTGCCTCTGAAGAGCAGTGTTTTGTTTCCGAATTTGATGCTGCCCCTTTCGGTGGGCAGGCCTGCGTCCGTGGCGGCTGTGGAAGCGGCGCTGGGTACGGAAGAAAAAGAGATCCTGATTGTCGCTCAGCGCGACGCGCAGGTGGAGACGCCAGCATTCGAGGATTTGTTTCGCGTGGGTGTGCGCGCGGTGGTGAAGCGGATGGCCAAGACCAACGATGGTCTGATGGAACTGCTGGTGCTGGGCGCAGAGCGCGTGCGGCTGGTGGGTGCTCCGGTATCGGACCCTTACATGATTGCCAACTTCACGACACAGGAACTGGAGGAGGATGGCGGACCGGAAGTGGAAGCGCTGCAGCGCGCGATTGTGGAACAGGCGCGCAAAGTGCTGCAGATGGCCAATACGAATGCACCCCGGGAACTCACGCAGTTCCTGATGAGCACGGAAGACCCCGTGCGGCTGGCCTACCTGATTGGTTCGATGCTCTCCATCGAAACCGACAAGGAGCAGAAGATCCTTGAGGCCAACACCGTGAGCGATCTGCTTCAGACGGTCCACGACTTTCTCAGCTACGAGGTGCAGATTCTCGAACTGCGCAACAACATCCAGACCAAGGCGCAGAGTGAGATTGGAAAGGAACAGCGCGAATACTATCTGCGGCAGCAACTGCGTGCCATTCAGGATGAGCTGGGAGAGAAGAATCCCGAGAAGGCAGAGGTAGAAGAGCTTCGGGAAAAGGTAGCCAAGGCGGTGCTTCCCGACGAAGTGCGCAAGGAAGCGGAGCGCGAGTTGGGACGGCTGGAACGCATGCCCCCTGGCTCACCAGAAAACAATATCGTCCGCACCTACCTTGAGTACGTGGTGGAGCTGCCTTGGGATAAGGGTACCGAAGATAATCTCGACCTGAAGAACGCTCGGACGATTCTGGACGAAGACCACTATGAGCTGAAAGAGGTGAAGGAGCGCATCCTGGAGCATCTGGCGGTGCTGAAGCTAAACCCGGACGCCAAGGCGCCAATCCTGTGCTTTGCCGGGCCTCCGGGCGTAGGCAAGACCTCACTTGGCCAAAGCATCGCGCGAGCGCTGGGGCGGAAGTTTGAGCGGCTGGCCCTGGGTGGGCTGCACGACGAAGCGGAGCTGCGCGGGCATCGACGGACCTACATTGGCGCGATGCCTGGGCGTATCCTGCAAGCGATCCGGCGGGCGGGTGAGAAGAATCCGCTGATCCTGCTGGACGAGGTGGATAAGGTGGGTCGCGACTTCCGGGGAGACCCGACGTCGGCGCTGCTGGAGATCCTTGACCCGGAGCAGAACAAGACCTTCCGGGACAACTATCTCGACATGCCCTTTGACTTGTCGAAGGTGTTCTTCGTGACCACGGCGAACACGCTGGACACGATTCCGGGGCCCCTGCGGGACCGCATGGAAATCATCAATCTGAGCGGCTATAGCGCGATGGAGAAGCTGGAAATCGCCAAGCGCTATCTGCTGCCACGGCAGTTCAAGGAGACGGGTGTGAGCCCGGAGTTGTGCCAGATACCTGACGTTACGGTGGAGAAGCTGATTGAGAGCTACACGCGTGAGGCGGGTGTACGGCAGCTTACGCGACGCCTTGGCCAGTTGATGCGCAAGGTTGCCCTGAAGTTCGCGGAAGGGTCAGCGGAAACGATGGAAGTGACACCCGCGGACCTGGTGGAGTTGCTGGGTCCGGAGCAGGTAGTGCCGGAAGAGATCCGCAAGGATCTGCAGGCAGGGGTAGCCACGGGCCTGGCCTGGACGCCGGTGGGCGGGGATGTGCTGTACATCGAGAGCACGATTTTGCCGGATGGCAAAGGCCTTACGCTTACCGGGCAGTTGGGTGAGGTGATGAAGGAATCGGCGCAAGCGGCGCAGAGCTATGTCTGGTCGCATGCGAGCCAGTTTGGCATTGATCCGGAAACCTTCAAGAAGACGGGAATCCACATCCATGTGCCGGCGGGGGCGACGCCCAAGGACGGGCCTTCGGCGGGCATCACGATGGCAGTTTCGATGGTTTCGGTGTATACCGGGCACGCCATGCGGAGCGACACCGCGATGACGGGTGAGCTAACGCTTACCGGCTTGGTAACGCCCATCGGCGGCATCAAGGAAAAGGTCCTCGCGGCTCGCCGCGGCGGCCTCAGGCGGATCATTCTGCCGGAGGGAAACCGCAAAGACCTGCGTGACCTGCCCGAGCAAATCAGGGAATCGACGGAATTCGTCTTCGTCCGGCGCATCGACGAGGTGATTGGCGAAGCGATTCCAGCGATGCGAGAACTGATGCATCTGGCTACGGCGTAACCGACTCGTAATCGATGTTGGGCGAAATCACCGGGGCAGTGTGGCCACAGAAGCTACGCTGCCCCGGTGCCGCATGGCACAATGAACAGGTTGCTGCCATGGCTACCGCACCACCCCGCCAGAACAAACTCGTCTATGAATTCAAGGAGAGCCCGTACAGCAGTCACAGCCTGATTCTGCAGGCCTTTCCTGAGAATGGTGAGGGCTTACGGGTGCTGGATGTGGGCTGTGCCAACGGCTATCTGGCTTCGTTTCTGGCTGAGCGAGGATTCCATGTGGTGGGCGTGGAGCGACCGGGAGGATTTGGCGAGGACTTCCCGGCAAACGTGGAGCTAGTGGTGGCGGATCTCGAGTCCGGCCTTCCCCCGCTGGAAGGCAGTTTCGATTTCATCCTGGTTGCCGATATCCTGGAGCACCTGCGACAACCGGTGGCATTGCTACGCCAGTTTCATAAGTTCGTTACACCCGAAACGCGTTTGGTGGCTTCGTTGCCGAACAGTGGCAATCTCTACTTTCGACTGAACGTGCTCGCTGGCCGCTTTCCTAAGGAAGACCGCGGATTGTTTGACCGAACGCACCTGCACTTCTTCATGTGGAAGGGCTGGCAGGAACTGTTCGCGGAGGGGGGCTTTCGCATCCGCAGCGCACGCAGCACGGGAATGCCCATTGGGCTGGCATTTCCCCGCGCGGCACAAAGCGTCGCGGTGCGGATGGCGGAGCGGGTATCCTATGAGTTGGGGCGGGCGTGGAAGACGCTGTTCGCCTATCAGTTTGTGGTGATTGCTGAACCCGCCGCGCAAGACCTTTCCGGAGACCGCCTTGGCCAAGAATAAAGTGGTTGTTGTGATGCCCGCGTACAACGCGGCGCGGACTTTGCATATGACCTATGCCGAGTT
>CAZUAX010000037.1:27341-29580 GCA_964618435.1 uncultured Solibacteraceae bacterium
GATAACTTCATCTTCGACCAGGAAATCATGGCCCAGTTTGTAGAGAGGAAACTGCGCATTGCGGAAGTACCTGTGCCCACTCGCTACTTCCCCGCGGCCTCCTCGGCAAGCTTCATTCAAAGCAGTGTCTATGGGCTGTCCATTCTCTGGCTGCTGGCACGGTATCAGTTGCACCATGCCGGTATCTGGAAGCAGAAGCAATTTGTGAGCTTGCGTGGACGTTACCAGCGCCACGCTTCCGCGGAGGCCCATGGAGCCAAACCGTGACGACTCCGAAATCTAGCTGGCTGGTCGATTTTGCTCTGCTGTTTTTCCTTTGCGTATTGTTGCTGTTTCCCCTGTTTCAGGTGGAGTACCTGAATAACTGGTCTTCCATTGAAAGCACGTTTATCGCCGATGCCCGCATGATCAACGATGGGCTGAGCGTGAATGGCTGGCATCCCTACTGGTATTGCGGCACTCGGTTTGACTATGTGTATCCGCCGGGGTTGCGCTATGGAACTGCGTGGCTGGCGGACGCATTCGGCGTGTCCACATTTCGCGGATATCACTGGTTCATTGGCCTTCTCTATGCGCTCGGGATTTGCTTTGTCTACTGGCTTGCAAGGGTGGGCAGCGGCGCGCGCTCTGTGGGGTGGCTAAGCGCGGTGGCGGTGGCGCTGCTGTCGCCATCCTACGCGCTGTTGAAGGAGTTTCGCGATGATGCCTTCGGAGCCCACTGGCCGCCGATGCGGCTGCACGTGCTAATGCAATATGGCGAGGGCCCCCACGTGTCTTCGCTGGCGCTGCTGGGCGGATTTCTGGCGGCAGCCTGGCTGGCGTTGCGCGGAGGCAGGCCGGGAATGTTTGCGCTGGCTGCCGGGTTAGCCGCAGGTGTGGTGTCGATCAACTTTTATGGCGCCACGGCCATGGCGCTGTTGTTTCCCGTGATGGTGTGGGCACTGTTGGTAACTCACCGTGACTTGCGCATCCTGCTTCGCGCGGCCGCTCTGGCCGCCGCGGCTTGGGGCTTGTGCGCCTTCTGGCTAACGCCTTCCTACCTCCGGATTACGCTGGAGAACATGCGGCTGGTATCGAACCCCGGGAACGCGTGGAGCGTGGTGGTGGCCGCCATTGTGGTGGTGGGGTTTGTACTGATTACGCTTCGTGTAAGCTATGGGCGCGCCCACCATGCCTGGGCGGTGTTCCTTGCCGGGTCGCTGCTTGCCTTTGTGGTGAATGTGGTGGGCAACAAGTGGTTTGGCTTTCGGGTGATTGGTGAACCGCATCGGCTGGTACCCGAGTTGGACCTGGTGATGTTGCTTGCCGCGGTGTATGGGCTGTGGTGGCTATGGCAACAAGCCCCCGCACTTGCTGGGCGTTTCCGTATGATCTCGACGCCTGGTGTCTATGCGGCGGTAGGCGTGGTTTATGGCCTTCTGCTGGCTGGAAGCTTGCCCTACCTTTCGCATGCCTGGACGCGTTATCCGCAAGACCATAACCCCGAGGAGCGTCTTCAATACAAGGTAAGTGACTGGGTGGCCAGAAATCTTCCAGACACCCGGGTTTTCGTGACGGGGTCCATTCGTTTCTGGCACAACGCATGGAGAAATCTGCCGCAAGTACAGGGAGGTTCCGAGCAAGGGTTGCTGAATGGCGCCCTCGTGCCCGGATGGTGGGAATTGCGAATGGGGGCGGACCCTCAACTCAGCGTGTTGTGGCTGCAAGCGACGGGAGCGGGCGCTGTGGTGGTGTCCTCAGCCGAATCTCAGGAGATCTACAAGGATTACACCCATCCGGGTAAGTTTGAAGGCCATCTGCCTGTGCTTTACGACAATCAGGCGGGGGACAAAATCTACGAGGTGCCGCGGCGCTTCCCCGAGCGAGTGCGTGTGGTGAATTATGCAGCGCTCTCCGCGTTGTTGCCGGAAGATCCGCGCAACCCCACTCCGCTGCTGCCGGAATATGTCCAACTGTTGGAAAACGGCCCGGATGTTCGCGTTGAGATGGAGCGTCTTTCGCCGGAACACATCCGGGTGGCAGCGTCTACCGAGCCTGGGCAGGTGATTCTGGTGCAAGAGTCCTACGATCCGGCATGGCGTGCCAGTGCGTCAGGAAAGTCTGTACCCGTGGAGCGAGACCCTGTTCTGGGATTTTTGGTGCTTCGCCCCGAAGCTGGCGCTGGGGCCGTGGATCTGGTGTTCACGCTTCCCACGGAAAACCTGGTTGGCCGCGGGATTACCGTGCTTACGCTGGCGGG
>CAZUAX010000038.1:0-28740 GCA_964618435.1 uncultured Solibacteraceae bacterium
CGGCACCGAGGTATCAGCATGCAGCAACCACAGGACATCTCCAGTTGACGCCTTAGCCCCCACGGCCAGTTGCTGACCACGGCCGCGGGTCGACTTCAACACACGATGTCCCTGTGTCTGCAGCCATTCTACCGTGTCGTCACTGCTGCCCCCATCCACAAACAACAATTCGTGGATGCCGTCTACTGCCTGCAAACCTCTTAGAAGCGCAGGCAAAGCAGCTCTCTCATTAAGTACTGGAACGACAACGGAAACAGTCGGAAACGAGGGTGGGGTTGGGGGCTGCACGGTCACGGTGCGGAAGCCGTGGCGGGGGGTGAGGGGGGAGTCCAATTCGTGTTTGTCTCCCCCCTGCATGAGTTTACCAGCGGATCTTCGCTGGGAAGTACTCGGCGATCAGTTCCTCATAGTAAGGACGTAGTTCTACCGGATCCGGCTTTGTATGCCCTTTGGAATACAGATCGTAGGGGTTAAACTTGCGCACCCACTCGAACATCTGCTGATCGCGCTCTGTCATTAGGTGGGTATAGGCACCTTCGCGATGGCCAGGGTAAAACGAATGGTAGCGGATCATCCACAACCCCTCTTCGGGCAGGTAGTCCTTCACCACGTGATACAGGTACTCGTCGTGGCCCCAGGACAGGTTGACGTTTTCCAGGCCGCAGCCCTTTTCATAAACGCCGCACTCCGTCTGAAGCTCAGGCCGCTGGGCATCCGGGTTGCCCTCAAAAAACTTGTGAAAGACGATCTTGTCGCTCCAGGCGCAACCTACCGGAAAGGTATCCCCCACCACCGCCCACTGCGGTTCGCCCCAAAGACACATCACCTTGCCGAGATCGTGAATCAGCCCGGTTAACTGCATCCAGCGAGGGTGCCCGTCGGCGCGGATGGCCTCCGCGGTCTGCAGGTTGTGTTCAATCTGAGAAAGATCGGTGTCCGGATCGCTGTCGTCTACCAGCGTGTTCAGATACTCCATGGCCTCCCAGATGCCCATTTCCATGCGCTGCTTGGGCAAGTATTCGGCCCTTTTTGCCATCACAAAATCGTAGGTTTGATTCGTGTGGTTCAGCCGATAAAACTCCCGCACCCTGGGATGTACCGTATCGTCGTAGTTACGAAACTCTTCCTGGGTTTTGCCGGGCCGGTAACGTTCCTTTACCTCGTCATCCCATTCTTCAATGCCATTCAATGGCCCATTTACATCAGTTGCCATTACATCCCCCAATGTTCGCTAGCGTATCAAACCATAAGTGGTAAAGGAAAAGGACGGTCCGTTACCGCTGGTCGTAGCCCTTCAATTTGCGAACCCAGATGTTTCGGTAACGCACCTTTACGGCATGGTCCTGCAACAGCAGGGAATCCTCAGGTTCGTGAGCTTCGTAGGTACCCACCACCTGGTGCGCCATGCGCCCGATTGCTTCCTTGCGGTTATGCACCAGCACACCGTTGTGAAACGCGGTGAAATAGGCAGGCTTCACCAGTTTCTCGCCCTCAAAGCGAGGAGATTCAAACACGATGTCGTAAGTTTGCCACTCGCCTGGCTTGCGCGATGCATTCACCAAGGGCGGCCACTGACCGTAGATGGAAGCAGCCTGTCCGTCAGCGTAGGTGGGGTTATTGTAGGAATCCAACACCTGGAACTCATAGCGCTTCATGAAAATGATGCCACTGTTCGCGCGCCACTGGCTGTCGCCCTCAAATTCAGTGGGGGTCATGAACTCTATGTGCAGTTGGACGTCGCCGAACTTCTCCCTGGTAATCAGGTTGCCCGTTCCGGGCTTAATCTCGAAGTATCCGTTTTCCACCGTCCACTCGGCGGGCACCTCCTGGACGGGAGCGGGCGGCTCCCCGCGGCGGCGTCGCTCGCGGCGCTCATTCACCCAGCCGGACAGGTCGCTACCGTCAAACAGAACAATTGCATCGGATGGAGGCTTGCCCGGCTGTTCCGCCGTGCTGAATGTTCCCGGCTCCACCACCTTGGGCCGGGGCCTGGCGATGTCATGGACCTTCCATTGCTGGCCAGGCAACACGGGCGTTTTGTCGTATCCCAACGGTGCCGTGCGGTAGCGGCGCTCCACAGCACCGGGTTCGCGGGCTTCCTGGGCCTCGGATGGCATTCCCGCCAGCGCCAGCGCCCCTAGCAGGAGCCCGGCACCCATCCATCGCGACATCGCCTGATGGAACAAGAAACGGAAAAAGACTGAAGGAACCATCCGTGCAAATACCTCAATGGGCTTTAGTGTATCTTGCCAACCCCGCCTTGTGGTGGGCCTGGAAGCGGAACAGAAGGACGCTCTACCCAGCCGCTTCATACGCTTGCGCAAAGCATTGCCCAGCGAAGAGTTCCAGAACCTCCTGGTGCCAAGTGCTGTATTTCATCTGGTATTCCAAACCCGCGCATGCTACAAAGAAGGCAGACCAATGCGCCCTTACTTAACCGCTAAATTTCTCCGCGTGGGAAACCACCTCATCAATCTGGAGCTGATCCAGCAACTGGAACTGCGCAAGGACGATAGCGCGGTGATTACAGTTCCTGGCCCACGGAAGTCCTTCCAGGCAATTGAAGTGCCTGCACCATCCGGCCGCCAGTTGTGGGAATTCTTCTCAGAAAACCTCGTGGTCATCGACTTCGAGCCAAAAGAAGAAGAGCATGCGCGGACGAAGCGAAAAACGGGCGGTAAGGCCAAGGAGCCGAAGGCCCCATCTGCGAAGAAGCCGGAATCCAAAACGTCTGGCGGCAAGAAGAGCCAGCCGAAGAAGAAAGTGTCTTCCAAAAAGCCGCAGACAGCCGCTGAGGAATCCGCGCCGGAATCCTAACGCAGCCTCTGGCCCTAGCGGTTGGCTTCGGCACTGGTGCGCTCATACTCCGAAATGCGCTCTCGCAGCCCGGCTGCTACAGAAGCATTGCCCTGCCGTTCAGCTAGCGCCAAGGCTCTACGGGCCATCCCCAAGGCGTCCTGTGGCTTTCCCGCCTCCGCATATAGGGCGGCCAACCGGTCCAGAATCACCACATCTTGCCACCGCGACAATTGAGCCGCGCGTTCCACCGTGCGCAATCCTTCCGACATCTGCCCCGCGGCTGCCCGCGCACGCCCCAGATTGAATAGCAGTTCCACGGAGTTCGGCTCCAGGCTTAGGCCTCTCTCAAACAACGCAATGGCTTCCGGAAACTCCCCTTTTCGCGAGAGCGCCCCGCCCAGGTTGTTGTAGGCATCGGTGTGGGCAGGTTCAATTTCGATCGCCTCACGCAAGGTGCTCACGGCCTCATCCAGCTTGCCCGCCTGCATCAGAGCCCCGCCCATGGCGGTGAGGCTGGCTACGTCTTCCGGGTTCAGTTCCAATGCTCGCTTGAGATGCGCCAGGGCCTCCTCCAGATTCCCGGTGCGGGATAGCGCCACACCCAGGTTGGACTGGGTCTTATAGTTTTCAGGATCCGCCGCCAGCGCCTCGCGGTACTGCTCGGTAGCTTCCTCCAGCCGCCCGGCATAGGTAAGCGCCGAACCCAGATTACTGAGGGCCGAAACATCCTTGGGCTCCATTTTGAGCGCATCGCGCCAGGCGGCGATCGACTTTTCGAATTCTCCCCGCTGCATCCATTCCAGCGCCACGTCCGCGCGCCGGTAGAACTCAGTAGCGGGAGTGGCGATGTGCATCCACTCGTCTTTGCCAATGTTCACAAACTCCGGAATGTTCACGGCTCGGTTAGCGGCAGTGGCATTCTCAACAAGAATCGCCGGGCTATCGTTCCCGTTCTCATCAATGTGAGTGAGGTACATCTGCGTATAAGGCGAACGGCTCTTTGACGAAAACGCCAGCCAGCGTCCGTTCGGCGAAAAGCTATGCCAGGAGTTCATGCGGGTGGTGTTTGCACGCATCCGCCGGGGAGTCCCTCCTTCTACCGGCACAATATAAAGCTGGCTATCTGGCCGCATCAGAAGCCCGTTGCGCGCCTGGACGTATACAAGCCACTTTCCATCCGGAGAGATCTTCGGAAAGCTATTGCTCATGCCGTTCGCGGACGCACCTTTTATGGGCTCCGCTTCGCCTCCCTTCCCTCCGTTGAAGGGAATGCGATAAAGATCGTATTGGACCGGCGTCTCGTTGGGGTCATTTGCCACCTTGGCCAGTTCCTTGCCTCTCGGATACGCTTCGCGCGCCCTTGCCCGGGCGAATACCAGATACCGGCCATCGGGGCTCCAGGTGGCGTTGGTATGCACAAAGCGCGGGTCATCCGCACCGGGCAGAGCTTCTAATTTCCCGGTTTGCCGGCTGTACCAGGCCAGGATGCCGCGCGTGGGGTAAAACACCTGCAGAAACCGGTAATCCGTGAAGTTGGCGACGTAGAAGTTCCCCGCCACATCCTTGGGCAAGGGCGCACCGCCAGTAGACGCCTTTGCCGCAACCAGTTCCGCCTTGGCATCCGGGGACTGAAAGCCAAAATCGTCGCCATTCACCATCGTCACCACGTGGTTGCCGTCCGGTGAGACCTGCGACATGAAGCCCACACGCATCTTGCCGCCCAACTTGCCTCGGAAGTTGCTCCAGGCAATCACATCCTTGTTTTCAATGGACATCTGCCTCTGGATGGGAACAAGCGCATAAAGCCCCTTGTCGTTGGCCGGGCCATCCAGGTCGAGCCCCAGCGTCTTGCCATCTTTGGAAAACGAGTGGCAATTGGCGCACGTGGGCATATCCTCCAGAAGCACCCGGCTACGGGACTCATCCATATAGCGCAGTCGCCAGGCTACAAGGGGCAGGGCCGCTTTCGGCAAAGGACGAATAATCCCTTTCTCCTGCGCGGCGGGCATCAGCGGAACATCACGAAAAAAGACGGGCGCGCCCACCGGGTCCTTTGCCGTTCGGATGCGCACACTGCCCCGGCTTCGGACCATCTCGTCGCCAGAGCCCATCCCCTCGAACACCATCTCAGCGGGTGCACCCGCGCTGCGCCGCTTGATCTCTTCCCATAGCTCCGGCTCGGGCTTCCAGGTCCGCAACGCTGCTTGTTCTGGTGTCAGCTCCGGAAGGCGGTTCGTGGGCGCAATCGCCCGATAGTCGATCTCGCCCACCTTGTTCCACTCGCCACTGACGGCTGCCTCTAGCGGCGCGCCGCCGTCGCCCAAGCGCACCTTCACCCGCCAGCGGGTATTGCCGGATTCCGGATCACGAAACAAGAAGGTTGGCGGCGCAAAGTCTGGCGGGAAAATCGAATCGGCTTCGGGATAGGACACGCTAAGGGCAGACAGGCTCTGAGCGGCTGCGTCCACACCAGGACGAGCCATCCATACCATCCCGGCCACACAAGCAAGGCATGCCACAAGCCAAATCAACAACCCAGATTGGCGCCGCACTGTAACCCCCACAGTCGCAACCGATGCCCGCGAGGCAATCTCGCGGGTTCTCATTGGCCGTTACTGTATCACTTCATCGCGCTCCCGGCGATTGCCGTCAGCCTCTCGAGGTTCCTGCCTAAGCGGTGCATGGATCGCTGGCTTCCCGCTTGGTATGGCCATGCCATCGAAATGAGGAACTACGCTCGAATCCCGCCGCCCGCAAACTGGTGGAAGTGCGCGCGGAACGAAGTTCGATCATGGGAACTGCCGGCTGTTGCCGAGCGCCCGAACCTTCAATTGATCACAGTGGCCCGGACGATCTTATCCAGGTTCGGGAAACTCTGTTGCAGATAGGCTTCACCCTCGTCTTCAATGCGCGGCTGTTGGGGTTGCTCCCCATAGCGGCTATCAATGGAATCTACTGCGTCCATGCCGCGGACCACGCGGCCGAAAGGAGCAAAGCCCATCCCATCGAGACGCTCATTGTCGCCCAAATTGATGAAAATCTGTGTGGTACGGGTGTTTGGACCCGCCGTCGCAAACGTAATATAGCCGCGCTTGTTGCTCTGTAGCACGGGATCATCCCTTAGCTCAGACCGATCCCACTTCGCGGTGATCAGAGGATTGGCAGCCAGCCCGAACTGCACCACGAATCCAGGCACCACCCGGAAAAACCGGGCGCCATCGAAATACCCGGTCTCCACGAGTTCCCGGAAACGGGCTGCGCCAAGAGGCGCCCAGTCGGAATGGCACTCAATGTCCACATTCCCTTTTGTTGTTTCAAAGCGCACCATGAACACGTTTGGATCCCTGGGCGGAACGCGTGCGGGTTCTGGCTGTGCAGGACGGGTGATGGTGGGAGGCGTAGAGGCAGTAGCTGCCGGAGCTTCGGTGGCGGGAGCCTCCGCCGCGGGAGCCTCACCAGTGGGCGTCGGGCGAGCAACGGCCTCTCCGGCTGCCGACCCGGCTTCCTGGGCAGTCTCCGCGGGCGCCGAGCCAGCCGGAGTGGGTGGAGCCTCTTCCTTACGGGCGCAGGAAGCCAGCAGGACGAGGCTGAAGATCAGCAGACCGACAACACAATAGAAACGAGCACGCTTCATTAGTGAAAACCCTACCTGAATGTTTGGAGTTCGAGAGACGACACACGCAGAGCAGCGCCGAAACTATGAGGATACCCGATTGAACCCCATCCTGCGCGGGAACCCGCCCACGCAGCTTGCCCCCATCGCGGACGCTACTGGCTACCGTGCCAGTTCCAGGAAGGCTGCCCAGGCGTGGGCGTACTCCGTGCCGTCTTCCCCGGTGATTATCGCCTCGGTGGCAATGCGGCGCTTGGTGTGCTGCTGCACCCAGCCTCGCACGCGGAGGGTTTCGCTGCTCCTTACCGGCTTGCGAAATCGTACGCGCAATTCCGCGGTAAGCGCCTCCCGAGGCATGCTAGCAACAGCCTTTGACATTGCCTCATCCAGCACTGTGCTTACCACACCACCATGGACAATGCCGCGGAAGCCTTCCCACTCCGGGGATGGCATCCAAATCGCCTCCACCTTTCCCATCGCCTCCACCTGGAAACGAAGACGCATTCCTCGTGGGTTCTCCGAACCGCACACAAAGCATCCGGGGTGTGTGGCCGCTCTTAGGGTGTGGCTGCCGTTGGTGGCATCTTCACGTTGCATGGAGTCTCTCTCCTGGGGCACTTAACTGAGTCGGTGGGGTACCCGCCTTAAGACTGGCCCTCTAGTGGCAGCCTCCGCCATTGCTTTTGCAGTGTCCTTCTTCATGGGAGTGGTGGCCTGCGTGGGAGTGGTGGCCTTCATGGGAGTGGTGGCCGTGCTCATGTGAACAGGTCTGCGGCTGGCTTTCTAATGTTCCCTGCAGAAAAGACCGCGCCAGGAAATCGGGCGAGAGCCGCGGCGCGCCGGTAATTACCTGAATCCCCAACTCGTCCAAGAGGCCTTGGGCACGCCCGCCGAGGCTACCAGCGATCACTACTTCCACGCCTTGTTCCTTCAGCCATCGGGGCAGACGCCCATGCTCGTGGGCGGGCGCATCCAGCACTTCCATGCGCTGAATCGACAAGCTTTGTTCATCGCAATCCAACAACGCAATTCCGTGGCACTGGCCGAAGTGCTCTTCAAGTTCTCCCTGAGTGGTGGGGATTGCAATTCGCATGGGTCCTCTTTTTCTGTAGATCCACATCTCTTATGAACAATAGATGTGCCTTACGTCTAGGTGTAATAAACATCTATAATAACGGATGCCATGCTCTGATTCAACTGCGAAGTCGCCCGTGGCGAAAGCGAATCCCATTTGGGATCGCCCAGCGATTGCGAAAGCTCGTGTGCATAGGAGCCCGAAAAATGCGCAGTGCATTAGCTGCCTCGCTCATCATTACCGTTTTCGTAGCCGCAACCATGCTGTTAGTGGAATATCTTCACCTGCTGCGAGCATGGCGGACAAACCCGCAAGTCCGCATCGGCTTGTCCAACGAGTATCTGCTAGCGGCATTGCTGGGAGCCTCACCCGGTTGCCTGGGCGTTTTCGCAGCGGTTGCGCTGTACTCCCACGGCGGCATGGGCTTTGCAGCAATGGTAGTGGCCACCGTCGCATCCTGCGGAGACGAAGCGTTTGTCATGCTCGCGCTTTTCCCGAAGGAAGCCGTTCTGATTTTCTGTGGACTTGCAGTCTGGGGCCTGATTGTCGGTTCGCTGGTTGGGCTTTGGGTAAAGCCCAAGAGCCTTCGGCCAGATCTGAGGTGCCTGCAAGTACACCCGGAAGACGCCCGATTGTTGCCCTCATTCGCAGAGTTGATTGCGGAATGGCGAGCTTGTTCCCCCACGCGCGGAGCTTTCGCCCTGCTGTTCGGAGGTGCATTGGTGGCGGTGCTCAGCGGTATGGCCATGGAAGGCGATTCCGTCTGGATTCGTTGGACCTTCGGCCTGGCCACTGGATTCGCCCTCTGTGTGGTGGTCACAACACCCGAGCATTTTCTTGAGCAGCATCTATGGCGGCATGTGGTAAAAAAACACCTGCCGGGAATCTTTCTCTGGACTTTCGGAACCCTGGTAGCAATGCACTGGTTGGCGCCCACGCCGGGCGAGGAGTTGCTGCTAAGCCAGCAACCGTGGGCGCTGTTGGGAATTGCCTGTGCGGTGGGTGTGTTGCCGCAGTCAGGTCCGCACCTGGTATTCGTGCTTCTTTACTCACAGGGAGCGCTGCCGCTAAGCGTGCTCGTGGCAAGCTCGGTGGTGCAGGATGGACACGGGATGCTGCCTCTGCTTGCATTCTCAAGGTCCGACTTCGTGAAAGTGAAGGCGATCAATCTGGCGGCTGGGTTCAGCCTGGGCGCCATCATGATGGCATTTGGTCTGTGACAGTATTTTTGAGAGGGGAAGCCTGGCATTATGCCCAACAAAGTATGTCCGCGCCACCAAGGAGAACATCCGTGCACCTGCGGCATGGGCAATCTTTATCGGTTTGTGGAACCTGTGCTGCTGCTCATGCTGAGAGAGCGCGGACCATCGCATGGGTATGACCTTCACCAGGCCATCGGGGAGCACGCACTCACAGACGCGGCAATTGAGAGGGCTGTGCTCTACCGCACCCTTCGCACGTTGGAATCCCACGGGCATGTGGTTTCGGACTGGAACACTGAGGATGCTGGGCCACCGAAGCGGGTTTACCAGCTAACGGCCACAGGAGAGGCTCACCTCCTGGAGTGGGCAACGGTGCTGGGACAACTAACGCGGTCCATGGCGCGTTTCGTGCGCAAGGCGCAGAAGATCAGCGGCTAGACACATCGCCTCATTGGATATGCGGCCACCGCAAGGTTCCTCCACAGGGGGCGCACGGTGTTGTGGTTGGTCATTTGGCCCTGCCGGTCAACGGTTAGTGGTTCCAGTGTCCCCGCCCAGCACCCCTGGTGAAGGCAGCGGCACATCCGTGCGGATTTCCCGCAGGCGCCGTGTGCGCATTTCTCCCAGCCACCGCTCGCGGTGGCGCTTACTGAGGTCAATCGTTGTGAGGGCTACGCTGCCTTCCTCTGATGCCGTGGCAAGCAGTTCCCCATTCGGGTCCATCACGTAGGTGGGATGGTCGTAGCCAGCTGCCGCCAGGTAAACGCGGTTTTCGAGGGCACGCGCCACGGCTAGCCGTTCGGGGCCTCCCCAGATGGGCATCAGGATGATATCCGCCCCTTGTACAGCAAGGGCACGGGCCGGGTCCGGAAAGAAAACGTCGTAGCAAATCATCATGCCCACACGGCCGAAGTCCGTCTCAAACACCGGATATGCATCGCCGGGCGTGATGCCGCCTTCGAGTTCCTCCCGCGGAAGATATACCTTGCGATACTTGCCCACCAGTTTGCCCTCGCGGTCGAGCAGTACGGAGGTGTTGTAGACAACATCTCCCTCCCGCTCATAGATGCCCGCTGCCACATAGGCCTTCTTATCACGAGCCAGTTGGGCAAGGAACTCCGTATCACTGCCCGGCACAGGCGCCGCTACCTGCACGTAGGATAGGGTGGTGCCCACCACGGAGATTCCCTCAGGAAGCAGGATGAGGTCAGCCCCGGCGGGCACGTTTTTGCGTACAGTCTCGGCGAAAGCAGCCAGGCTAGCCTCCTTTGATCCGGTATTGCGCGGGCGCAGGTTCACGGCGGCAACCGTTACCGGGCGTGCGGCAGGCGGGGCCACTTCCTCAAATCGGATAGAATCCCACCAAACAGTGCCCTTTGGCGCATGCAACAGGTGGAACTGGAGAACTGCTGTGGTGGTGGACTCCGGCGCCTGGAAGATCCCTTCCAGCGTCGTCCATTCCCCACTGCGACGCGCCCAGGCTGCGTAGTCTGGCTGGTCTTTTCGCTTGACATCCGCGCCACGCCATTCGATGCGGGCCACCACCTGCCAGTTTTCGGCGGGCACATTCATACTGCGGTAGCTTGCCTGAAGACGATACCAACGGCCGGGTACAATGCCATCCACAGGACGGTGCCAGCCTCCATGGGCAGCCAGCTTGCCGCCGGCGGAAATGGTCAAGGCGCCCGGCTCACCCAGGCTGTAGTCTGTGCTCACAAAAACGCGCGGAGCCGTTGCCTCCCGGTGGCTCCAGGGTTCCCAGCCCTGGGGAACAGATGCGTCGGAAGGAAATGCCGACTGCTGGAAGCGAACGGGTTTCGCTGCTTCTGCCTGAGAAAATCCTCCCGCCAAGAGTACAAAGAGAAACAGCCAGAACACCAATCTGTTCTTATCACTTAACGGGTTCGATGCGGGCATCCGCAGCCTCCAGGGGGCCGCCGTGTGGCGGGCGAGTCTGTTCCGCCTATTCTCTCTCATGACCGGGCGGGAAGATAGAGGGAACCTTGGTACGCTGTAGACGCGCGCAACGACGCCAGAGGACGAAATCCGTCCCAAGAGAAGGAAAGCCAGACAACGTATGCGAGTACAGGTAAACAGCGATAAGACGGTTGACGTCAACGACGGGCTGAAGGCTGCCGTGAAGACTCATTTGACGAAGTCGTTTGAGCGGTACGGAGGCCGGATTACCCGGGTGGAAGTGCATCTCAGCGACATGAACGGAAACCGCGGCGGCGACATGGATAAGCGCTGCCTGATGGAGGTCAGGCCAGCGGGTATGGATCCGGTGGCGGTAACGAACAACGGCGCTTCCGTGGATGATGCCTGGAAAGGCGCTACCCGCAAGATGGTACGTAAGCTCACCACTTTGTTCGCGAAGGCGACTAAGCCAGTGGCCGAACCTTCGGCCAAGGCGAAGTAGAGAGTCGCTTTTTTGCTGGCCGGGGCGCCACAAACTCCCGTTGGGGAGAGGCGTTCCGGCTGGCGCCACCGCTGTTCGGAACCAACGCTAGGGGTTCCTGCCGGACCTCGTGCGAAAATGGTGAGGTGACCGGAACCCAAACCCGCCAGACCTTTCTGGACTACTTCGCCTCCCAAGGCCATCGCATCGTTCGCAGCTCCTCCCTTGTGCCTGCCAACGACCCTACCCTGCTATTCACCAATGCGGGGATGAACCAGTTTAAGGACATCTTCCTGGGCAAGGAGGTTCGCGACTATGTGCGTGCCACAACCAGCCAGAAGTGCGTCCGCGCTGGCGGAAAGCACAACGACCTGGAGAACGTGGGACACACGCGCCGTCACCACACCTTCTTTGAGATGTTGGGCAACTTTTCTTTTGGCGACTACTTTAAGGCGGACGCCATCCACTTCGCCTGGGAATTGGTAACCAAACACTACGGGATGCCCAAGGAAAAGCTCTACGTCACCGTGTTTCGCGAGGACGATGAGGCAGAGGAGCTTTGGCAGAAGGTAGCGGGAGTACCCAAAGACCGTATCTTCCGGCTGGACGAAAAGGACAACTTCTGGCAGATGGGCGATACCGGTCCCTGCGGACCGTGCTCGGAGTTGCACTTCGACCTCGGCCCCAGCACCGCCGAACCGGGCCGTGAGCATGAGGAGTTTCCGCTGGATGGCGGCGGGCGCTTTGTGGAGATCTGGAACCTCGTGTTCATGCAGTTCGACCGCGACGCGTCCGGACGCTTCACTCCACTGCCCCGCCCGTCCATCGACACCGGCATGGGCCTGGAGCGTGTGGCGGCCATCCTGCAAGGGAAACTTTCCAACTACGAAACGGACTTGATTCTGCCGATCATCCAGCACGCCGCGGGATTGCTGGGGACAGATTACGGGGCCGATAAGCGCACGGACCTCACCCTGCGCATCAACGCCGACCACGCGCGTGCCGCCGCCTTCCTGATTCATGACGGAGTGGTGCCTTCCAACGAAGGGCGCGGCTATGTGCTACGCAAGATCATGCGGCGAGCTTTGCGCAACGCGCGGCTGTCGGGTGTGCAGGACGCCTATTTGCACAAGCTTACGGGCTTCGTTGCGCAGCACATGGGCGACGCATATCCGGAGTTGTTGGAGAGCGTGGATCGCGTCAGCCGCATTGTCCGCGAGGAAGAGCACCGCTACGCCACCACATTCCAGCTTGCTGAGCGTGTCTTCCAGGACGAGGCCAAACGAGCCGTGGATGGGGTTCTGCCTGGCGCTGCCGCCTTCAAGCTCTACGACACCTACGGCCTGGCTCTGGATGAGCAGGAGGAGATGGCGCGCGAATTCGGCCTGCAGTTGGATGAAGCTGGCTTTCGCGCGGCGATGGACGAACAGCGCACCCGGGCCCGAGCCAGTTGGAAGGGTGCCGAAAAGCGCGAAGTGTCACCCGTCTACCAGGAGCTTCGTGAGCAGGGTGCCACTATCTTCCGTGGCTATGAAGCATTGCAGGTGCCCAGGACCACCATCCTGGCGTTAATTGTTGACGGTGCTCGCGTGACGGAACTGGCAGCGGGGGAAACCGGCGAACTCGTGATGAGCGAAACCCCCTTCTACGCGGAAACCGGTGGCCAAGTGGGCGATTGTGGCGTGCTTTTGGACCCCGAGACTGGCGCGCTGCTGGCGGAGGTCACCAACACCTACCCGGCAGTACCCGGGCTTTCTGTGCATCAGGTGAAAGCCCATGTTCCGCTGAAAGAAGGCCTTGAAGTGAGTGCGGGCGTGGAGGCGTCGCTACGCGAAGCAATCGTGCGCAACCACACGGCTACGCACCTGTTGCATGCCGCTTTGCGCGACGTACTGGGTAAGCATGTCAAGCAGGCTGGCAGCGTGGTGGACCCAGGCCGCCTGCGCTTCGACTTCTCCCATTATGCCGCCATGGACACCGCCGAGCTGGAAGAAGTGGAGCGCATTGCAAACCAGCAGATACTCGCCAACCAGCTTGTGGAAACCAAGGTGCTTGATCTGGAAACAGCCATTGCCGGAGGGGCCATGGCGCTCTTCGGCGAGAAGTATGGCGACCGCGTGCGCGTGGTAGAAATCGGTGACTTCAGCAAGGAGCTCTGCGGCGGCACCCACGCCCGGCGTACTGGAGATGTGGGCCTGTGCAAGATCGTCTACGAGGGCAGCATCTCCGCTGGCACAAGACGTATTGAAGCCGTTACCGGCTATGGCGCGCTGAACCGCTTCCGGGATACCACCAACTCCTTGCAGCGGGTGGCCAGCGCGTTGCGGGCGTCCGAGCCGGAACTGCTGGACCAGGTAAATCGCCTGCTCGACCAACAGCGCGGTATCGAGAAGCAGTTGGAACAGCTGAAGAGCAAACTGGCCAGCGCCCAGGCCGACGAGGTGGAATCGCAAGCCCGCAGCGTGGGTGCGGCTCGCGTGCTTACCGCCCGCGTCGATGGGCTTGACCGCACCCAGATGCGGGAATTGGCCGACAAACTTCGTAACAAGTGGGGCAGCGCGGTGGTGCTTCTGGCAGCCGCCGATCAAGAAAATGTGGCCCTGCTATGCGCGGTCACCAAGGACCTCACTGGCAAAGTGCATGCGGGCAAGGTGATCAGTGAGGTGGCGCAGGCCCTGGGCGGACGAGGCGGCGGCAGGCCAGATCTTGCGGAAGCAGGCGGCAAGGACACCACCAAGGTTTCGGACGCGCTTGAAGCTGCCTACAGCAACGTGGAAAGGATGTTGAGTTGAAGCAAGCTCCAGTAGCGATTGTGGGTGCGGGTCCTACGGGCCTGTCGTGCGGTATCGCGCTAAAGCAGCGCGGGGTGGATGCGTTTATCTTCGATAAAGGCTGCGTGGTGAACTCCATCTACAACTACCCCACCAATATGTCGTTCTTCACCACCCCGGAGTTGCTGGAGATTGGGGGCATCCCGATGACCTCCCTCAATGAGAAGCCCAATCGGACGGAGGCCCTGAAATACTACCGGCGTGTGGCCAACTATTACGGCTTGCACGTAAACCAGTACGAACGCATCGATTCCGTCACCGGCCAGGATGGGGGCTTCCACATCCGCAGCACCACGCGGGATGGTGAGAGCCATGAGTACTCTTGTGAGAAAGTGATTCTTGCCACGGGCTACTATGACATCCCGGTTCTATTGAATGTAGCCGGCGAAGATCTGCCCAAGGTAATCCACTACTACAAGGAATCTCACCCTTATTTCGATCACGACGTGCTGGTGGTGGGTGGGAAGAACTCCGCTGCCATTGCAGCGCTGGAGTTGCACTGGTCCGGCGCGCGCGTCACGCTGTTGCACCGCGGCGAAACGATCAGTGATTCGGTGAAGTACTGGATTAAACCAAACCTCGAAAACCGTATTAAGGCCGGCGAAATCAAGGCTTACTTCCAATCCAGCGTCAAGGAAATCCGTGAACGTGAGGTAGTGCTGACAACCCCGGAGGGCGACGTTACCATCGCCAACGACTTTGTCTTTGCAATGACTGGTTACAAGCCGGACCTCCCCTTTCTGGCTAGCGTCGGTATTACGCTGGACCAAGCCACAGGCAAGCCCCGGCTGAACGCGGAAACCTACGAATCCGAGACCCCCGGCATCTATCTGGCCGGAGTTCTGGTAGCAGGCATGCACACCAACGAAGTGTTCATTGAGAACGGCCGCTTTCACGGTGACCAGATCGCCAGGGACATCGCGGGAAAGCTGAAGGATACCGGAAAGCTGGCGGACACTGGGGTCGCCCTGGGCTGAGCTGGCTTTGGACTACATATCCATGCGGCTGCCGCTGTAAATCATCACAATTCCCAAAATGATCATCAGGTATGGGCGGGCTCGAAAGGGCCGGATGCCCCGTCGCAACTGCGAACCTCCCCACAGAATCAGTAAGCCGCCAAGGATGATGTAGGCGTAGGCCAAACGCGTTTCTCCCTCGTTTTCGATTTGTATCACATGCGATGGATGGCACCAAACACCACGCCTGCGATAGCATGGCGGAGGTGCCGGAAACCCGCGTTCCCCGACCGGCAAAAGGAGCAATCGTGACCACCCGACGTAATTTTCTGGCAGCCGCCGCCATGGGAGCCGTGGGTGCATCCATGCCGCGTTTCGTGCCCGCGCAGGCGCAACCCGCTCTTCCGTCTCGGCCGAATATCGTGTTGATTCTGGCTGATGACCTGGGCTACGGAGACGTGGGCTGCTATGGGCAGAAACAAATTGCGACGCCCAATATCGATCGGTTGGCAGCCGAAGGCATCCGCTTCAGCAGCGCCTACGCAGGCAGCACGGTGTGCTCGCCTTCCCGATGCGCGCTCATGACCGGCCTCCATACGGGCCACTGCAGTTATCGCGGCAACATGGGCGGAGAGCCTGGCATCCCCGAGAGCGATGTCACCATTGCAGAGGTGCTCAAGAGCGCAGGCTATCGTACAGGTATTTTTGGCAAGTGGGGTCTGGGCACGGTGGGGCGCGATGGCTACCCCACCAAGCAGGGTTTCGACCGTTTTTACGGCTATTTGAGCCAGGGTCAGGCACACAACTATTTCCCCCGCCACCTGATGGATAACGACGTGGCGGTACGCATTGGGGCGAATGTGGCTTACGGCGAAAAGCAGCCCTCGGGCTACGCGCCAGAACTTATCCAGAAACAGGCACTCGCCTGGCTGGCTGACCAAAAGGCGGGTGAGCCCTTTTTCCTTTACCTGCCCACTACCCTGCCCCACGCCAACAACGAAAAAGGACGCGACACCGGCGATGGCATGGAGGCTCCTGACGAGCATCCGTATAAGGAGCGTGAATGGCCACGACCCATGCGGGGGTTTGCCGGCATGGTGCATTGCCTTGACCAGCAAGTGGGCGAGGTGATTGCCCAGTTGAAGCAGCAGGGGCTCCACCGCAATACTCTGGTTCTTTTCACAAGCGACAACGGGCCGCATCGGGAAGGCGGCTACCAACCGGAATTTTTCAATAGTAGCGGACCCCTGCAGGGTATCAAGCGCGACCTTACAGAGGGCGGCATCCGCGTACCATTTATTGCGTGGATGCCCGGTGCAATTCGCGGTGGGCAGGTAAGCGAGCAGCCGCTGGCTTTCTGGGACTTGCTCCCCACCTTCGCCAAGTTGGCCGGGGCACGTGTGCCGGATGGCCTCGACGGGGTCTCGGTGGTGGAACCCCTGCTAGGGCGCGGGCAGATGAAGCATCCACCAATGTATTGGGAGTTTCATGAGCGAGGCTTCAAGCAGGCGATCCGGGATGGCGACTGGAAGGCAATCCGGTTGGGGTTAAAGGGCAAAATCGCCCTGTACGACCTTAGCAAAGACCTTGCTGAGGCGAACGATGTCGCAGCCCAACATCCCGATGTGGTGCGCCGGATGGAGGGTCTGTTTGCCTCCATGCGCACAGAATCGAAGATGTTCCCGATAAGGGACTGAGCAGGCGTTAGCGGCTCATCCGAAACTTCTCTCCGCCGTGCGCCCCGCTGCATCTAAGTGGGGTGAGGAATGTTGTGGGCGAACAGCGTGGATACCAGAACGGTACTTTTGATGATGGTGCCAAAGTACGCGGCAGCCTGATAGCCATTCACGGCAATGGTGGCGGAGGCTATCGGTTTCATCGGGTTGAACCGTACATCCCCCGTGACTTGCAGTTCTTCGCGGTCACCCTGCCGGGTTTCGGTTTTTCGGCGAAGGACCCGGGCATTCAAAGCCTCCAGGGCTTTGCCGAGTGGCTGCGGCAAAACGTAGTCAGCGGTGCGCCTCGCCCTTGCTACCTTCTCGGCCACGGGATCGGCGGATCCATTGCATGCGAATACCTGCAGCATTTCTCTGACAGTGTGGACGGTGTGATTTTGCACGCCCCCGTTGGCGCCCACTTGGAGCAGCGCTGGTTTCCCCGTCTGATGCGACTGCCCGGCATGCGCCCATTGGCCCAACATCTGCTGAGTGCTCCGCTTCTTACACCGCTATGGCAAAGGCTGCTTTTCCGGAAGCCCGTACCCCGTGACGTACTCCGTCGGTTCTTTGCTGAGTACCGTGCCTGCAAGGTCTTCGGAGAGCTTTTTAACTGGATCGATGCATCTTGGTTCCGCACTCTGCGCCCGATGCCCACCCCCGCCGTCATACTCTGGGGCGAGAAGGAAAGGGTATTGCGCAGCGGGCAAGCTGCCTCCTTTGAGGCACTCTTCCCGGCCCACCATCGCATACTGGTTTCGGACTGGGATCACTTCCCAATGCTCGAAACCCCATCGCACTATGCCCAAGTGCTTCTGGACTGCATTGCACAACTAGAGATCATGCAGACGACGCAACACGCGGTTGAGAGGGCCGAACTGGTTATCGATGGCGTCCACCCCGTTGCGGAGAGGGCAAAGCCGGCGTGAGCCAGAGAGCGGACAAATACTCCTTGCTTCACCCAAGCCAGGCCATGCACGCTGGCGTAGGGCCGAAGGCCGCTATGCTCGCCAGGGCGCTAAATCTGCGGCTGCCGGTGCCGCACTTTCGCGTGTTGCCGCACGAGTTGCTCTCGGCAATGTTGTCCGATGGCATCGTTCAGACGAATAGCGATGAATTTGCCGTTTCGCAGCCCCACTCTCTTCAGGCCTGCATCGGCGCGATCGACATCCTAGGCGAACTAGCCATTCGCTCTGCCTTCTCCGCCGAAGATGGTGCCACCCAGAGCTTGGCGGGACACTTTCAGACCGTTCTTGGTGTCGACCCAAAGGACGCTTCAGCACTCAGCCAGGCACTTTGCCGCGTTTGGTCCTCCTCCCGCCATTTGCCCGGCGTTGAACGGCTTGACGTCATCCTGATGCAGATGGTGGACGCGCGGCACGCGGGGGTCGCATTTCTCGAAAGAGATTTCCCTGACGATCTGGTAAATTCCACCGACGGACTCGCCGACGCGCTGTTGAGCGGCGCTGCAGCCGCGAGACGATTCGAGTTACAGCGCCATGCAAGCGGCAACGCCTCGCACCCCAAAATGCCACCCTGGCAGCAGCGTTTGCAGCGCATGCTAGGCTCAGTACGAACTGCGTTTGGCGACCACGACTGGGACGTGGAATGGGCCGACGACGGCCAAGCCTGTTGGCTTCTACAGATACGCCCCATCACTCAAGCTACCTTGCGCGATGAAGTCTTCACTATGGCCAACCATCGTGAGATTCTGCCAGACCCGCCCTCGCGCTTCATGACCACCCTCATCGCCGAGTGCGCCCCGGCACTATTCGGTTACTACCGAGGCTTCGACAATCGCCTTCCGCGCAAACGCCGATTCATTGAGGTGCTGCATGGCCGCCCTCTCATCAACCTTTCCCTGCTGCTGGATATGGTGCGCCTCTGGGGACTGCCCAGCCGCCTGGTGACTCACTCCATCGGCGGTATTAGCAGCAATTCGCGGATTACACCATTCGGCTTCAGCCCGGAGCGTTTGCTTCGCAGCCTGCCCGTCTTGTTGCGACAGGGCCTGGCGCAGTTCCGTGCACCCTACCGCTCCCGCACCACGGCACGCAGGCTCATCGCCGTTGCCAGCCAGCCACATCCAGCCCCGGCGGACCCGCAAGTGCCATCACAACTCGGCCCTTTGCTCTCCCGCGCCGCCGAGATCTACACTTTGCTGGTAACGGACATGCTCGCGCTTACTGCGGCCATCAGCGGTCCCACATCTCTCCTGCGCCGCGCTGGGGTCCTCGCCAGCCTCAGCCGCCGCCATCGCTCCGTCTCCACAGCCATGCACGACGATTTGTCCCTGGTGGCAGCGGCGCTGGCAAACACGCCTGAGGCTACTCAGCAACTCGCTTCCGGAGAACTATCCGGAAGCGAACCCTTCTCTTCAGAGTGGCGGCGCTGGCTGCGCGCCTATGGTCATCGCGGAGTGTATGAAAGCGATCTTTCCATGCCGCGCTTCCATGAGTGTCCGGAATCGCTTTTCCCGGCGCTGCTGGCCACCAGCCCATCTCCTCGCGCCACAGAACCCCTTGCTTGGAAGGCGTGGCTGCTATGGCCCATCTGGGTGCAGGCAAGGTCCGCAATTGATGCCCGCGAACGATTGCGTTCAGAGTCCATGCGAGCGTTTGATCTCTTGCGCCAGCAACTGCTGCGAGAAGCCCAGCGCCTTGTAGATGCCAACCGGCTGCCCTCCCCGGAGCATCTCTGGCTCTTGACCGCGGAGGAATGTCGGCGTATGGACACTGGCTGGACTCCCGATTCGGGATTCTGGCAGCAACGGGAAACTGACGAAAAGCGCCGTGCGGAATTACACGTTCCTGACCTGCTCAGGCGCTTCGAGCCCCTCCCCGGGCCTGACCATCAACAGGAAGGTTTCAGCAGCGAATGGACGGGTATC
The DNA here is from genome assembly GCA_964618435.1 of uncultured Solibacteraceae bacterium. GTDB lineage: Bacteria > Acidobacteriota > Terriglobia > Bryobacterales > Bryobacteraceae > JACTMJ01. The sequence goes on from CAZUAX010000038.1 coordinate 19,480, forward strand.
GGCCTCACCCGCGGCGAGGCCGCCGGTCGCGCCTGGGTATTGCGGGAGCCACAATCCTCCCTGCCCCCGGGCTTTCATCCCGCCAGCACCATCCTGGTGGCCAGGGCTGTGGATGCCGGCTGGATCCCCACCTTTCGTCTGGTGGCGGGCGTGGCAGTGGAAATCGGCGGCGATCTCTCGCACGGTTCCATCATCCTGCGGGAACTCGGTATCCCGGCGGTCACTAATCTACAAGGAATTACAGCAGCACTGCACACTGGCGAAACGCTTACCCTCAACGCACGGGAGGGCAGCCTCTCCCGTGTTGGGCATCGAGAGCGGCACCCAGTAGACGGTGCTGAATCCGCGAAACATCCTGAGACTCCTGAACCTCAGCGGGTTCCCGGCAAATGCTGATCGCAACCAGGCGCCGCAAAATAACAGATTCTCATCCGTCGGGCACCCATCCAAACCCTTGCTGGAATTGGCCTCAAAGCGGGAAGTTCTTCCAGGATGGGGCAAATTCCTTTGCCTTCTGGAAGTCGTTCGGCGAATAGGTCTGCTTCTCGCGATAGCGGATGGAGCGCATGCCTTTGAGCCGGTTCGGATTGGCAATGGACGGATTGTGCCACCAAAGAAGCGGCCAATAGTCGAAGCTCCCGTATAGCAACTTCGCAATCGCTGAAAGTGACCGGCGGTTTGGATCCGCAAAGTTGAGAATGAACTCTTTGTCCGGAACTCCAGGTTTTGGGCCAATGGGGCACACTGCTGGAGGTTGGTTATCGAATTTGGGCAATTTTGGGGGCGGAGGAATTGCCTTGCGCAGATAGTCAACCCCCTGCCTGATGTCGTTGATGGCACGTGCCGCCGCAACACCAGGGTCATTGATGATGGGAAGCATACTGCTCCCCTCCATTAGTTGTGAGGCAAATACGATCCCCGCTTGTGCGCGTATGGCCTGGCCATAATTCCAACGTGCGGAGTTCAGCCACCCCCTCCAGCCATTCGGAAACCCATCCACAAAGGCGTCGGTGACATTTCGTCCGTGGTTATGCGCGTCAATGGCATTGAGGATCGGCTTCTTCAGCGCAGTGTCCAGCGTCTCCCATCCAAAAATGCCCACCTGCGTTAGCGACGCACCAAGGATCAGATGCATAAATGCCGCAACGAAGAAGTGCTCCACGTCCGCGATGCATTCGCCCGAATAGTAGTCCGGCGCATGCCCAAGCTGGACGTTCACGTTGCCGTTGCTCTCCGGGTCCCCATCCTGGCGCCAGTAGGTGATCCAGTCCTTTGCATGCACCACTTGTCTGGCATCCGCCGTGACGAATCGATGGAAGCTCACCTGACAGATTGTGGCGTAGAAGTCCTTCTTCGTCGCCGCAAGCGTCCAAACCTGCTTGGCGAGTTCCTTCTGCCGGGGCTCTGGAAAATGGATCGTCGGGTCAGCCATATTCTCTAGCTTTCATATGTTAACGGATGAACTTGAAAATTGTACCCGCGAATATGTTGACAATCTGACCTCCCCGTTTCCTTCCCCAAACTGCCGGATTCCCGGCATCGCCCCACATTTAGGGCGGGCATCCGAAACGCACCGATAGAAACCTAGGCGACGCCTGCCATTGTTGATACCCGCAAAGCTAGGCGAAGCTAAGGCCGCCAACTGCGCTGGACTTTCCCTTCGCCAACACGCCTGATACGATGCGGACGCAGTGGAGTATCCGGGATTCACCAACGGACAAGTGGGCGTCCTCTGTTTCAGCCGCGGGCGAGGGCGCGGGCACGCGGTTCCGGATATCGAAATCGCCAAGGCTCTTGTGGCCCTGCGTCCGGATATCGATCTGCGCTTCGTGTCCTATGCCAGCGGGGCACGGGCCATTGCATCAGCGGGCTTTCCGCTGATTGACCTCGGCTTGCCGGAACAAAACCCGCTCACCCTCACGCTGGTGCTGGCGGCCAAGCTCATCGGTTGGTTGCAGCCGCAACTGGTGATTGCCCACGAAGAGTTCCCTGCCCTGCCCGCCGCCAAAATCTTCGACTGTCCCACCGTCTTCCTCACAGATTGGTTCCTGGATGAGCAGCACTACACCACCCAGACCATGCAGTTTGCCGATCGCATCCTCTTCCTGGATACCGAAGGAAGCTATCCCGAACCTCATTGCCTGCAGGGCAAGGTGGAATACCTGGGCGTGTTCCAGCGGGACTTCACCTACACCCGCGATGACCGCCAGCGGGCACGCGAGGAACTGGGCATCCCCATAGACGCTTTCGTCGTCTCCGTGCTTCCTGGCAGCTTTGCCACGGAGGGGCGTGCGCCGCTGGCGGACCGGCTCCTGCCCGCCTTCCAACTGCTGGACCTGCCAGCGAAGCACCTCGTCTGGGTGGCAGGTGACGACAGGGAGTTGATTGAGAATCAGGCGGCGGGCGACCCGCGCATCCATGTGCTGCCCTTCCAGCCACAGATTGACCGTGTGATGGTAGCGAGCGACGTCGCGGTGACGAAGGCCAACCGCAAGACGGTGTTGGAACTGGAGGGGCTAGGCATCCCGCAGGTGGCCATCTGCTATGGGCAGAATCCGATTGACGAGCGCCGCTTGCACCGCGTACACCGCGTCAGTATCCTGCAGGCGGGATCGCTCACGGCAGCCACTGTGTCACAGGAACTCACACGGATGGCGTACAGCCGATTGTCTTCGCCACAAAGCGACAATAAGCAGTCCGAAACAAACTGTATCTTTGCGGCACAGCGACTGTCGGAGTCCTTGCCCCTCCAGGCTCGCAGATCGGTTGGAAGCCACTGAAAGAGTTAACACTCAATCAGGATCTCCTGGGAGTTTAGGGGCACCCGCGCCGTCACGGTGGTAGTCACCCACATGCCCAACCTCCAGAGATTCTCCTGATGGCTAGGATCGATACATTTCTTGACTTGGAAGGTCAGCGACGATCCAGCCGCGATGGGCGGGGGGGCATCTAGAAAGTCGTAACTACCTTCATACGGCTCCAGGATTCTCTCTGCTTCGGCGCGTGGAACGAACTGAACGGCGGCTGAAGGCCATGATTCCGGGTCTGCACCCTCGGGCAAAAGATGCTCGGCGATGATACTCAGCCCATCTTCGGTTTTCTGTGCCGGCGACGGCTCCGCGTACCGTGTGAGCAGCCATTCTCCGGGAAGACTGAGTTTCGAGAGCAATACCGTGATTCTCAGCTCTCCTGCTCGATTGATAGCCATCGATTTCTCCCTTCTCGTGGTCCATTGTGGGGTTTAAATCGCCTGCCAGTTCCAGAGCGCATGCTCTAACCGGCTTTGGCGGAATTCGGGAAATCCGGTTCCTTCAGCAGCGTTTGCAGCCACAAAAAGCGCGAGAAGCGGTGCCGGGCGTAGCCCTTATCGAGCGCGCGCTGGGCGTACGCAAGGGCCTCCCCGTTCATCCCAAGCTTTGCGTGGATGGTGGCCAGACGCGCCAGTTCGGCGGCGCCAATGTTGTCTCGCTTCAGCGCCCGGGCCAGCCAGCGGCGTGCTTCGCCCCTTTCTCCAGCTCCGGCATAATACATGGCCAGGGTGCTGAAGAAATCATCGCGTTTCGGGTTTAGCTTCACTTCCTGCAACAGCAGTAGCGCGGCGCGCCGGTAAGTGGATTCCTCGCGCGCATCCTGCAACCAGCCGTAGACGGAGGCCAGGTTGCCAACCACAGTATGGTCCGTCGGACTCAGCTCTGCCGATCTTTCGTAATTCGCCGCGGCGCGAGCGTAGTCCTCCCGGTCCATAAAGCACGTCCCCAGATTGCTGTGCGCCTTTGCGTTTGTGGGGTCCAATTCAATCGCCTTGCGGAGCACCGGAATCGCATCCTCAAACCGTTCCTGATGCATGTAGACGGCGGCGGTATTGGTGTAGCCCTTGGGGTTATCGGGCATCATGCTGATGACGTTCTGATAGCTGCGCAGCGCGTCCTCCAAGTTGCCGCGCTTGATGTGGAAGTTCCCCAGCCAGAGATAGAAATCGGCATCCGCGGGACGCATTTCCAGCGCGCGGTGGTAGGTGGCGATGGCCTCACGGTCGTGTCCGCCCATCGCAGTGTAGGTGTCCGCCTTGCCTTTGAAGGCTTCGCTGCTCTTCGGGTTCAGCCGCAGCACCTCGTCAAACTCGGCCAACGACTCCTCGTACTTGCCCGTACCCCGCAGGATCATGCCCAGCGTAAGGTGGGCCTCCGGCAGGTTCCGGTCCTGCGACAGCGCCTTGCGGCAATAGGCAATGGCCTTGTTCATCCACTCCGGGTCCCGCGATTGTTCCCACAGCCGGAATGAGACTTCCGCCATGCCCGCATGGGCCGGCGTATAGTGATCGTCTACCTTCGCGGACCGCTCAAACAGATCCAATGCCGCGTGCAGATCGGCCATCTTCGTGCCCCGATGGAGGTAGCTCATTCCTTGCAGGTACCATGCCTCTGCGCCAGGAACCGGTTCACGGATCTCGCCGGTGGCCTCGGCCGGATACTGCAAGCCCAGCATCGTGGCCAGGCTTTGCACTGCCCCTCGCCGGAGGTCGGTCCAACGGTCCACGGCGCCGATGATCTCGATGGTTTCAATCTGCTGCAATCGCACCCCGTCCACCAGGGTCAGAATCAGCAGCAACCGGTCGTTGCCAACCTCAAGGGTGCCTTCCACACTGCGATTGGCGCCCAGCAGCTTCATGGCAGCCAGCGGATCCCGTACACTCGCACGCAAAACCTCGCTGGCAGGCACCACGGAAAGCTGTGCGTTGACGCCTTCATACTGCGAAAGACCCTTGGCAATCATGTCCATCAGTCCAGCGCCGATATCGCGGATCTCCTGTGTGCCTCCCAGCACCTGGAAGGGCAGTACGGCCACCCGCTGCTGTGTGCTCATCTCCGCGCGCTGTTCCCCGCCAGACCCCAGCCCGAAGTAATCGGGCCAAACCAGGGTACCTGCCAGGACGGTAGCCAGAACCACCACCATGCCCACAGAGGCGAGCAAAGCTGGACGCTGGCGATGGCGCAGAACCGTACGCGGGCCGAACTGCCGGAAGCGCATGCGATTTAATGCCAGTAGACCGGCATGTAGCGGGCTCCTGGCGAGGGTCTCCGCTACATTGGCGGCGCTGGCCGGACGCAAATTTGGCTCCTCACTCAGGCAGCGCAGAATGATGGAATCCCAAGTGGCGTGTAGTCCCTTTGCCAGGCGGGAGGGCGGTTCCGGCTGCAGGGTGGTCTTCTGGACAGCATTCTCGCCCACGCCTTCGGCGCTGAAGGGCAGCAAGCCGGTGAGCATTTCGTACATCACCAGGCCCAAGGCGTAGATGTCCGTGGCCGGGCTCACCGGCAGACCGGTAAGCTGTTCGGGAGCCATGTAGCGCGGCGTACCCAACAAATCCATGGTCTTGGTTAAGCCAGACCTGGTGGCGTCCGGTTCGGCCATCCTGCGGGCCAGTCCGAAATCGGTCAGTTTCACCGTGTATACGCCCGATTTCCCGTTAGCCAGAATCACGTTCCCCGGCTTCAGGTCTCGATGGATAATCCCTTCCACGTGCAGAGCGGAAAGGGCATCGCAAATCTGGCGGATCAGAGGCAGGGCTTCCTCCGGAGTCAGGCTGCCTTTCTGCTTCAGGTGGTCGGCTAAGGTGATCCCCTCCACCAGTTCCATAGTGAAGGCGACACAATCGGGGTGGGAAGCGTCATCCAGCAGATCGTGGATGCGGCAAATGTTGGGGTGGGCCACCTGGCGCGCGAGTTGGATCTCGCGGCGGAAGCGCTCACGGAAGCGGCTGTCTGATGCCAGCTCGGGGTGGACCGCTTTAATTGCTACCCGCTCCCCCAGCTTCTGGTCTTCGGCTTCGTACACCTCGCCCATACCGCCGCTGCCAATCAGACGGCGGATGGTAAAGCGATTGGCCAGCACATCGCCTACCGCGAATGCACTGGCTTCGGGTTCCTCCTCTTCCTCGTCAACGGTGCCGCTGGCGGCATCCGCGCACAGCATTCGCTCCACCTGCTGGCGCAGGTTTGTATCGGCGCCACAGTGGCTCTGGAGATAGGCTTCCCGCTGGGAGGCATCCAAATCCACTACGCATTCGAAGATTTCCTTGACTCGCTGCCATTGGACTTGCTGCATGAGGCTTCCTCACTGGCAAGCAACTCACTCTTCAGCCATGCCCGGGCAGTTCGCCACTCCCGCTTCACGGTACGCGGTGAAGTGCCCAAAACCGCGGCAGTTTCCTCTACGGATAAACCGCCAAAAAACCGCAATTCCACCACTTCCTGCGCCCGGGGGTCCACCTGCCGCAGACGCTCCAGAGCGTCCTGCAACAGGAGGATTTCCTCGGGATTCTCCACATCCACAAGCTTCGTCTCTTCCAGCGGCAAAAAGACGATGGCCCCGCCGCGCTTCTCGGTAAGGCGCGCTCGCGCATAGTCGGTAAGCACCTGGCGCATCGCGCGGGAGGCAACTCGGAAGAAATGGGCGCGGTCCTGCCAATGTGGTTCGTCCGCCCCCGCCAGCTTGAGGTAAGCCTCATTCACGAGCGCCGTAGGTTGTAAGGTTCTGTCTCGCGGACTTCGCCGAAGATGCACACGCGCCAAACGCTTCAACTCGCCATACACCTCTGTAATTAGCTCGGCCTCCACGGTCTTGTCGCCCGCACAGTAGCGCTGCAGCAGGAGAGTCACGGCGCCAGGCATCACCCGCACCTCGTCAATTATAAGTATTTCCGACCTGATAATACTCTTATTTGTGAAAGAGGGGAATCAAAATCGTCCGTCCCGCAAAGTCGGGAGAATGCGATGCGCCGCCCTGTCCGATTCCAACCCAGCCTGGATGCGGCACCATCGCCCGGGGATGGGAGTCCAGGCCGCCATCGTCCAAAGGATACATATTCCTTCGTAGCAGGAATCCTCCGGCCGAACATCCGCTGCAAATAGAATCATCCGAACAACGTGGCCCCTGTTGGAATGAGTTCCCGTTGTATAGGGCAAGAAGCCGGAACGCTAAACCGAGAATACAGGCGAGCCGGATGATCCCAAGGAGAATTCATCATGAAACGCGCACTCACCATCCTTTCCTTGCTTTTCGCGCTGGCGGCGTTGCCCGTCTTCGCAGGTCCAAACAATCTGGAAACCACCATTCCGTTTGACTTCGCCGTGAAAGACCAAGTTTTCGCGGCCGGGGAATATGAGGTCTACCGGATGATCCCTGGCACCTGGGCTGTTCGCACCGGGGCTGGCAAACACCTGGCCCTCTTCAATGTGGTGCAGCAGGACTATCTCGATAAGTCGCAGGCCAAGCTGGTGTTCCACCGCTATGGCAAACAATACTTCCTGGCCCAAATCTGGAGCCACTCCCAAGCGGTATCGATTCCGGCATCCCGGCAGGAACTGCAGATTCGCGCCAGCGTGGGACGCCCAGTGTTGGTAGCGCTGCTGCTGAAGCGCTAACCTTGCGCTGTGAATCGTGAGTAACCACTATCCCGGCAACCTCCCTCTGAGACAGAAACGCCGCCCGGCAACCACCGGGCGGCGTTTCCTTTGTAGTCTCCTGGGGCAAAAAGGGAACCCCTATGGGGTTGCCCCTTCTGGTGATGGCAACGTGCCTGGATCTTCCGCCGGAGCCTTTGGCGGGTTGGCCGCCGAGTGCCTGGGCAGCAACCCGATGGCAATGGCCCCGACGAAGGCAGTGCCAAACACCGCCATCATGGCCATGGTGTAGTTCCCCGCCAGCATGTCACGCAATCCGGCTACCAGATACGGGAACCAGAACTGCGCAATGGTATCGGTGGGCAGAATTGCCGACATCGCCCTTGGCAGCGATGCCAGGCCAAACTGGTCTGCCGCCATCAACGGAATCAGCATGTAATCCGCACCCATCGCAAAGCCAAAAATGAGCGCAAAGAAGTACACAAATCCGAAACTGTCGGGCGTAACCAGAAACAGAGACGGAATGGCCAGCGCCACAATGATGTAGGTAACCAGCATCACGTACTTACGTGGGTACTTATCCGCCAGATAGCCAGCCAGCAGCCGCCCGATGATGCTTGACCATAACACCCACATCGACGCCGTGCTCCAGACCGCATTGCGCGCCTCCTGGTCAACAAACCCTTGGTATTCAAAGACGAACTTCATGTGAAAGTTCACCGCGGCGATGGAGCCAATGGAGGCCGCGCTGCCGATGAGCAGCAGCCAGAAAGAAGAACGCTTGGTGAGTTCCGAAAAGGTCATCGAGGCTGCGGAAACCTTTGCAGCGGCCTTCGCCGCGGCGGCTGCCGGGGCGGAAACCACAGCCGCTCCCGTGCTGGCTGGCACCTCGTCCTCGGGGTCGATGCCATCCGGATGCTGGCCGATATCCGACGGCCGATCTTTCAGCATGAAAATCGCAATAGGCCAGGCTAGCAGCAGCAGGAAGCCCATGTACTTCAAGGCGTCCGTGTAGGGAAGCTGGCTGGCAAGCCAGGGGCCCAGCTTATTGCCGAACGAGCCAATTACCGCAACGCCCACGTAGGTGATGCCCATGGCGCGGCCGCGCTTCTTCTTGAACCAGTTCGAAATGATGATCTGGTGCGGAATCGGCCCCGCCAGAAAGTAGCCAAGCATGTAGAGGCACCAGGCGGCGTAGTATTCCATCTCGTTGCCACTGAGCCGGGCCATCCACTGAAACGCCACAAACGTGAGACCGGTGCCGATAATGATTAGCAGGCGCGGACTCACCCGGGGAACAATAAATGGTCCGGTCCATATCGTCAGCAACACGGCCACGGGCGCGCCCAGAGTGACGAAGCTGATAGGCCAGCTATGGTCATCGCGGAAATAGTCAAAGAAGAACGCAATGTTGTAGTAGGGAAATCCCGTGGAGATGCCAAACGTGACAAAGCACGCGGCAACAATCCACCAGCCATAAAACGGCTTCTTTTCAGTCATCAGCGGAACCTCATTTCGCTGGGGCGCACAGCACCCTTAGTGCAATTGAAACGTATATCGTATCGAATCCGCCACGCCCATGTGGAGAAAAATGGCAGGCAATGTCCCGGTTTCCCGCATTCCCCAGGATGCGAATTGTCACGAATGGAAGCGATACAGCGAAGCGACCCGTCCGCTACAGACTACGCAGGTGGAATCCGCCATCCACGTGCAGCACTTGGCCGGTAGAGTAATCCAGCAGTCCGTCGGCAATCGCCCGCACCGCCTTTGCGACATCAGCGGCCTCGCCCATGCGGCGCTGGGGCAACAATCCGTTGGCGATCTTCTCCTCGTAAATCTGCTCTACCTTGGCAATCAT
>CAZUAX010000039.1:0-4358 GCA_964618435.1 uncultured Solibacteraceae bacterium
CAGGAAGATGTTAAGTAGCGGAGCAACGTAAGGAGCGCCTATTCGAGCGATCCAGAGGGGGTGAGAAGTTGAATGAGTTTGGGTTAACTGGGCTAATGAGTGATCGAGTTGGAACGCCTCATTTAAGCCGGAACACCGAGACCGGTTGTTGGAGCTTTGCGCGGAAAGATGGTCGAGCGAGGAAATGCCCTTAACTTACGGAAACTGCCAGGACTCAGGCCTTGGAGGAAGAAGGAAAAAAAGATTCGGGGGAGGGGGTTGGTTGCGGGGGAAGGATTTGAACCTTCGACCTTTGGGTTATGAGCCCAACGAGCTACCTGACTGCTCCACCCCGCAGATATAGGTTAGCGCAGGGCGGGTGTAGAGGTCAAAGATTTGGCGAAATCTTTTTGAAACACAACCGGCTGTTTTCGAAACACAACGGGTAAGAAATAGGGTGGGACGAAGCCGCCAGATCAATTGCCGGCGGCTTCGCGTCCCCGTCTCCGATTAGCGCTGTTCGTAGAGATACACGCAGTCTTCCAGCCGGCTTGCGCCACCATCATTCACGGCGAACTTACGCGAGACGAAGCTGCCGTCGCTGGACCGCCGCCGTCCGCTCCAAAGGGAGCCTCCGGCGTAAACGCCGTCCTTGCGAAGCGCATAGAAGTTGATATCAAACTTGGCCAGCTTTGCCTTGTCGTCGTTGTAATTGCGACTTACCCGCTTGAGGGCTTCAAGGATGGCATCCTTGGGCGACAGGCCACGGCGCATATTCTCAACAATCGTGTGCGCGCCGCACATGCGGATATTTTCCTCGCCCCTGCCTGTGGAACCAGCGCCACCCACTTCCTGGTCAACAAAAACTCCCGCTCCGATGATCGGCGAGTCGCCTACACGGCCGGGGATCTTCCATGCCAATCCGCTGGTGGTGGTGACGCCCGACATCTCGCCCTTTGTGTTCAGCGCCAGGCAGTTGATGGTGCCCGTGGGCGGATTTACAGCCATGTCCAGCGCCCAAGCGAGTGTGTTTTCGTCCGCGTGGGGGAATACCCGCCGCAGTTCGCCCACCTTCTGCTCTTTCCAGTTTGGGGAATCGAGGCCTTCCGACCAATTGTTACGGCCACCGGCATCGCGCAGCCCACGTTTCCAGACCAGCCATGCCAACCTGGATTTCTCCGTGAGTAACTCTTCTTCCTTCATCCCGTAGGCCCGCGCAAAGCGTAAAGCGCCTTCACCCGCCAGCATGACGTGGTCAGTTTGTTCCATCACCAGTTTGGCAACACGCGACGGGTACTTGATGTTTTGCAGTGACGCTACGGAACCGGCACGGCGCGTTGGGCCGTGCATGAGCGAAGCATCCAGCTCAACCGCTCCTTCTTCGTTGGGCAGCCCGCCATAGCCCACTGAGCTGTCGTTGGGATCTTCCTCGTTGATGTTTACGCCCGCCACAACGGCGTCTAGCGTGTCGGCGCCGGACCGAAGCAGTTCCATGGCGCGGGCACAGGCTCGCTCTCCATTGGCGCTGGAGATCACAATTTGCTTCGGTGCGCCTTGCTGCGCAAGCGCCACTGGTGCGGCGCTGAGTGCTGCTGATGCGGCCAACCAGTCTCTGCGGCGAATGGATGCGGGTCTCTGGGGCATAGGATTCTCCTGTTGGGCGATTTCCAGCAAGTTGTCAGAAAACCAGGCATCGCTAGCGTACAGAGGGCGTAAGCGATTGATTTCAAGGCAAGATGAGCTGCGCGGCGCCCTGCCCGTAAAGGTTTTCCACAAACCACTAGCCTTCTATCTTCGCATTCCTCTTCGATGTTGCGACCAGAAATCCAGCTCCGTATCCGCCGAAATTTTCACTCTGGTGCATGAACCGCAAACACCTCAGGGGTTGGGTATTCCAGACACTCTCATCGTAAATGGCGCTGTTATTTTAGACCGGCAGCGAAAAACCAGTACTTTGTATTAGGGCATCTCCCGAATTTTGCACGATCTGAACGAAAGGTCTTTGCAAATTTTTCCACTTTCTGGTTGGGACCGGAAATATATTCCCATTCTCAGAATTCCCTTGAACCTGGGGGTCGGAATCCGTAAACTGAACAAAGAAAAGTACTAGATCCTCTGGTACTTGAAGACCATCAGAAGAGCGAAGAGATTACGAACATGCGGGCTGGGTATCTGACTTCAAACTACATTGCTCCCTATCAGGACAAGCATCTGACCATCAACTTCCATCGCGGCGAGGTATTTGTGGACGGGATGGAGGTACCTCTCACCCGCAAGGAGTTCAACCTGCTGGCGCTCATGGTGCAAAACCGGGGCGAAATTGTACCGAGAGATATACTGCTGTTCCGGATTTGGGGCTATGGACGTGAGGTGCGAACACGGACCCTGGATGTGCATATCCGGCGTCTGCGGAAGAAACTGGAACCGCACGGCGACAGCTACATCGAAACCGTATTCGGTGTGGGTTACCGCTTCCAGGAGTTCCGTCTGCACAAGCCGCTGGATATGCAGATTCATCCCTCCGTGTACCTAAGCATGTAGGCCTCGTTTTGTTGGATATTGCTGCGTTACCGGGGCAGGGTACTGTTCCGGTTGACGCCGCGATTCGTTCTTTGACACAGCATCGGCTAGAATAGGGAGTTCTTCATGAACCAGAAGATTCTTCCCCTATCCCGCTTCGAAGCCTCCATCCGGCTTCCTGGCGACAAGTCGATTTCTCACCGCTATGGCATGCTCAGCGCGCTCGCGGAAGGCCAAAGCACCATCCAGAACTATTCATCGGGAGCCGATTGCCACAGCACATTGGGAGCAATGCGCACGCTGGGAGCGGAGATTGCGGTGGATGGCACCACAGTAACCGTGCGCGGCTGCGGCGTAGCGGGCCTTCGTCGTCCAGAGACTCCTATTGATTGTGGGAACTCAGGAACCACGATGCGCCTACTTGCGGGATTTCTTGCCGGCCAGCCATTCGATTGTGAGTTGTTCGGCGACGAATCCTTGAGCCGCCGTCCCATGGACCGCGTAATGAACCCCCTCGCTTTGATGGGGGGAGTACTTGAGGCTCGTGATGGGCGGTACCCACCCCTCCGGATACACGGAAAAACACTTCAGGGCATCCGGTATGCGCCACCAATGGCAAGCGCGCAGGTGAAGAGTTGCGTGTTGCTGGCCGGGATCTATGCTGATGGCGAGACAATCGTCGAGGAGCGCGTGCGCACCCGCGACCATACTGAACTTGCACTTCGCGAGTTCGGCGCAGACATCGAAGTGACAGGGAAAGTCGTACGGGTTCGCGCCGGGCGGACTCTCCAGGGCCGGGAATTGATGGTGCCCAGTGATCTTTCGTCCGCGGCATTTTTCCTTGCGGCTGCACTGCTGGTACCCGGCAGTTCCTTGCAGATTGCGGGGGTTGGCCTGAACCCAACGCGCACCGCGCTGCTGGATTTCCTGGTTTCGATGGGAGCCAATATCCGCATCCTGAACCTGAGCCAGGTGAATGGCGAGATGGTGGGGGATTTGCTGGTGCGCCACGGACAATTAAAAGGTGGCGTGATTGAGAAGGACCTTACGGCGTTGTTGATTGATGAGATTCCCGTTCTTTCCGTCCTGGGCGCAGCCAGCGCGGAGGGATTAGTTGTGCGCGATGCCCGGGAATTGCGCGTGAAAGAGACTGACCGGATTGCTACCATGGCGCAGAATCTGCGCAGCCTCGGCGCGGACGTAGAGGAGTTTGACGACGGCTACGCCGTTAAGCCGTTGCGTCAATTCCGTGCGGGAACTTTCCCGTCGTTTGGCGACCATCGAATCGCCATGTCGATGGCAATTGCCGCGCTGGCGGCTGATGGGGAAAGTGAAATCGAGGAGGCGGAAGCGGCTTCCGTTTCCTTCCCTGAGTTCTACTCTACTCTCGAAGCGCTGCGCTCATAGAAGCGGGCGCCAAGGCCCGCAGGACCAGCGACAGGCCTCCACCCGGCGATTGGTGATTGCCTTCTCACGTCCGATCGCACCGGCGCGATTGGCCGAAATCAATGGCGTTGTGAGGCGCGTTCCAGCATCCAGGCCCTTACCTGAATACGAGATGCAAAGTGCTTGAAGATGGGAGCGCCGGTGAGCGGAAGGCCAATCTGCTCGCCCATCCGATTGGTGTGGATGTCACACTCGGCCGCCTGCAGGGGCCACGGTGCGTGATGGATCTCGCCCCGAAACAAGTGTCCATTCGGGCTCGACGCATACAGGCAATAGCGCTCAGTGAGCCAATGCTCCACACTGCCCGGCCTGCTTTGAGTGGGCTCTCCAATCGGCCGGTAGTGGCCTTCGAATAAGGCGGCGGGCGCTCCTTTATGGGTGCGTTCGCTTCGGTAGGAGATGCCTCCCTGCGT
>CAZUAX010000039.1:4458-14486 GCA_964618435.1 uncultured Solibacteraceae bacterium
GCCAGCCCGGGCGGTACCAAATCGCGCAAAGCTTCCGGCTTCACGGGCCAGTGCAGAAAGGCAAGATCCCGCCACACCATGGACATTGCCCATGGACGAGACGGCAAAGGCCAGGGCCGATGGCTGGTGGGAAAGTCGGGGGCTCTCATGATGGATGGATGCTCGCGGCAGATGCTTCAGGTGCGGAAGCGTTCGTCCACTGCCACCTGATAGCCCTGGACCAGACGGTTGGTTTCGTTGGCCATGCCGACAACAGCCATTAATTCGCCGAATTGCTCGGCGGTCATGCCCTTCTGTTTGGCTGCCGCGGTATGGCTGGCGGTGCAGTATTCGCATCCAGTGGTAACGCTCACTGCGATGTAGATGAGTTCCTTGGTGAGGGGGTCGAGGGTACCGGGAGCCATCACCTGCTTAAGGCTCTCCCAGGTGCGGGCAAGCGTAGGGGGATGGTTAGCTAGCGCCTTCCAGAAGTTATTGACATCATTTACCTTGCGGGTGGACTTGATGTCGTCAAAGACTGCACGGACTTCCGGCGAGGCTTGGCCGTATTCAATCAACGGGTAGGTGGACATGAGGCTATGGTAGCGTCTGCCACCGCCTGCCCGGTAGGCTGCGAACCGCTAGCTAGTTCTGGCAGCTACTTCTGGCGCGGCTCAAACTTGAGGGCGGCCGAGTTCATGCAGTAGCGGAGGCCGGTTGGAGCCGGGCCATCGTCAAAAACGTGGCCAAGGTGGGCCTCGCAGCGCGCGCAACGAACCTCGACGCGGCGCATGCCGAGGGAATTGTCGATGATCTCTGACACGTTTTCTTTGGCAATGGGTGTCCAGTAGCTTGGCCAGCCGCTGCCGGAATCGTACTTGGCCTTTGAGTCAAACAAGGCCGTACCGCAGCAGATGCAGTTGTAGATGCCATCGCCCTTGAAACGGTCGTACTCGCCGGTGAAGGCGCGCTCCGTGCCGTGACGACGGGTAACCTCATACTGCATGGCGGTAAGCTGCTGGCGCCATTCGGCGTCGGTCTTGACGATCTTTTCCACGGTTTCCACTCCTGTGCGGCGCCCGGATTTATCGAACATAGCGATTTTCAGTGGCTTCGCGGGCTTCCCCGGTTTGGCGGCCTCAGTGGGAGTGGCCGCACAACCGAGGAGACCCGTGCCGAAGATGCTGGCGAACAGCAGTTGACGCCTGCTGAATGAGGTATGGATGTTGTTCTTCATGGCAATGCACCTGCGACCGAATGCGCTATCGCATTCTTAACTAACAGATGCACCTTCTATCGCCCTGGAGTCAGGAGTCGTTCAAGGGGTCGCGTTGCGTGGGCGGCAGGCTGGCTGGCTGAGGATAGTCCAGAAGGCAACGCCGGCTACGGGCAACAGGCTGACGAGGGCAAAGGTTTCCTCGTAGCGCTGGGCGTCAAACCATCCACCAAGAACCGGCAGCAGGATAGCCACCAGGGCAGACCAGGCGCCGGCACCGATACCCGCGACAAGGGCGGTTTGCTCACGGGGGTAACTGCGGGCTCCTGCGCGCAGGGAAAGCACCAGGAATCCGGCGGCCACGAACATCGCCCAAAAGAAAAATGCAAGGGCGATGGCGGGGCTTGTGGTGCGCGTGACTAAGGCTAGCGGAAGCGCCAGCACGGCAAGCAGGGTGAAGAGTGCCACGGGGCGGGGTTCCTCCGGGGCGAAGCGATCCGTCACCCAGCCCCAGAAAAAGTAGCCAATCTCCCAGCCGAGGGGTGGAATCCAGAGTATCTTACCGAGGTCGGACTGGCTGAGATGCAGCTCCCGGTTGAGGTAAAGGGGGGCTAGGTAGAGAATGGGGCCAATGGCGCTGGCGCCCAGCCCATAGCTGGCCACGAGTGCCCAGAAGCGCCGCTCACCTAAGTTCGGCCAGACGATCTTTGCGGTGCGATGGGGCGCGGCGGGCAGGTAGGGTGGGCGCGCCACGCGATGCCAGACAATCAGCCACACAAGGCCCAGGATGCCGGTGAGCAGGAAGGCGGCGCGCCAGCCGAAGGCGACCGCGATGGGCACAACCATCAGTGGGGTAAGGATGGCGCCCAGAGATCCGCCGCTATAGGCGAGGGCCATTCCTCGAGACTGCCGGTGCGGGGGCAGCGAATCCATTGCCGCACGGAGTCCTCCAGGAAAGGTTGCGCCTTCGCCGAAGCCTAGCACTGCGCGGGCGGCGGCGAAGCCGAAGAAACCGTACATCACGGCGTGGGACGCGCTGGCGATTGACCAGATTCCCACCGCTACCATCATGCCCGCACGGAGGCCAACGCGGTCGAGTACGGAGCCCCAAATTGGATTGCCCAGCATGTAGGCGATGGAAAACGCGGAAACCACCGTGCTGTAAGTCTGCGCGTTCATGGCCGTTTCAGCCAGAATCATGGGGGAAAGGACAGCAAGGATTTGACGGTCGACATAGCTGAGCCAGGAGCAGAACATCATTGTCAGGCTGGCCACCCACGGGCGCAGGCCCGCAAACCACCCAGGGGGCGCTGGTGGGGCTGCTGATGCTGGAAGTGAGACAGACACGAACCTCGAATGATACCGTGATGAGTTCATGCAAATCGATCTACATCCACTCGACTGGGCCGTGATTGCCGGCTACTTTGTGCTGATTCTGTTTGTGGGCTTTCTCGCGGCGCGCCGTGTGAAGGGGACAAACGACTACTTTTTGGGCGGGCGTTCGTTCAATGTGTGGATCCTGATTGCGCAGTCATTTGGCGTGGGAACGCACGCGGAAATGCCAGTCTCGCTCACCGGGGCGGCTTTCAAGAGCGGGTACGCGGCGATCTGGTATCAGTGGAAGAACCTGTTTATTACGCCCTTCTACTGGATTTTGGCACCCATCTTCCGGCGCTGCCGCTGCACCACGATTGGTGAGTTCTATGAGAACCGCTACGGGCACTGGATGGGCGGCGTATACACAGCGTTTGCGCTGAGCTACTTCATC
The DNA here is from genome assembly GCA_964618435.1 of uncultured Solibacteraceae bacterium. Lineage (GTDB taxonomy): Bacteria > Acidobacteriota > Terriglobia > Bryobacterales > Bryobacteraceae > JACTMJ01. The sequence continues at coordinate 7,422 of CAZUAX010000039.1, forward strand.
TTCAACCTGGGGGCGATGATGAAGGGCGCGGGGAAACTGGTGAGCGCGGCCACCGGCGGCGGAGTTGACCCGAACACGATCGTGTTCGTGATGACGCTTAGCTTCTTGGTTTACAGCTTTGTCGGCGGGCTGTTTGCCGCGGCATATACAGACTTCGTACAGAGCTTCTTCATCATTGGTTTGTCGTTTATGTTGGTGCCGCTTGGACTGGCGGAAATTGGTGGCTTTACTGCTATCCGCGAAACCCTGCCCCCGCAGATGCTGTCGATGGTGGCGCCAGGCGATATTGGTGTCTTTATGATTGCCGTGCTTACTCTGAACGGGCTGATTGGCATCATCGCGCAGCCGCATCAACTGGCGGCGGTGGGCACCGGCAAGGATGAGCGCACCTGCCGTATCGGCATGGCCTATGGCAACTTCACCAAACGCTTCTGCACCATCGGCTGGGCGCTGACCGGGCTGATTGTGGTGGTGCTGGTGATGCAGCATGGCGAGACGCTCAGTGACCCTGAATTGGCCTTCGGCTACGCAACGCGGGCGTTGCTGGCGCCCGGCTTTGTTGGCCTGATGATCGCCTGCGTGCTGGCGGCGAATATGTCCACGTGCTCGGCCATGATGGTGAACGGCGGCGCACTCTTCACGCAGAATTTGTACCGGCGCTATTGGCGTAAAGACGCCACGGACAAGCACTACCTGACAGCAGGAAGGATCTCCGGAGTGGGCGTTACCGGTTTCGGGATCCTGTTCGGCTTCTACGTGGAAAGTGTGCTGGAGGCTTTCCTGTTTACTGAGACCATTGCCGCCTTTATGGGCATTAGCATGTTTGGCGCCATCTGCTGGAAACGCGCCAACCGCCAGGGAGCACTGGCCAGCCTGGTGGTGTCCTCAGTGGTCTTCTTCACAATGACGCAGTTGCAGTTCGGCGAACTGCTAAAGTGGGATGCCTGGAATTGCCTGGTAGCGCTGGTGGTGGGGTTTGTTGCGTTGGTGCTGGTAAGCCTGCTGTTCCCGCCCGAACCTTCCACCTTGACCGGTCCTTTCTATGAGAATCTCGACACCCCCAGCTACCTCGACGAAGCCACGGGCAAGGAAATGCCCGCCCCGCGCGAAGGCCAGGAATTGCTGATCGCGAAACTGGGAGATCTGCGGCTAAACGAAGGGCTGGGCCGGTTCTATCAGCGTTTTCGTGTTGACCTGAGTGGGCTGGGCGGTGCGTTTCTGGTGGTTGTTGCACTGATTGCGCTGGCCCGGATGATCTTGTGGTTACCCTAGAGGTTCAGCATCCTCGCAGGGGAGTTGGCCAGGCTGCAGCGCCTGTGCCCTGATGCTTGTGCCGCTACGCGATTTGCACCCGCTCTTCACCCGCAACTTTGCGGATGAACTCCGCGCCCTCGGTGTACTCTTCGGCGGTTTTCAGGTGTTCCAGCATTAACGGAGTGGACTGGGGGAGCTTGGCCATTTCGGTTAACAGAGGGCGGTAATCGTAGTCGCCACGGCCTGGGACAACTTCCACGAAGTGGAGTTGCATTTCCGGAAGCCACTGGAGGTCCTTGGCATGTACACTCACCACGTGCTTGCCAAGAATGCGGAAGCAGGCTCGGGTGAAGGCGGCGTTGTTGTAGTAGCGCTCCGGGCTGTTGATGCCGTTGCAGACGTCGATGTGGACCCCAAAAGCCGGGTGATTGATCGTCTGCACAAGCCGCAGGTATTCCTCAGGGCCACTAGGGATGCACCAGCCCATCATCTCGATGGCGAACTTGGCGCGCTTGGGCTTCACGGCGTCAATCACCGTCCGGACATTCTCAACAGTGGCGTCAAAGAACTCGAAGGAGAAATTTTCGGGGTGTGGGCCATACCAGACCTTGGGGTTGTAGGAGCCGGCAATGGTGACGCAACACCGTGCGCCCACTTCCTCAGCCAGCGCCATGCGGCTGATGATGTAATCCATGTTTGCTTTGCGCTCAGCGGCGTCGGGAGCGAGCATGTTTTTCCAGGCGCCCACCTCAGCGAGGGTTACCTGTTCCTTCTGGAAGGCGGACTCAATGGCCTTGCAGCGGGCAGTGTCGGCCGCAGTGGCGCTGGGGCAGTACGCGGCACGGTAACCGAGGCGAGTGTGCTCGCGGGCAAGTTCCGCGGGGTCGTCGCTTTTGAGGAAGATGGGGGCGCCAAGGAGGATGGGCTGGGAGGCGGACTGCGCGGAGAGTAGGCCTGTAGCACTCGCGGCGAGTGCGGCGGTGCGAATGAACTGGCGGCGGCTGGAAATGTTGGACATCGGCATGGTGGCTTCGGGGCTCCATTGCATTCTATCGCTGATGCTGAATTCTATCGCTGATGGGCGTGGAAACGTGTTTTTGAAGGACTATTGACTGCGATACGATCGGGCCATGCGATTCACCCATTCCCGTTGCGTCCCTGGTCTGCTGCTTCTGTTGGCGCTGCCTCTCATCGCGCAGGTCAGGGTGCAGATTACCCAGAAACTGGAGCCGTTTGCCGAGCGCGATGGCCTGCTGATGGTCGAGGCGGAACGGTTCCATGGGCAGGAGTTGACTGAGAAACGCAGTTGGTTTCGGCTTCCGACGGGGCTTTCCCTTCCAGGTATGGACCAGCCGGAAACCGTACCCGCCTCCAGCGCCAGCAACGGGGCCTACATGCATGTGCTGCCGGATACCCGGCGGACGCATGAGGACAAGCTGATTGCGGGCGAAAACTTCAGCAATCAGCCAGGCAGGATAGCGGTGTTGCGCTACCGGGTACGAATTGAAAACCCTGGGCGCTATTACGTGTGGGTACGCGCCTATTCCACCGGCTCGGAGGACAACGGAATCCATGTTGGGCTGAACGGAGAGTGGCCGGAGAGTGGCCAACGGATGCAGTGGTGTGAGGGTAAGCGGCGCTGGCGATGGGAATCGAAGCAGCGCACCCAGGCCAACCACTGCGGCGAGGAGGGCCGCATCTATCTCGACATTCCCAGTGCAGGGGAGCATACCGTGATGTTCAGCATGCGGGAAGATGGCTTTCGCTTTGACCAGTGGATATTGACGAAGGACCCTAGCTTTGCACGCCCGGCGGACGGTCCAGAAACGAAACCGTAAACCAGTTGCTCCGGTTTGCGGCCGCGGACCCGGAGTGACTTATCCAAGTCATATCCAGTTTGAATTGTATTTTCGCCTGGCCAATCCGATAGCCTAAAGAAGAGCAATGTTTGCTCCACGACAGCATGACAGAAAATGAGCTAGCGCGATTCCGCGCGATTCTGCTGGCTCTTCGCCAGGAACTGGCTGAAGCCCGGGATGGGAACCGTGAAAACACGGCGCCGGTGTCGCCAGATGCGGCTATTGGCAGGCTCACTCGCCAGGACGCCATGCAATCGCAGCAGATGGCACTGGAACTGGAGCGCCGCAACCGGCAGCGATTGGCCCAAGTGGAAGCGGCTCTGCAGCGGATCGACGACGGAAGCTACGGCCTCTGCACACGCTGCGACGAAGAGATTAGTGCGGCACGCCTCGCCGTGAAACCGGAAGCGCACCAATGCGTCCGCTGCGCCCGATGAACACGACGCCGGGCCATTTCGCCGCAAGCACGACATGAATTACTTCCGCCTTTTGCGGCAAGAGGGGCCGCTGCTTTGGTTTGGCCTGGTGACGGCGCTTTCTACGAGCTTCGGTCAAACCTTTTTTATTGCCTTGTCTGTGCCTGTGTTCCTGAGCGAGTTCGCGCTGGGTGAGGCGCAATTTGGCTTGATGTATTCGCTGGCGACGGTGTTGGGTGCGCTGGCGCTGCCCTATACGGGGTCCCTGATTGACCGTACCTCTCTCCCTCGATACACCACATTTGTGGTGGTGGCCCTTGCTGTAGCCTCGCTGCTAGTGGCGCTGTCACCTCATGTTCTGGTGCTGGCAGCGGGCATTCTGGGCCTGCGTATGGTAGGCCAGGGTTTGCTGGCGCACGTTTCGCAGACCGTAATGGCGCGTGAATTTCACCAGAATCGCGGCAAAGCTCTTGGTTTTGCGAGCTTGGGTTATCCTTTGGGCGAGGCGATTCTGCCTGCGCTCTTTGCCAGCCTGGTGTTTCTGGTTTCCTGGCGTGCGGCGTGGCTGGCGATTTCCGCTGCTTTGCTGCTGGCGGTGCTGCCCGGGCTGCTGCTGTTGCTGAAGAAACACGGTGGTAAACCGCAGATCGCGGCGGTTCCGGCCGCTGCGCAGGACGGATTTGACGCGCGTGTAATCTGGCGAGACTGGCGGCTGTACTGCCTGCTGCCGTCGATTCTTGCCCTGCCCTTTGTACAGACCGGGCTGTTCCTGTACCAGCTGCCGCTGGCCGAAAGCAAGGGCTGGAGCGCGGCGCTGATCGCAAGCGCCTTCACAGCCTATGCGCTTTCCCGAGCACTGTCCTCGATTTTTGTGGGTCCGGTGATTGACCGCTTCAGCGCTGCCCGACTGGCGCCGGTATACCTTCTGCCAAACGCTCTGGGGCTGGGGGTCCTGCTGATGAGCTCGGCGACCTGGGTGGCTCCGGTGTACCTGGTGTTGGTGGGTGTGAGCGGCGGGTGCAGCAGCAGCATCATTTCGTCCATCTGGGCTGAGTTCTATGGGCCGGAGCACGTGGGGAAGGTACGCAGTGCCATCACTTCGTTGGTGGTGATGAGCACCGCGGGTGCGCCGCTTATCCTGGGTTTCCTGCTGGAGCGCGGCACGGGTTTCCCGCTAATCCTGATGGGTGGGATTGTTGTGATGGCGATCGCGTCCGTGATTGCCGTGCCCGCATCGCCATGGGGCTCGGCGCTCTCTGGCATGAGCCTGTGGCGGGCGTTGCGCGCCCGAAGTTAACTGCTTCCTTTGCCCGAAAACCTGGCATTTCGTCAGGTTGCTATTCCAGCAGGTTGCTATTCCAGCAGGTTAATTGTGCCGCGGCAGCGAGGCGCGCCGCATTTGCATGGGACCGTGTCCATCTTCTTTTCGAAGCGGTAGTCAATCAGCAGTTCCTCGCCGGGCTGAATCTCGCGGAGGCTGAAATAGAGGATGTGATCGCGGATGATGCGCGACTCCAGGTTGGGTTCGCAGGAATGGTTGATGAATTCAGCGCCGCTACCGCCCACAGAGCCATCGACGGTCCAATAGCTGTTGAGGGTGAACAGGTAGTGCAACTCGCGTTCCTCACCGCGGCGCTTGGTTTCACGGCGGCTGATGCGCTCACCGGTGTATTCCATCACCTTGCGGCGGGCGGGGATGGCTTCCAGTGCGTAGATGCCCCAGCGATGAATGCGCGAGGGGCGAATCTCAAGGGCAAAGCATGCGTAGCGAGGATTAATGCAGGGCGCGTTGCCGTTGGACGAAGCTACGTTCTTGCGAGGCATAGGGGAAACCATATCCTAAACCGCGCAGCGCCAATTGTCACGATTTCGATATTTGGTGAGGATCAGCGCTTTGGCCAAAATGCGAAGGGCGAGGCCGAAGCCCCGCCCTCGATCCGCGATCGCGCAGTGCAATTGCCTGCAAGCGGATGCTGCTAAGCGCCCTTTTCGACGAGCACCTTAATGAGTTCGTCCACCGCGTCGGCACTCACCTTGAGCATCTTCTTCTCATCCTCGTTGAGGGTGAGTTCGTAGATCTTTTCGATGCCGTTGGAGCCAAGCTTCACGGGCACGCCCACGAAGAGTCCGTTGTAGCCGTATTCGCCTTCAAGCAGCGCGGCGCAGGGCACAACTTTTTTCTTATCCTTGAGAATCGATTCCACCATTTCCACCGTGCCCGCGGCCGGGGCGTAGAACGCACTACCGGTCTGGAGCAACTTCACGATTTCCGCGCCGCCGTTACGGGTGCGGTTGACGATTTCTTCGAGTCGTTCGGCCGGGATGAGTTCCGTAAGCGGAATGCCGGAGACGCTGGAGTAGCGGAGCATGGGCACCATGGTGTCGCCGTGCCCACCCAGCACCATGGCGACGACGTTTTCCACGCTCACATCGAGTTCCATGCCGATGAAGGTACGGAAGCGCGCGGTATCGAGGATGCCGGCCATACCGATGACGCGGTTCTTTGAGAATCCGGAAGCCTTCCAGGCTGCCCAGCACATCGCGTCCAACGGGTTCGTGACGACGATAATGATGGAGTCGGGAGAATATTTGGCGGCCTGCGCTGCGGCGTAGCTTACTACTTCATAGTTCTTCATCAGCAAATCATCGCGGCTCATGCCGGGCTTGCGGGGGAAGCCGGCGGTGATCACGATGATGTCTGAATTCGCTGTAGGTTCGTAGTTGTTGGCGCCAGTGAGGGTGACGTCGTAACCCTGGACGGGACCGGACTGCATCAGGTCGAGCGCCTTGCCTTGCGGCATGCCTTCGGCGATGTCTACAATCACGACATCCGCCAGTTCCTTTTCGGCGATCCGCAGCGCACAGGTTGCGCCTACATTACCGCCGCCTACTACAGTTACTTTCTTGCGCATAGAGCTCCTTCCAATTGAGGGAATCACGGGTTCCGCGGGCAGGGGTATCGCTTCGCGGTGGGGGACCGTGCCAAATGGAAAGTATACCAATTTGGTCCAAGAAATGATAGTTTCAGACAGGTAACTCTTGTTTTTTGCTCTAAGTGGCGTTCCGTGAGGCGGTAACCTGTTCATTGCGTGACCCGTGTACAGGCAGCGCACCCACCCTCAGTGAACATCGATTCCAGAAGGGCCAATTGATTCACGTTGCGGCAGCTGAACTTAACCATGGCAGGCAGGCGCTGGGGTTGAGCGGTGAAGTTGTGCCAAGGTGCCCAAACTGCTCGCATCGCCCGTTCAGACTGGTGTCTATCCCCTTAGATTTGGCGGATGAGTTGCAGTGGTAAAGGAGCAGGATGGAAGAAAGAAAGCAGAAGCCGAAGTTGAGGGCACTGATTCAGCAGTCGCCGCAAACCTTACTGTGTCTGGATGAGATACTTGCGAAGCAGGAAACGAACCGCGAGGACAGCGTGGCGTTTCAGAGGGAGGGCATCACCGCATGAACCTGGTGCTGGCGTTTTACGGGGACGACTTTACGGGCTCTACCGATGCCATGGAGGCTCTCGCCCGCAATGGCATGCCTAC
>CAZUAX010000039.1:14586-21608 GCA_964618435.1 uncultured Solibacteraceae bacterium
CTGGTGGTGGGTGCTCCCGTGCTGAAGCGATACACTCTGTTCGGCAATTTGTTTGCGTCCATTCATGGGGTGTCCTACCGCATCGACCGGCATCCTACCATGTCGCGGCATCCTGTCACTCCAATGCACGAGGCAGACCTGCGCGTCCACCTAGGCAAACAGACGGGCAAGCGCATCGAACTGCTGGATATCCTGGCCCTGCAATCCGCTGACCCCGCAGAACGACTGCGGGAGGTGTTGGAGCGCGAACCCGAGGTGGTGCTTTTCGACATCCTGGATGAGGAGAGCCTGGCGCGGGCGGGGGGACTGATTTGGGCGAATCGCCCGGCGGGTGACATGCCCTCGGCAGGCACTATGTTTGCCGTTGGGTCTTCAGGCCTTGAGTACGCGCTGGTGGAGTGGTGGCGGCGCAATGGAGAGATTCTGGGCCCGACTCCTGAGTTTGGAAAAGGGAAGCCGGAGCGCATCGCCGTTGTGTCCGGCAGTTGCTCACCGGTAACCGAAAGCCAGATTCGCTGGGCACTGGCGAATGGCTTCGCGGGAGTGGCTCTGGATATTCCGAAGCTGTTATCCGCGGACGGCGAACAGGAATTACGAAGCGCAGTGGCGGCGGGCATGGAAGCGCTGGCCCAAGGTCGCAGTGTGGTGCTGTATTCCGCTCTGGGTGGTGAGAGCCTGATGGCGACGGGCGATAAGGTGGAACTTGGCGGCCGCATCGGCCATCAACTGGGCAGGATTCTGGGCGAACTGCGCGCGCACACCGGAATTACGCGCATGATGGTGGCGGGCGGGGATACAAGTGGTCACGCTGCGAAGCAGTTGCGCATTCCCGCGGTGACGATGGTACGGCCCATCGCGCCTGGAGTGCCTCTCTGTCGCGCACACGCTGACGACCCGGAGATGGACGGCGTGGAAATCGTCTTCAAAGGAGGTCAGCTAGGCCCGGAACGTTACTTTGGCGACGTGCGGGACGGTGGATAGACCGCAGATCCACCCCGCTACAGTGGGATGTTGCCATGCCGCTTGGGTGGTGTGTGGTCTACTTTGTTCTCAAGCGCCCGCAGTGCCCTTATTATTTCTTTGCGGGTGTGGCGCGGTTCAATTACGTCGTCCAGAAAGCCATGTTCCGCCGCGATAAAGGGGTTTGCAAAACGCTCGCGGAACTCCGCGATCTTGGCGGCGCGCACCGGCGCGGCGTCGGTCGCTTCCGCGAGTTCGCGGCGGTAGATGATGTTCACTGCCCCTTCAGGTCCCATCACCGCGATCTCGGCGCTGGGCCAGGCCAAGTTGACGTCTGTGCGGACCTGTTTGGAACCCATCACGCAATACGCACCGCCGTAGGCCTTACGTGTGATGACGGTGATCTTGGGGACAACCGCCTCGGCGTAGGCGTATAGCAGTTTGGCTCCATGGCGGATGATGCCGCCAAACTCCTGATCCGTTCCGGGTAGGAATCCGGGCACGTCCACGAAGGTGAGGATGGGAATGTGGAAGGCGTCGCAGAAGCGCACGAAGCGGGCCGCCTTCACTGAGGAATTGATGTCAAGGCATCCGGCGAGTATTGCTGGCTGGTTCGCCACAATACCCACAGGTTGGCCATCCATGTGAGCGAAGCCCACCACAATGTTACCCGCAAAATGAGCATGAACTTCCAGAAATTCACCGTCGTCCACCACAGCTCGAAGCACATGCTTGATGTCGTACGGAAGGCTGGAATCATCGGGCACCAGGGTGTCCAGCTCCGTCGCCTCACGGTCCCATGGATCCGTCGTGGGACGGAGCGGAGGCTCGTCGTGGTTGTTGGAGGGAAGGAAGGAAAGCAGATGCCGGATTTGCAGAAGGCAGTCCTCATCATTGGCCGCGATGAAATGTCCTACCCCGCTGACACTGTTGTGGGTCATGGGCCCACCGAGAGCTTCCTTGGTGACATCTTCGTGGGTGACGGTTTTGATAACGTCGGGTCCGGTGACGAACATGTAGCTGGTGTTGTCCACCATAAATACAAAATCGGTGATGGCGGGAGAGTAGACGGCGCCGCCAGCGCAGGGGCCCATTACGGCGGAGATCTGCGGCACCACGCCGCTGGCAAGTGTGTTGCGCAGGAAGATGTCGGCATAGCCGCCGAGCGAAAGGACGCCTTCCTGAATACGGGCGCCTCCCGAGTCGTTGAGTCCAACGATGGGTGCACCGTTACGCGTGGCGAGGTCCATCAACTGGCAGATTTTGCGGGCGTTGGTGGATGATAGGGACCCGCCAAAGACGGTGAAGTCCTGGGCGAATACGTAAACAGTGCGACCATCCACGGTGCCGTAACCGGTGATGACGCCATCGCCGTCAACCACTTGCGAATCCATTCCGAAATCGCGACATTGGTGCCGCACAAGCTTGCCGGTTTCCACGAAGCTGCCAGGGTCAAGCAGCAGTTCTACGCGTTCCCGCGCGGGCAGTTTTCCTGCCTCGCGATGTTTACGTGTGCGATCAATTCCGCCGCCCTCGTCTGCCGCGCGTTTGCGCTTCCGTAGCTCGTCGAGTTTGCCCATCAGGGGACACTTTAGCAGGGAACGGGCGGAATCCAAACCAGGAACGAGGCAGAGGGCGATTTCGATGGTTAACCGCGGGAGGCGCGACGGGCTCGAAGCAGCGAATGGATGCCGTATCCGGCCATCATCGTGACGAAGAAGCCCCCTAGTAACAAAGCGATCAGAGCATCCAACTCCGTGCGCTTCTGGTACTCACGGTAAACCATGACAGCTCCCAGGAAAGCAATAGTGAAAAACAGGAAGGCAATAGACTGGTTCCACACTACGCGCAGAGGGCGGATGACAGCAGGGACGATGTGATTCTTGAATTCGCGGAAGGCACCCATAGAGTATGTCGCACATGGCGACGGTACGACTCCACTGTAGCAGACACACCAGTGCTGCTCATGCCCGCTGCTTTCAATCATTCGTTTGAAGGCAACCGCGGCACATCGGCACTTGTATGATTGCGTGCGGTTCCATACAATCGGGGCAGGGCAGACGTGGGTTGATTGTTTGCCTTGCGCCTTCCGCGAGGAATTGGCAGGAAAGGGATTGCCGTTTGGACGAACGACTACAGCGCCTGATGCAGGAACTCGGCAACGCGATTAACGAATCGCTGTCGGAATCTGACCGGATCGCCGAGGCGATTAGTGAGATCCGCAAGGAAGGCTACGACGTCTTTCTTGTGCTGGAGGCAACCATCGGGTTCAACAAACGGGAAGGGCAGGAGGATGCGGAGGACCTGGAAGGTCCACCTCCGACGGAGCCTGTAGAAGGGGAAAGCGAGATCCCCTTCACCACCCAGGACGAGAAGTTTCTGCGCTCATTGAAGATCACGATTGACGAGTGACCTCGCTACCCAATAGTTCCTGATACACGGCATAGGTGGCATCCACGGCGCGTTCCCATGTGAAGCTGGAAACCCGTTGGAGTCCTTTCGCCGCGAGGTCCTTGCGAGCAGACTCGCTTTCGGCGAGATGAACCAGGGCATCGCGCAAAGCATCAGGCTGGTAAGGATCAATCAGCAGTGCGGCATCCCCGGCTACCTCTGGTATAGAGGCTCGGTTGGAAGTGAGCACGGGGAGACCCCAACCCATGGCTTCAAGTACCGGTAGCCCAAAACCCTCATCAAATGACGGAAAGGCAAGCAGGGCAGCGCTGCCATAAAGGCGTTGGAGCGTGGCGTCGTCGCAATAGCCCGTTTGCTGGATGCGGTCGCGCGACGGGCTTTCGGCAATCGCCATTTCCGCTTCTTCCCAGCCATAGCCGCGGTCGCCCACCAGAACCAGTTTCCAGGGGGCGGGAAGCGCGGAGAAGGCCTCAATCAGGCCCAAAGTGTTCTTACGTTTCTGAATGCCACCCACGAAGAGCACTATTGCTTCGCGTTCCTCGACGGGTTTTACCAGGGACGGTGAAGGTGGGCGCGCGCCGTGATGGATCACACGAAGGCGGCTGGGTTCCACGCCCAGCAAGTCTTCCACTTGGCCTGCGGTGAAAGCAGACACGCAGCAAATGATATCGGAACGCTCAGCGGCATCCCTTGCCTGAGCGGTAAAGCGATCGCGGAAGGCGAGGGTGGAGTATTCCGAGGTCATCACGAACAAGTCGTGAAAGGTGCTCACCATGTGCTCCGAAGCAAGCTTCGGCAGTCGTTGGTTCAATCCGTGAAACAACCGTGGCCGCAAAGGGAACCAGCCATCAACCAGAAGTGACCGGTAGGCATTGGAGGGCAGGTCCTCCTGAAAGGAGGGCAGAAACCGGTGCGGACGATAGCAGTGGCAAAAGACATCGTCAGGGTAGCGGGCGGCAAGGCCACGGAGAATCTCCTGACTGTAGTTGCCCACGCCCGTTGGCCGCTGGGATACGGCGTAAGTAGCGTCCAGGTGAATGGTGTTACTCATTGCGGGGAACGCGCGGCACAGCGGAATCCGTATTCGCGCCACGTGATGCCAAGATAGCACTCCTTGAAGGGTGGTGGCCTGCCACGGGCAGCGCACGGAGGTGGAGAGTGCCCGTGTAGGCAACTGGAACCGTCTGAAAATGACGATCTGGGGCCCGCTCGGGGGAAGGCTCCTTCACGGTGAACGGCGCAATCGCACGGAACGTGAACCGTTACGTGCGCGCAAATCCATGCGTTACGCATCAATGCCGTAGGTCTTGAGCTTCCTGTAGAGGGTAGTGCGCCCGATGCCCAGCAGTTGGGCGGCCATGGTGCGGTCACCACGCGTGGCATGAAGCGCCGCCACAATGGCGCGCCGCTCCACTTCGGATAGCGGTAGAACCTGATAAGGGTTGAAATCTGGATTCGCCTCCCATTGCTGTACTGTAACTGGCGCTCGGGAAGGGAATGTTGAGTGTACAAATGTTGTGGGACCGGAATGGCTTGGGTGGAAGGTGTGGTGTGTCGGATTTGGGGCGCCGGTGCGGCTTTGGCCTCGAAGCGCATTCATGAGGGGAGAGGGCAGGTCTGCCACGCGAAGCTTGGGCGTGGGGCTGATGGCTGCCATGCGCTGAACGCTGTTCTCCAGTTCCCGCACGTTGCCTGGCCAGTCGTATTCGCGGAATACCTCCTCAACTTCCGGGGTGAACTGCAGGCCGGGTCCACACCGGTGCAGGAAGTGATGAGCTAGCAAAGAAATATCCTGGCGACGTTCCCGTAAGGGAGGGATGCGCAGCGTGATGACGTTCAACCGGTAGAAAAGATCCTGACGAAACCTCCCGCGCTGTACTTCCTCCGCCAAGTTGCGATTCGTGGCCGCAAGAATGCGGCATTCCACATACTTTGGTGTCGTGGAGCCAAGTGGACGGAACTCGCGCTCCTGCAGAACGCGCAGTAGTTTCACTTGGAGGGAAAGGGGTAATTCGCCAATCTCGTCCAGGAAGGCGGTGCCAAGGTGTGCTTCCTCAAGCAAGCCTGTTCGCGAAGTTTCCGCGCCGGTGAAGGCGCCCTTAACGTAGCCGAAGAGTTCGCTTTCCATCAACGGCCCAACCAACACACTGCAATCGATGGGGACAAATTTCCTGAGGCCGCTACTTTCATGAACGCGCCGCGCGACAATCTCTTTCCCCGTGCCCGTCTCTCCAAGAATCAGTACGGGACTCTGGTTGCCGGCGATGCGGTCGATCTTCAGGCGCAGTTCCTGAATTGCGGGGGAGATCCCGATGAGTTCCGGTTCAGGTGACCTTCGCGCCGTTGCCAAGGCTGAATCTCTAGACATGTACCGCCCCAAATGAATGCGTTTAGGGTATTAGTGGGCGGGAACCGGAAAAATTCTCGGGAAATCGTTGCTGAGGTCACGAACTATTTTTTCCGCATCTTCACGCGTGAGGCCACTTCCGCCCAGCACCAGCCAAAGAGATGGCGATGAGGGCGAAGCTACCACGCGCGTTTCGGGGAGCTTCGCGGCCACCTGGTCTCGCAGGCGCAGGGCATTTTCGTAGCTTTGAAAGGCTCCGAACTGCACTGCGTATAGGGTTTGCGTCGCTTGCGGCGCTGGGGATGGATTGGGGTAAGCAACTGGGGTAACTGAAGCCTCTGTGGTCTGGCTGACAGGTGGTTCAATGACGGTGACGCGCACATTGGCGGTGCCGGGGCCCAGCATGGCGATTGTGCGGGCAGCTGCTCTCGACAAATCGATAGCGCGGCCCTTTGCGAAAGGGCCACGATCGTTGATGCGTACGGTTGTCTCCAGGCCGTTGTCCAGATTGTCTACGCGCACCCAGCTATTGAACTTCAACGAAGGATGAGCAGCGGTCATTCTCTCTTGGTCGTAGACTTCCCCATTGGCGGTGCGCCTGCCATGGTAAGGGTGTCCATACCAACTGGCGACTCCCACTTCGGTTGAGCCCACGGCGGAGGACAATGGTGGCCTTGTGGAGATGGGAATGGTGGCCTTCGGTTTACGCTTCGAACAACTGCTGGAGAGCAGCGCGGAGAGCACGATGCAAAGGACAAAAAAATGCGTACAGAGCCGTCGCGATGAGATGCGGAAATGGACTAAGCGCTTGCGTAGCGAAGTCTCTGGAGACCCTGCTGGCAGGGGCTTTGGCGCATGTGTGTGTGAATGTCGCATCGAATTCTCTTGACTTTGCCCTCAATCCTATTTATAAGAAAGACACGACACACTGTGATGCGTAAATGCACACAGCATTGGGAGAATCGTTCCGATGGAACTTCCGGCGATCAGGCGATTGTGATCGGCTGAGGCAAACGCACACAAAAAGCGAGCAAACTGCCGGAAAGTACAATCGAACGAGGGGCCCCGGGAAAACCGGGGCCTTTTCAATTTCGCTCTCGCTTTTTGATCAAGCACTTGTTTTCCTAAGGGCGCCTTCGGATGCGTGTTTCGCGTCGTTCGTTTGCATCGGGCATGCTTTTGCCTTCTGCATGGCGCGGTGCACACGCAGGCGCCATTGAGATAAAGGACTCCGCGCAAAAACGAACGTTTGGCTTCAACCTTTCCGCAAGGTAAGCACGCGGAAGTTCTCTCCCATGCCGTA
>CAZUAX010000039.1:21708-28590 GCA_964618435.1 uncultured Solibacteraceae bacterium
TGAATGGTCAATCGCTTCACGGTCGATCCACTGGAAAGAGTCATGCTTCCACGTCACCATGCGCTCCCAATAGCGTCCGCGCCAGAATCGTGCCACCTTCACGGGCAGCGCGTCGAAGAGTTCATTGGCGTAGATGACGCCCTGGAAGTCGCCAATTGCCGGAGCGGAACCAGCGTGGAATCCCTGATACTGCCAGTGAGTAAACGCGCTTGCCATTTCGCCACGGCCGGGGCCGAGTTCCACGATGTTGCGAGGCAGTCCCTGCAGGTGTTCAGCCGCAACACATTCGCAGTAACGGCGCACCAACCGTCCAAACACTGGCTGCACTTGAGAGGCAGTGAAATAATCGCCCTGCTTGCCAATTGGCTGCAACGGCTGGCGGTAGTAGCCATGCCGGGGATGGTAGAGTGCCGTTTCCATGAAGCGGTCGAACGGAATGGCTCCGTGGCGGGCGATTTCCTCGCGAATGAGTGAGGCGGCGGATTCCGTGACTTGCGACGGCGCCTCAGTGGATGGTGGCAATACGGGTTTGTCTGAAGGAAGTGTCATCAGATTTCCTGTGGGAAAACTCTTGGCTACTCGCGTGATTGAGGTGTACGCATAAACATATCGGCAATGTAGTCGTATAGCGCGGCGTAGAGCATCCGCTGAAGGCTCCATGGGAACTGCTTGCCTGCGAGGTCTCGGGGGTGGAGGGGCAGTTTGTAATCGGGAACGCCCTCAATGGGGGTGCGAAGTCGGATCAGCAGGCGAGGCTCTCCACCATTGCCAGGCTCCGCATCGAAGACGAAGAGCGGATGATCGTAGCGGGCGAGTTCCTCGCGAATTTCGTCGACAGTGCGCACAATCGTATTGTAGAGGCAGCCATGCAGCCGGACACAGAAATACTGGTAAAGATCAGCAAAGAAGATGCGGGTGCCATCTCGCTTACTCGCGTGTTGCAGCAGCGCATCACCGTTCGCGACCTGGTGGGGTTGCTGGCTGGCACTACAGGCAAGGACGGTCCGCGCATCCAAGCAATTGTGGAGCGCGGCAGTTTCGTGAAGGGAATGTCGCGCCTGCGATGGGAGGGTTTCGTGGCACCCGAGACGGTGCAGACGTGTGTGCAGGCGCTTCCAGATCCATGGCCCGAACGGCCCTTTGTCCTTGAGGAAGTAAGCAGCGTGGACCTGGCCGGCGTGCGCGAAAGCCTGCCGATTGATTTGGAAGCAGCGCGAACCCGCCGTCTGTTCAAGCGCCACCGCTTTCTTGATGTGCTCAGGGATGTATGTTTGCGGGAATCCATCCGCTATGAGCGTTATGACTACGAGGCGCGCGCGGACGTGTTTGTGGCGGAGCTTGGTCCGGATGGGGCGGCGGCTTTGCGTCAGGCAGCAGTACTCCTCCCGGGCGCGGCGTTAAGGCGTGTGGTGGAGCGCTTCGCGGCACAGCGAGTGGTCCTGCGCGCCAAACGTGATTAGGTGCCCTTGCGCCCGCGCTTGGTGCGCACCTTCACACGAATGGGTGTGCCCTCAAAACCAAAGGATTCCCGCAGTTGATTCACCACGTAGCGTTCGGTGGAGAAATGCAGGTCCTGGGCCTTATCCACAAACAGCACAAAAGTGGGCGGGCGAATGGCTACCTGTGTCATGTAGTAGATCCGGTTGGTCTCACGAATGGTCAGGAAGGATGCAAACCGGTTCAGTTCTCCGGTGCCCACACGCTTCGATGCCGACTGGTAGACGCGCTGAATCGCGGGGAAGATCCGCTGCACGCCGTCCTTCTTGAGTGCTGAGATCACGATAACGGGAGCGTAGTCAAGGAACTTCAAGTCCCCGCGAAGGTCCCGTTCAAACTGCCGCTTGCCGCTGCCCTTGTAGGCGTCCCATTTGTTCACTACCACGATGAGTGCCTTGCCCTCTTCGTGCGCGTAGCCGGCGATGGTGGCATCAGAACCCACAATTCCCTCTTCGGCGTCCACCACCAGCAACACGACATCCGCCAGTTCCATGTGCTTGCGGGCCATCACCACGCTAAGCTTTTCGGCCATCATGCGGGTCTTGCCTTTGCGCCGAATGCCTGCGGTGTCGATGAATCGAAACTCAGCGCCGTTGCGGGTCACCAACTCGTCCACTGCGTCGCGCGTGGTACCCGCGATGGGGGAAACAATGGCACGTTCCTCGCCAGTTAAGGCGTTCAGCAGTGTACTCTTTCCTACGTTCGGGCGTCCGATGATCGCCACGCGGATGGGACGCCGGGGCGCAAGGGTTTCCACTGCCTCCGCACCCAGTTCCGTCTCCGTAGGGGCGAGTTCGTCGGATGGAGCCTCTTTCACGGGAAAGGTCTCGGTGACCAAGTCGAGCATTTCGCGAATGCCCAGCTTGTGCTCGGCGGATACCGCAAACATGTCTTCAACCCCAAGTTCGTAGAAATCTCCCATCAGGCTTTCCCGGGAAGGGGCGTCGATCTTGTTCACCGCCAGGGTCACTCGTTTGCCTTCGGCACGAAGCATGCGCAGGAGATCCCGGTCAGCGGCTGTAATCTCCGTCCGGCCATCAATTACGTAGATGATGGCCTGGGCCTCGTCGAAGGCGACGCGCGCCTGTTTGAGGATCTGCGAGGGGATGAACGAGCTGTCATCCACCACAATACCGCCGGTGTCGGTGATGCGAAAGTCGCGTCCACGGTGCGTGGCGCGGCCGTTGATACGGTCGCGGGTGATGCCCGGTTCGTCACCCACAATGGCGCGGCGTGTTCCCGTAATGGCATTGAAAAGCGTGCTCTTGCCTACATTCGGCCGGCCCACGATTACTACCAGCGGGAGTTCCTGATTCTCGGATCCCATCGCCTGCTATGGTAGCACCGGGGTGTATGCGCTTCTGCCGGAAGCCCCCATTGCTGCGCGAAGGCTGTGCGCGCTGCCAAGGAAGTGCTCGCCATCCTGACAGCCGGTGCGACCGAATAACGGGATCGAAAGAGGAGTTGCTTCCCTAATGGTTTGTTGAGGTTGAACAACTAGTGGCTGCTTCGATTCGAAGGCCGTCAGCTGAGGATATCAACTGGCGGTCATCCGAATCGTGGGGTCTCCCGCTGGGTTCTTCAAGGCGATGCTACCTCAGCATGTCGTTCAGCTTCTTCACTTCCTCCGGAGGGAACTTCGGTTTGCGGTCCGCCGTATAGAGGCCGTTGATCTCCTGTTCCACATCGGTGATCTGTGTATAGCAGATGCCAATAAACTGCGGCAATTCCTGTAATGCCTCGTAAAGGCTCCTCAGGCGCGCCAGGGCGCTTTCCTGGTTCTTCTCCACCCCCGCGTAGCCCCAAGCGTTCTCGGCTGTCTGTTGGCCCTCCAGGATGGTGGCGATGCCCCCAAACTCACTTAGGAAGTAGGGCGTGCCGTTATAGGCGCTGTGCGGAGCGAGGGCAGGGCGTCCGTTGCTGGGAATTGGCGTCCCTGGTGTGTTTGAAAGGTTACGGTACTTGCGCGTGAGCAGTTCGCCGTCGCGGGCGTAATCGTGAAGGCTCATAAGGTCAGTGGTTTCCACCTGCTCCCAGCCGTCGTTCCCAATTACGGGCCGGGTGGGGTCCAGGCTCTTGGTGACGTAGTAGAGGGATCGGATATAGTCTCGCTGGCGGGCGTCGCTTACATCCGGTACGCCCCAGCTTTCGTTCAGGGGCACCCACATCACCAGGGAGGGGTGGTTGATGTCGCGCTCCACGGCTTCCATCCACTCGCGAGTAAACAAACGCATTGACCGTTCGTCGTAGCGCACTGGGAAAGCATTGGCCATTTCGCCAGATACCAGAAAGCCCATCTTGTCGGCCCAATAAAGGAATCGGGGGTCCTCCACCTTCTGGTGCTTGCGGGCGCCATTGAAGCCCATTTGCTTGGTGAGTTCAATGTCCTGAATCATGGCCTGGTCACTGGGCGGGGTAACTGTACTTTCCGGCCAGTAACCCTGGTCTAGGACGAACTTCAGATAGACCCTGCGGTTGTTCAGCAGGAACTCGCCGTTACGAATCTCCACCGTGCGGAAGCCCACATAGCTCTTTACCTTGTCGATAGGTTGACCATCGCGGAAGAGAGTGAATTCCACATCGTAGAGGTTGGGACTGCCGAGCGACCAGACTCGAGGGTTCTCCACCGCCAACGACACCACGGCCTTGTCGCCCACGGCGGTTGCGCGGCTGCGTGCCACTGGCTTGCCCTCCCAAAGCACGACCGCCTCTGCTTCTAGCGCGCCGGAAGGCTCGCCAAGGCGGAGATCGAACGTGGCGCGACCCTCATGATTAAAGTCGAAGCGGGCGGACGACAAGTAGCTCTGCCCCACGCTTTCCAGCCATACCGGTTGCCAGATGCCGCTGGTGCGGGTGTAGAAAATGCCCCTGGACTGAGGTTCCCAGTATTGCTTACCGCGGGGAATGGCACGGTCCTGCGGAGGATCCTCCACGCGCACCGTTACCACATTGGCTCCCGGCTGCAGTAGCCGTGTGACATCCAGCGCAAACGGCACCTGGCCGCCTTCGTGACTGCCAGCGAGCGAACCATTCACCCAAACCTGCGCGCGGTAGTCCACTGCTCCGAAGCGCAGCAGGACCCGTTTTTGCAGCCACGGGGCAGGGATATCGAAACGCTTCTGATACCAGGCTCGTTCGCGAAACTCCGTCACTCCAATGCCGCTGAGCTTGCTTTCCCAGGCGTAGGGAACGGTGATGGTCTGCTGCCAGTTCTGCGCCTCCCGGAACCAGCCGGCGCGGAGTCCTTCATCCTCAGCGTCGAACCGGAACTGCCATTGGCCATTCAGGCTAAGCCAGTCGCTGCGTTCCCACTGTGGCTGCGGAAACTCGGGACGGGGAACCTGCGCCACGAGTGTGGCGAAACCGAGCAAGAGGGAAACAGCCAGAGGGACTGTGCGTAACCAACTGTGAAGGGGCATGGTGAATATCCTAATCCTGCCGCCCTCACTTCATCGGCCGCAAAACAGTTCAGCCCAGCCGGGACGGTCGCATCATGAGCATACATCCAGGTCCTGATAAAGGACAAATGGCTGCTCGTAATGGGCCGTGCCGACCGGGCTGTGCGGCTTGACTATTGGACCGCCAGTTTGCCGCCAAACTGTGCGGGAACTCCGTTGATGACTACTTCCACATCGTGGTCACCCGCCGCAAGCGCGGGAACCTCAACATTAAGCTGGTTAAGCCCGGCAGCGGAGAGCCCGACGAAGTGTACTTTGGCAGGCTGCCCGCCGATGATTACTTCAATCGCTCCCTGCGCAACCAGCGGGGCCGCGCCGGAGAAGAGGATACCCGGTTCCACGCGCGGACTCGTGGGGCCAAAGCCAGTCCCGAAAATCGAGATGATTTGTCCCGCTCTCGCCGCTTGGCTTCCGGCCGGTGCTTCTGCTGACCGCTTCATCACAGGCTTGCCGTCCGGCGTGATCGCAGCGATCTGGCCCTTTTCATCGAATTGGAAGAGGCCAGGAGCTTGTGGCGTGACGAAGACGAAACTTTCGTCCTTGCCCAGCGGCCCGTCTACTTCCAGCCTTACCCAGCCTTCACGGACGCCAGCGGGAATCTGGATATTCACCTGTCCCTCGCTGACGTAGTGGATTGGCGCCGGTTTTCCATCAACGCGCACGCGAACTCCGTCAAGCGAGAGGGGCATTCGATTGCCATTGAAGTCCTTTGTCTCCCAGAGGCGTGCCTTCTCCGCGAAATAGCTTCCGAAGATGCTTACCCAGCTTCCCTCTGAAACGCCCTGCTCGTAGCTGGCTGCGCTTACCACCCCGCCGGAGCTTACTTTCGTCTTGCGGGTCTTAACATTTTCTGCAGCCCCAGTTACTTCCAAGCGCACAGGAATCGTCATAGGCGAGCAAGATTCCGAAAGGCAGTTGATGGCGACAGAGGCGTCATACGTGCCTGCGGGGAGGCCCGCTGGGTTTGCCCGTACGGTCAATACCCAGCTCGATGAGTTCATCGTCGCGCTGTAGCTTAGCCAGCTCGCTGAGGACTTCTGGAAGCCCAGCATGATGTTGGACTTGGATGTGCGTACTCGGACGTTCTGTGACGTCTCAGCGCTGTCCGCTGTGAGTTTGAAGGATAGCGCGGTAGGCGTTGCCCTCAGACTTACAGGGGAGAGCACGTTGAATGTCACATCCAGAGAAACCTGGCCGTTCGATGTTCCGGACGCAGACACGATGATGGTCGCCTTGTATGTTCCCGCATTCAGATTGGCGGCGGATGCGCTCAATTGAATCGTTCCCGGTGTCGTGCCGCTGGAACTGCCTACCGTTAGCCATGCCGGCAGATTGCCGCCCACGGTGTATGGCAGGGTTGAGGACTCGGTGGCTACAGTTACAAAGGTGGCCGCGGGAATCGTGCTGCCGGTGGCTGCACTCAACGTCACTTGGGTTTGGGAAAGGGTCAACGTTGGCAAGCTTGGTTGTCCCGCTTGCGTGACCGATACCATCTTTCCCGCAACCGTCACCGTCCCAGTCCGAGAGGTGGTGGTGAGATTTGGCGCGACCGTTAGCCCTACCGTCCCATTGCCGCTGCCGGATGACGACCCGTTTAATGAGATCCAGTTGGTCTGGGAGGCGGCAGTCCAGGAACAAACGCTATCGGTTGTGACCGCTACATTCGCGGTGTTCTCTCCACTGCCAACTGAGATGCTGGTTGGGGTTGCCGAATAAGAGCACACCACTGGAGCAGGCGCAGGTGCCGCTGCCTGGGTGACGGTGACGGTCTGTCCAGCGATGGTTACCGTGCCGGTGCGGGTAGTGGTGTTGGGGTTGGAGGCAAAGCTCAGTGACACCGTGCCGTTGCCGGAGCCGGTTGCGCCGGCGGTAACCGTGATCCAGGATGCGCCGGACACTGCAGTCCAGGAGCAGCCGGAAGTGCTGG
>CAZUAX010000040.1:0-2422 GCA_964618435.1 uncultured Solibacteraceae bacterium
CGGGAAATCGTCCATTACACTTGGTCATGCGCGCGATTCCATACTTCCCCCTGCTACTGATGCTGTTGTTGGGCTGGCCTGCCCAGGGCCAGCAGGGATGCGCCGCATCCTCACCGCTGCTGTCGTTTAAGCTTTACGTGAAGCCGCCATTGCATGCGCCCTATCCTTTGCGCGAAGTGAACGAGTTGCGGCCTGGGATGAAGATTCAATACCAGCCCGTGCATGTTCCCGGCGGCGACCCTGGCGACGCCCGTATCGCCCTGATCCTGACGGAAAGTGCGAACGGTGCGGAGACACAGCGCCTGCTGGTGATGGAGCCGCAACGCGCGGACCATGTGGCGGAATGGGACGTACCATTTCGCACGGAAATCGTAGCGCTGGCATTCGGGCCGCAAGGGCTGAGTGAGTCCAAGGTGGGGAGCCTGGTGAAAAAGGATGCATCGCTCACCAAGAGCCTGGCCAGCTACGCCGAGCAGAACCAGCGCATGGAAGACCTTATCCAAATCCTGTCGGAAAGCGAGCGGAGCCCGCGTGCGGGGGAGTCACTGGATGCGGCGCTGTCCGGCTTCGCGGCCAAATACGGGATGCCGATGGCGCAGTTGAACCGCGAGGCCCCAACCAGCGAGCAGGCGATGGTACTGATGCGGGCTCTGAACCCTACGCTTTCCTCGTTTGACCCTCTGGCGCCGAATCCCACCCAGCGCCTGCAGCAGACCGCGGGCCTTGCGGCCAGCGTCGCCGGACTTTTCTGGGGCAGCCATGTGGCGCTGTATGCGGGAGGGGCCGGCCTGTTCCTGAACTTGCGTGGCCTAATGTTTCCGGGAACCGAATTCCGGTCTGCCCTGCTGCAAGCCAATGAGGAGCAACGCCTGACGTTGTGCGCACGGCCCGAGCAGTCGCGATCCCGAACACGGATGGCGTATTTGTGGGCGACGAGGATCCCGGATGCGGTTGCGCCGGCGATCACGATAACGAAGCTGGTTCACGCAGGCGCGGGGCTGGAGGCCACAGTGCCGGTAGCGCTTGGCGCAGGTTCCGAGTGGAGCGATGTCACGCGCGCCCAGCAATGGCGGCTGCTTTCCGCGGAGGGCACGGCGGAGCACCCGATTACGGTGAGCCCGGATCCGGCGTCGCGGACGCTTCGCTTCCAGGTGACAGAGGATACGCCTCCGGGTCTCTATCAGCTTCTGGCCCGCTGGGACTGGGGACTTTTGCGGCCCAACGGATACCTGCGTGTCCACAAGCTGGAAAGCGGGCTGGGCGCGGTGCTTAGCGAACGCAGCCGCCGACGCCTGATGGAAGGGGAGAAAGACGTTGAAGTATCCGTGGAAGGGGGCAATCTCCGCTTTGTGGAACAGGTAACCATCAAGCGCAAGGGGGACCGCTACTCCGTGCCCCGTGTGGTACCGCACCGCCTGGTTGACGAAGGTGGCGATGACAGTGTGGACCTATTCGTGATGCTGAATGGACCGGCCCTGCAGGCTGGGATGTGGCAGTTGACGCTGAAGCAGTCCGGCGGAAAAGAGTTGGAGGTAGAGGCACCGGTTCTGCCGCAACCGCCGGTGGTATCGAGTTTGCCCATCCGCCTGAACGTGGGCGCGCGGGAGGCGAGGGTCCGCCTGGAAGGACAGAGGCTCGGCTTGATTGAGTCGATTGAGGCCGAGGGCGTTCGATTTGTGCGCGTGGAGTCCGCTTCCAATGCGACTGCGGCGGCCTCGACGGATGCACTTGAGTTCCTCGCGGAAGTAAACCACACGCTGCGCGCAGGCGCCCGACTGGACCTGGTTCTGCGCCTCCGCGATCGCCCCGAACCCGCACGGCTGAACAACGCCATCGAAATCCTGGGACCGCTCCCTCGGTTAGTGTCCAGCCGTATGGCGCATCGGGAGAACGGCGGTGTGGCACTGCGGGACGACGAGCTAGCCGCAGGCGGCTTGGTGACTGCACTGTTGACGGCGCAGCACACGACATCGGAGATGTTGCTGCAGCTGGGCTGCAAGGACAATTACATGCAATCGGAAGCACTGAATCTGAAGCCGGGGCAGGCAAGCCGCGACGCCCGCTTGCAGCAGTCCAGTGCAGATGCACTGTACCTCACGTTCGACCCCGGCCGTGTGGGGCAACACGGGTGTTTACTGGAGGCTTCGCTGCGGACGGAGGCTGGAACATCGGATCCTCTGGCATTGGGACGCGTCGTGCGCTTGCCGAAGCTGGAATCGCTGACCCTCAGCGACGAACTGCTAGGCAGCAACCTGTTCGCGGCCATGCTCACCGGCCAGGATCTGGAGGCGGTGGCGGCAGTGGGATGGGAAGCCGAAAACCCGGTGCCGGTGAACGCGATTCCTCGCCCGCGAGAAGGTGACAGCCGAAAGCAGGAATTGCGGATAGCCCTTCCATGGCCCTCGCCGACTCCGCGCGCACC
>CAZUAX010000040.1:2522-18923 GCA_964618435.1 uncultured Solibacteraceae bacterium
GAAAGCAGGAATTGCGGATAGCCCTTCCATGGCCCTCGCCGACTCCGCGCGCACCCATCATGATATGGCTGAACGAGGAAACGGAAGGACGCCTTACCAGCACGCGGCCAGGCGCGTAACTCGCCCTGAAGCCAGGAGGTAGGCGGGAAGGAACGGCAGTTGCCGTGGGAGCGAGAGGGCATTCCGTCAGGATGATTGCCCCTACTGTGGGGTAGTGCAATCCCGCAGTTCTGATCTTCCCTTCCGGCGGGTCCGCGATATGCCCCCAAGGTGGGTCCGCGATATGCCAGTGCGGTGGGTCCGCGATATGATGGGGCTATCCTTCCGGTAGCGGCCGCCGTGTTGCGCCGGGGTCTGGACCCGCAAAGGAGTTTATTTATGGAACGACGCACTTTTCTCTCTGCCGCTGCCGCCGCGGCCTCAGTGGCCGGCGCATCAATGTCCGCTGCTGCCCAGTCCGGCGGAAAGCTTCCGGTGGAAAAAGGCCTGGTGATTGGCATGATGGGCCGCCATGGGAGCTACCATTACCGCTTCCAGATGGCACGCGACGCCGGCTTTGAGTGTGTTGAGCCGAATACGGTTACTGACCCTAAGGAAGCCGAGGCAATTGCCAAGGCAGCGCAGGTTACCGGATTGCGCATCCATGGCGTGATGAATTCCGCGCACTGGCGCTACCCGCTCTCCAGCGCGGATCCGGCAGAGGTGAAGTTGTCGATGGAAGGCATGCGCACTAGCATGCGCAATGCCAAGGAGTGGGGCGCCGATACGGTGCTTCTGGTGCCGGCGGTAGTAAACCCTGGCGTCACCTATGAGCAGGCAATGGAGCGATCGAAGCGCCAGATCAGCGAACTGGTGAACGAAGCAACCAAGGACAAGATCACCATCGCGCTTGAGAACGTCTGGAACAAGTTCCTGCTGAGCCCCATTGAATTTTGCGAGTACGTAGACAGCTTCAAGTCTCCCTATGTGAAGGCATACTTCGACGTTGGCAATGTGCAGCTTTATGGCTATCCGGAGCAGTGGTTACGTAGCCTGGACAAGCGAATTGCCAAGATTCACTTCAAGGATTTCCGGTTCCGGAACCGGGAAGCCCAGTTCGTGAATCTGTTGGATGGAGACCTGAACTGGCCTGCGATCTACGATTCGATTGGCGCCATTGGCTACAAGGGTCCTATAACATTGGAAATCGCAGGCGGCGATTTGCAATACCTGACGGATGTTAACAAACGCTTCGAAGCCATCATTAAGGGTGCGACCTCACTGAGGGGCGCAAAGAATACGTAGGAATCGACGTAACTACTGGCAGGGACGGTATATGAAGAAATTTCTGGTGGGTCTGATTTTGGGAATTGTGATCTCGGTGTTCGCCGGGATCGTGATTGTGCTGGCGATGTCGAGGCTGGGGGACCGGGAACCCGCGGTGCCAGAGAACTCCGTGCTACGCCTCTCCTTAAGCGGATCCATTGACGAAATGTCTGCCCCGTCCCTGCCGATTCCAGGGCAACCTGCATCCGGCCTGACTACCATTGAACTGTGGAGTTCGCTGCGCAAGGCGGCAGTGGACGACCGTGTGAAGGCGGTGGTGCTGGAAACGCGCATGCCTTCACTGGGCTGGGCCACCGCGCAGGAGATTCGCGGCTCGCTGGAGAAGTTCCGCAAGGACTCCGGGAAGCCGGTGTATGCCTACCTGCGGACGCCGCGCATGGTGGACTATTACATCGCTACCGCGGCGGACAAGATCTACGCCAGTCCGGAAGACCTGATTCTGATGCAGGGCATGCGTGTGGAGGTGATGTACCTCAAGAACACGCTCGACAAGGTAGGCGTGTCGATGGAAGTGGAGCACGCGGGCCGCTACAAGGACGCGGGGGACCAGTATACGGAATCGAAGATGACCCCAGAAACGCGCGAAGTACTGAACTCGTTGCTGGACGGGCTGTACAACGAATTCCTCACCACTTCGGGCAGCGCCCGCAACAAATCTCCTGAGGAACTGGCCGCGATTCTTGACCGTGGCCCCTTTACGGCGGCCAGCGCGGTAGAGGAGGGGCTGTTTGATGGCGTACGACACGAGCAGCAGCTTAAGGATGAGATTAAGGAAGCGCTGAAACTGGAAGATTACAAGGAAACGGATGCCAAGAAGTATCGGGCAATCAGCCCGTCTTCGCTTGGCCTCACGGGCAGTTCCAGCATCGCTTTTGTGGTGGCGCAGGGCGACATCATGCGAGGAAAGACGGATAGTTTCACGGAATCCTCAATGATCGCCTCAGAGAGTATCGCGGCCACCCTCCGCAGCGTAGCCAAGAACAAGGACATCAAGGGCATTGTGTTGCGCATTGACTCTCCCGGCGGTGATGCGGTGGCGTCCGATGAGATTCTGGAAGTAGTGCGCGAGGTAAGCGGAAAGAAGCCGCTGGTGATCTCCATGGGGGACTACGCGGCCTCCGGCGGCTATTATATGGCCATGACGGGTGATCCCATTGTGGCTTATCCCTCAACCATTACCGGGTCAATTGGCGTAGTGTTCGCGAAGCCTGTGCTGAAGGGACTGTACAACAATCTGGGGATCACCAAAGACTCTGTAAGCAGGGGAAAGAACTCGGGATTCCTGTCGGACTATGAGGCGCTGGACGCAGCTGGCCGCGAGAACCTGAAGTCACTTATCCAGGCGATGTATAAGTCCTTTCTGGACGAAGTGGCAACCGGGCGGAAGCGTCCGGTGGAAGAAGTTGCCCCTCTGGCCGAGGGCCGTGTGTGGCTAGGGTCACAGGCGCTGGAGCGCGGCCTGTTGGACGAGCTGGGTGGAATTGATGTGGCGCTGGCGCGGGTTAAGAAGCAGGCGGGAATCGCTGATGACGATAAGTTGAAAGTGATGGTTTACCCCGGCAAGAAGAGCTTCTTCGAGATGCTGGCGAGCCTGGAAAGCGGATCCGTTAACCGGATTGCTGCTTCTTACCTCCTGCAGGATACGCCCTTCGCTGGGCTTACCGCCAGCCCTCATTTCCAGGCGGCGCAGCAGCCGGGCGTGAAGGCCATCATGCCGTTTGCCATCTCAGTGGAATAGCCCTCAGGCGGCGGTTGCCGAAATGCCATTGACCCTGGTGGCCGCCGATTTTGTTCCCTTCACGAATCCTCGGCATTCGGCCAGGCTAGTAGGCTGGCCGCGCAGTTTCCAGGCGTCCACGTTGTCGAAGCCCGCTGCTCGCACCATGTGCGCTAGACAGTGAAGGGTGGGTGCCCACCAGTTGGTGTGGTTATTGCCGTATTGGTTGTCAGGATAGAATTCCATTACCATCTGCCCTCCCATGTAGCCATGGTGCATTCCTCCTCGGTAAGGGCTGAAATCGTCTAGGATGGCGGATTCCACGTATAGTTCGCCTATACATACCTTGCTGATGAGATCGAGCGCCAGCAAGGGGTAGCGCAGATGGTAGAGAAGTCCGAAGGCAAATACGACATCAAACTCCCCCAGCACGTCGCGCGATAGCTCGTAGATGGAGAGTTCGCGGCGCTGGCACCGGGGTTCACTATAACCAAGCGCATCGCGACAGAGATCAAAAGTCTGCCAGGCCTTGCGGTCTTCCTGTTGGAGAGAACCGAGATAGTCAGAGAAGTCATCGATGGCTACCACTTCCCGCGCCCCGCGACGTAGCGCCTCAAAAGTCCAGTAGCCGTCCCAGGCTCCGATATCCAGCACACGTTTGCCATCCAAGAGCTCGGGAATCTGATAAGCAGCCGCATCGATGGGAGCCCATCCTGGAGTGATGACCCCGCCGGGCAATGGGATGCGGTGATACCAAAAGGGAAACTGCCTGACACGGGCAGCGAGCGAGTTGGAGGCAGAGGCTGCCTGTGCCGCGGGGTTCTGGATATCTCCAAGGGCAATGGGGTTCTGGTTCATGGCGAATCTTCCGTAACTTGATTGCATTTTTGAACTTATGTGCTGGGCGGCTGGGTAGTGCCCCATTGCGCACACCAGGCTTGCCACATTTGGCGGTAGGACGCCTCAATCCGATCCACCATTCCCTCACGGTCCATCAGGGGGCTCATGCGCAGCATCTGACGCAAGCCGGAGCGGAGACGCTGCAGTTCCGCAGTGTCGCCAGCAAGCGACGCCCCGGTGCGGGCGAATGCTTCGATGGAGTCCGCCGCCCAATCCGGTCGTCCCAGCGTGTGCAGGATGCTGCGTCCTACACGGCTGGCATGGCTGTTGCCGGAAAGTGAAATTACCGGCACTCCCATCCAGAGGGCCTCCATGGTGGTAGTGGTGCCGTTATAGGGGAAGGTATCCAGGGCGATATCCAGGCGCGCATACTGCCGCAGGTGATCCTCATAACCCGCGTCGCCCGGCAGAAAGTTCACCCTATCGGCCGTAACGCCCGCGTTCTCAAGCAATCCCAGCACGTAGCGGCGGGCTGGTTCCGCCCCGTAGGAACGGCACTTCAACAAGAGGCGCGATTGCGGCACTGCCTCCATGAGCGCGCCCCAAGCCTGGGCCGTTGGCGCATCAATCTTCTTGTTGTTGTTGAAGGTGCCGAAAGTAATGACGCCGCTATCCAGGCAGGGCGGGCGGGGCTCCACGTCCAAGGCGGCTTCCACCGGATCGAAGCATAGGAAGGTAGGGTGGAGGCGCACAAGGGCTTCCGTGTGCAGCGCATCACTCCCGCCTTCTTCGGGGTCTGTAATTGGGTCAACAATCCGGTAGCCAATCGTGCTGAGCCCGGTGGTGTTGGGGTAGCCAAGGTAGGCGCACTGCACCGGGGCGGGCTTGGCGGCAAACAGGGGAAGACGCCCGCTGCCGGTGTGCCCCCCCAGGTCCACAAGAATGTCGATCTTGTCGCGCACGATGAGTGCGGCGGCTTCCGGATGGCTGATGGATGCGATATCGCGCCACTGAATAGCCGTCTGGCTGGCCTGGCCCATTTGCTTGATTTGGGCGGTAACGCCATCCTCGCGATCCACGCAACTGTAGCAATAGATGTCAAACTGTTCGCGGTGATGCCCTTCCAGCAGAGGTCGCAGAAAGTACATGACGGAGTGGCGGCGAAAATCCCCGGAGACGTAGCCGATCCGCAGGCGCCTGTTGGGAATGGGCTGCGTGATGGGCTGGATGCCCCATGTTTGCGCACGGGCCTCGGCAATCCGTCCCCAGGCCTGGTGTACCAGGAAAACCTTCTCCGGCTCGAATACGGTATGAAAGTTGAGGTTGTAGAGCAGGTTCGATTGGGCGGTAGCATCGTCAGGCTCAATCTCCACCACGCGCTGGTAGCTTGAGAGCGCCTCACGCATGCGGCCAAGCTCACTCAGCGCGATTGCCTCCATACTGATGGCCTTCGTATTCCGAGGCTCAATTCGCAGCGCCAACTGGGCCATGGAAAGGGCCTGTGCGATTCCTCCGTTCAGACGGAAGAGATCCGCGGCGTTGATGATGGCGCCCGCGTGGTGCGGATTGGCCTCAATCGCTCGGCGAAACCACTGCATGGCCTCATTCCCCTGATGGCGGGCCATCGCCAGATTCCCCAACTCCAGACAGACATCGGCATTCCCGTCAGAAAGCTGGAGCGCGGACAGAAAGCAGGTTTCCGCGTCGTCATAGAGTTTCTGGCGCACGAGAGTTAGCCCCAAGCCAAGCTGCGCCTGCCAGAACTGTGGATTCTGATGGACGGCTTCCGCCGCGCAGGCGGTTGCCTCCGGCCAGCGCTGTTGCAGGGATCGGATGGAGGCAAGGTTGTGCCAGATTTCGTAGCGCTTGGGGTCCAATTGCAGGGAGGCCTGGTAGAGTTCGGCAGCTTCCTCCAGCCGGTTCAGCTTGCGCATCACGTTGCCCATCAGATTGATGGCAGGCGCGGAGTGCGGTTGTTTTTCCAGGATATAGCCGTATTCCTGAAGGGCTTCTGCTTCCAGACCGATTCCTGAGAGGGCCTGCCCATACATCATGTGCAGCAGCAGGTCTTCGGGAGCATCGCGCAAGGCCCGTGAACACGCTTCGGCGGCCTCCGCAAAACGCTGCGCGTGGAGCAATTGTTTTCCGTAATCGCCCCAGTACATGCCGGTTTGCGGAGAGAGGCTGCATGCCTTTGCCAGAAAATCCAGGCTGCGGCTGGCATCACCAAGAGCGGCGCAGGCATTGCCCAGCCCATGCCAGGATGCCGCCACGCGGGGCAGCGCCTCAGCAAGGCTCAGGAAGCAGTCCAATGCCCGCTGGGCCTCGCCCTTGTCGAGCAAGTGGTAGCCCTGCTCAATGCGTGCCACCGCTTCCATCTGGGCCAGTGCCATGGATTCGCCTCCCTCAGCGACGAAAAGGATTCCCGCCAGGAAGGCATTCGGCGGAAGGAGGCTGTTACTTTAGCGAGGGCAGCGGAACAAGATGCATCAGGCGTGGAGTCGGCGCGGGGCAGGCAGACGCTGGAGGCCCAAAAGACTCTTCAGAAGAATCCAGATCTTGTGGCCGCTGGAGAGACGGATCCGCCGGGAAAGCACATCGAAATTGGCCAGTTCGATGGCCCGCAGCAGGTTGGAATAGATGCCGATGAGTGCGCTCAGGCAGGCCCGCCCGGACCGTGCGGTGAGGTTTACCAAGCCGAAGCTCTCACGGTAATAGCGCCAGGCGCGGGCAGATTCAAAACGCATCAAGGCACGGAACCGTTCGCTCGGCTTTGCCGCGCACAACTCCTCGCGGGTAACGCCAAATTGCTCCAGGTCTTCTTCAGGAAGGTAGATCCGCTGGTTCTCCGCGTCTTCACGAACATCCCTCAGGATGTTTGTGAGCTGAAAGGCGATGCCGCACTTTTCGGCCAACTCCAGTGCGCGGGCGCCCTGGAAACCAAGAATATGGATCACCGTGAGGCCCACTACCGAGGCTACCCGATAGCAATAATCGTAAAGTTCTTCAAATCGCCGGATGCGGCGGGGTTCGAGGTCGCTCCGGACGCCGCGGATCATCTCAAAGAAGTATTCGTGGGGAATCTGGTAGCGCTGCACGGTATCGATAAAGGCCGGCCAAAGCTGATGCCCTGGCGCATTTCCAGCCAAAGCCTCGCGGAGGTGCTGTTCCCACTGATCGATGGCGTTTGCGGCTGCGCCGGAGCCATCGTTGAGGTCGTCGCTTAGGTCGTCGCAATAGCGCATGAAGGCGTATACCGCACACATCGCCGCCCGTTTGCGTCGAGGCAGCAACAGAAACGCGTAATAGAAATTACGCGCCCGGTGACGAGACACCCTCTCACAGTGGGAATACGACTGCGCAAGTGTGAAAAAACGATCGGCTCCGTGCAGCATGGCCCTGATTCTCAAGGTACCACGAGCGGATTGATACAGGAGGCGGAAGTCTGATGGAGAAGGAACAGGATGCCCGCTGGGCTGGAACCCGAACTGAGGCAAGAAGGGCGGCGAAAGGACGGAAGCGAGTGATCAGCGCCTGGCGTTGCTACCCGGAAACCACCGGGTGGCGTGGCGCGCGCCAAAGCCTTGGGATGTGGGCGCCCAAGGCGCGCAGGAGGATGGCGGCGCGCCTTGATTTGGTGATGCGCGGACGGTGACGGAGGACGTTGTAGTCCGACGCTGCCACTTCATCGAGGATGGCCACGCCGCCACGGAGGAAGAGGTCAATGTCCAGCGCAAGGCGCGGATTCAGGGTCGCGACGAGGGCTTCGCCCCTATGGAAATAGTGGCGTGCGTAATCGACCGCCTCCCGCATGGCCGCGCGAAACAAAGGATGATCCTCGCGAGCCAGCAGTTGCCCCTCAGAATAGCCATGCCTGGCGACCAGATCCAGTGGCAGATAAATGCGGCCCTTCTGCAGGTCCACGGACACATCCTGCCAGAAATTAGCAAGCTGCAGCCCGGTACAGACGGCATCAGAGAGGGCGAAGCGGGCTTCATCGCGGTAACCGCACAGCATCAGCACGAGGCGTCCGACGGGGTTGGCAGAGTTCACACAATAGGATTCGATTTCTGTCCAATCGTGATAGCGGGTGACAGTCTGATCCTGAACGAAGGCGTCCAGCAGGTTGGCAAACGGCTCCATGGGAAGGCGCCGGCGGTGGACGGTTTCCACCAGGGCAACGAACACCGGATGTGAGGGCGGCGCTCCCCGGTACATCGCCTCCAGTTGCTGGCGCCACCAGGCGAGCATTTCCAGACTGCGGACAGTGCTGTCCAACTCATCCCCCAGGTCATCGCTCCAGCGGCAGTAGGCGTAGATATTGTAGAAGTCCTGATGGAGCTCGCGGGGAAGAAGCAGGCTCACCACGTGGAAGTTCTCATAGTGGCCGGTGGCTAGCCAGCGGGTGTAGAGAAGGCTCTCTTCGCGGTCCCAGGGCTGTTGGGAAGCAGCGTCCTCAAGGAACGCCGCGGGGGCCAGAAAAGTACGGGTAGCCGCCAAACGCCGTGGCCTCGCCTAAGGAATGATGGCCGTCTTCAGGTGACCATTGTGGCTCATCAGGTGACGCATCACTTCCAGCAGATTGGTGAGTGGCTCCGTGCGGTTGATGAAGAAGCGCGCGGGCACCGCGTCATTGGCAATCAGGTCAAGCGCCTTGCGGATAAGGGCTGGTGTGTGGTGAAAGCTCGCCTTGCAGCTGATTTCCGAGTAGTGCAGCAGCGCGGTGGGTAAGGCAACCTTGGTGTCGCTGGGACAACCGCCGAAAAAGTTCACGATCCCGCCCCGCCGCAGCAGTTTCACGGCAAGCTCCCAGGTTTCGGGTTTGCCCACGGCTTCGAAGGCCACGTCTACACCACGTCCCTCTGTGAGTTCGCAAATGCGCTCGGGGATGTCTGGAGTTTCTTCAGTGCAGATGAGTTCGTCGGCACCCATCTCGCGTGCGCGATCCAACTGCTGCCAGCGGCGGCCAATCGCGATTACTCTGGCCCCGAAAAACTTGGCAATGCAGACAAACATCATGCCGATAGGGCCGAGGCCAATGATGGCCACGGAATCTCCAGGCTGGGCATGCGTTTCTTCCCAGCCGCGCAGCACGCAAGCCAGCGGCTCAGCAAGCGCGGCCTCCTGATATTGCACATGTTCGGGAATGTGCAGCAGGTTTTTCTGCACAATGCGCGCGGGGATGCGGATATATTCGGCATAGGCCCCGTTATTGAACAACAGGTCGTCGCAGAGGTTTTCCAGGTTGCGCTTGCAGTAGAAGCACTCGCCACAGGGGGCTGAGTTTGCCGAAACCACACGCTGCCCCACTGCGAAGTTCTCTACGCCGTCGCCTACTTCCACAATGTCGCCGGCAAGCTCATGGCCGAAAACGGCTGGGGGAACGATCATGCGCGCATGATACCCGCGCCGAAACACCTTTACATCGGTACCGCAGGTGAGCGCCGCACGCACGCGAACCAGCACTTCGCCGGACTCAATCCGGGGAATCGGCATGCTTTCGACACGAAGTTGTTCCCGGCCGTAGAGAACCCCGGCCAGCATATTAGTCTTCACTCGGCCCACCTTTGCGGCGCAGCACATTCCCGGTTGAGGGGCTCTCTTCCGACAAGCTCTGTGCGGATATGTCGTTCACCTTTAACATATGCGGCCGCACCACGATTTTCAGCGAATGCTCATCCGGATGCAACGCCTGCTGGATACCTTTATGGATGTCGGCAAGGGCGAAGCGGTGCGAAATCAAGTCCGCGAGAGGCAATTCTCCTCCAAAGACCAAGCGTGCCGATTCCGCCTGCAAGTCGACATCGGCTGAATAATAGCCTACTAGGGTTCGCTCTCCTGCCACAAGATCACCTCCGCCCACGCGGATGGTCTCCTTGTTGGATGTCTGAGCGAACAACGCGATGCGCGCGCCGGGACGGGAACAGGCCACGGCCTGATCGACGATTCCGGGTGCGGATGCAGCCACAATCACGATATCCGCGCCGCGTCCCTCGGTGAGGCTGTCAATCTGTTCGCGCAGGTCTGGCGCATCGGCCTTGATGGCGAGATTGGCTCCGCAGCGGCGGGACAACGCAAGGCGGCTATCGATCATGTCGGTTGCCACCACGCAGGCGCCCGTGCGCTGCACGAGCAAGGAAAAAATCAAGCCAATCGGTCCCTGGCCCAGCACCAGAACCACATCGCCGGGTTGTGGATTACAGCCGACAACCGCCTTCAAGCACGTGTTCAGTGGTTCCACAAACGTGGCTACGTCGTAGGAAACCCCATCCGGAATCTTTTCCATGCCGCGAGCGACAATCCAATCCATCACCCGCACATATTCAGCAAATCCACCGCCCGCGGGTTCAAACCCGGCCGTGACGCCCACCTTCTTGTAGGTGGGGCATTGGGCGTACAAACGCCGCTGGCAATAAAAACAGGCGCCACAGGGAATGTGGTGAAAGACCACCACCCGCTCGCCAACGGTATAGCCCTCAACGCCTTCGCCCACGGCCGCAATTTCACCAGCGGTTTCATGCCCAAACACGCGCGGCGGTGGCAGCAGGTTGTACTCCACCTTTTTCAGGTCGGTGTGGCAGATGCCACAACTGTGGACGCGCACCAGGACTTCGCCTCGTTGCAGCGACGGGCAGGGCAGGTCCTGGACTTCCAGATTGCTGTTGCCGGTGTAGACGGCGGCTTTCATACGCTTTGGTAAGGACATGGTTACCATGAAATCCCCATCATGGCCTCCCCGAGAGTATCGGAGGCAAGCCGGGAAGCGCGGGCCAGGTTACGCAGGCGGGGAAGCCGGGTCCACGGGCGGGACAAGGCCTGCGCCAGGATCGACTGGACGCGAATTCCGCCATCGGCACGGCGCGCGCGATCAAAATCGATGGGCAAATCCTCCTCGCAGGTATCGGAGACCGACTTGATTGCGGCAAAAGGCAACTGGTGGTTCCGGGCAAAGCGTGCCACTGCGGCCGCTTCCATTTCGATGGCGTCCACGCCATCTTGACCGATTTGATGCTTCTCAGTGGCGAAACGGACGATGTGATCGACACTCAAAACCATCGCGGGAGCCATGTCGCAACCAGAAGATGCGGGAAGGATACACAAAAAGTCTTCGCCACTAGAGGCCTGCTTCACCCGCCGGGCAGCCAGAACATCGCCGCACTGCCAGCGAGGGTTGGTAGCACCGCAGTAACCGATGCTCAAGATGGCGTCCAGAGCACCGGGCTCCGGAACCGCAGAGCAGGCACGAGTGGCGGCCACGGCGCCGATTCCGTCGGCCAGCAAGAGCCACTCAACTTCACCTCGCCCAGGCACCGGCCAGCTAAGGGAACGGGCAAAGCCAAGAGAGAGGGGAAGTGCCCTACCCGTGCCCGCACGGCGCAGGATGCCATCGAATTCCCTCCGGTGGGATGCAATCACAGCTACTCTTGGCATCTAGACGTATCCATTCTCCCGGTACCAAGCCACCGCATGCGCGAGCGCATCGCGCGCTTGGGAAGGCTGGTAACCCAGCTCACGTTCCGCTTTGGCGCTGCTCACAAACATCTTCGTGCGAGCCATCCGCACAGCATCAATGGGAGCGCGAGGCGGTCTTCCGGTGATGGCCGCCCAGACAGCGCCGATCCGCGCAAAGGCCATCGCCACTCCGAAAGGAACCTGCATCGTGGGAGCTGGTCTCCCACTGAGATCGGCCAGGGTGTCAAGGATTTCTTTCAGCGTGAGGTTTTCGCCTCCCAGGATGTATCGCTCGCCAGAACGACCATATTCGCAAGCCAGCAGATGGCCGCGAGCAACATCCTCCACGTCGACAACGTTGAGCCCGGTATCGAGGTAGGCAGGCATGCGACCACGAAGGAAGTCCACGATAATTTGACCGGTGGGAGTGGGCTTGGCGTCGCGAACCCCTACTGGCGCAGTGGGGTTCACAATCACTGCGGGAAAGCCCTGGCTTGCCAGTCGCAAGACCGCCTCTTCGGCAAGGTATTTGGACTGTTTGTACGGACCATACATCGCGTGGATGTCTATCGGGGTAGATTCGTCGCCCAGACCATCCTCAGGAATGCCTATGCAGCCCACAGTGCTGGTGTAGACGAACTTATCCACCTCTTCGATGCTGGCAAGCTCCAGCAACTGGCTGGTGCCTCGCACGTTGGTTTCAAACATCGCGTCGGCATCTTTTACCCATAGGCGGTAGTCCGCCGCAACGTGAAACACGGCACCACAGCCGAGAATCGCTTGCTGGACGCTGCGCGCGTCGCGCAGGTCGCCTTCAAAGATTCTTACGGGCAGCCCAGGGACTTCGCTGCCCGGACGTACGAGCGCGTGCACCTCGGTTCCCTGCTCCAGCAGCAAGCGAGCGACATGCCAGCCCACGAAGCCAGAGGCGCCGGTAACCAGGATCGGTTTCGATTCAATATCCAACGTAGGTGCTTTCTTTGCGGTCAGGACTCATCGAAGCGCCCATTTCAGAAGGTTGATGCTATCGGAAGGCTTCGAGTGAATCCCCAGGGCGGCTGAGGGTTCGTAGCCACAATGCACCATGCAGTGCTCGCAGCGAGGGTCGTTACCGTGGCCGTAACTTTCCCAGTCGGTGTGAGTCATGAACTCCTCGAAGGTCTTGTGATGGGCGTCCGTGATCAGGTAGCAGGGGCCCTTCCAGCCTTCCACGTTATAGGTAGGATTGCCCCAGGCGGTACAGGGGAGGTCACGCTCCCCCTTCAAGAAGTCGAGATACACGGGGGTTGAATTGAGCTTGAACCGGGACGCCATGGCGTCGATGTCCCGGAACTTCTCCATGATGTCGTCGCGGGTCATGAAGATCTCGCGATCATTCACTGCGGAGTAGCCATAAGCGGGGGCGATCATGTGCCCATCGAGTTGGAACTGCTCAAGAAACTCGTAGAGTTCCCAAATCTCCTTCATATCCGTCTCGCGGTACACAGTGGTGTTGGTGCAGACCTTGAATCCCTTCGCCTTTGCCACCTTAATGCCTTCGATGGCTTCGCGGAACACGCCCTCGCGCTCTACGGCGATATCGTGATTCTTCTCCAGGCCATCCAAATGCACGTTGAAGAAAAGATGCTTGTGCGGGGTGTACTCATGCACCTTCTTTCGCAGGAACATACCATTCGTGCAGAGATAGATATGCTTGCCGCGAACCACCAACTCCCTGGTAAGTTCGGCCAGTTCCGGGTAAAGGAAAGGCTCGCCGCCACAGATTGAAACCACGGGTGCGTTGCATTCATCCACCGCGCCAAGGCACTGCTGGAGGCTCAGGCGTTTGGTGATGGTGGTCTCGTACTCGCGAATGCGTCCGCAGCCTGTGCAAGTGAGGTTGCAGGCATGCAAAGGCTCCAGCATCAACACGAGAGGAAACCGCTTGTTGATCATGGGGTGCGGAGTCCGGCTGGCGCCGTGGCTATGCTTCTCGTGCAGAATGCGAAAAGGATTGGAGCCGCCGCTCTTTGCCGCCAGGTTGCGCTGCCACTGCTGAGGTGGATTCAACTTATTGCGCAGGATGTACCCCGCGAGGCCCATGGTCATTGAGATTGGAAATCGCATTGCTAAATCGCCTCTTCCCGCAAGAACATCCGCTCCGCCGCCATTCCCATCCTAGTCTGTTGGTCGCAGCGAGTTCCGGTAGCTGGCCAGCGCCATCAGCGGAAACGCATGCCGGTAGTAATGATAGGTAAGGTAGAAGACCTTGGGAAATCCGGTGCCGGTGGAGAGCGTTTCATCCCAGCCGCCATCCTGCCGCTGCGTGCGCGCCAGGTATTCAACGCCTCGCTCTACACTGCTGCTGTAGTTGTCGCCACTTGCGATAAGCCCCATCAGGGCCCATGCCGACTGCGAAGGCGTGCTTGGGGCGGGAACGAATTCGCCGTCGTTGTAGCTGTGGCAGCTTTCGCCCCAGCCACCGTCAGCGTTCTGCACCGCGCGGATCCATTCGCCCGCGCGCAAAATGTGCGCTTCGCGGTCGCTTTCGTTCGCCGCCCGCAGACCGCGCAGGGCGAAGCAAGTGCCATACAGGTAGTTCACTCCCCATCGTCCGTACCAGCTCCCGTCCGGCTGCTGGGTGTCGATGAGGTAGGCAACCCCTTTACGGATGGATGGGTGCGCCGGCTCCACGCCGCACATCACCAGAGCTTCCATCACGCGGCCTGTGATGTCGGCACAGGTAGGGTCGAGCATGGCGTTGTGATCGGCAAACGGAACGAAGCTGAGGGGCAAGAAATCGTTGTCGACATCAAAGGCTGCCCATCCGCCATCGCTTGACTGCATGTCGAACAGCCAGTTCACTGCCCGTTGGATACAGGCTCGATGCGCTTCCGGATCCGTCGCGCGCGCCTTGGCCAGGGCCATCAGCACCATGCCGGTGTCATCAATGTCCGGATAAAACTCGTTGGCGAATTCGAAGTACCAGCCCGATGGCTCTGTGTTGGGGCGCTTAATGCTCCAATCACCCTTTCGCCGGACTTCTTTGCTGAGCAGCCAGTCCGCCGCACCGCGGAGTTTGTGGGGCGGAGCGCCACCGGCCTCGGCCAGCGCATAGCTGATAATCGCGGTATCCCAGACGGGCGAGAAACAGGGCTGGAAATGTAAAGAATCCTCGGTTTCCACCATCAGCCGCTCAAACTGCGCCATGGCTTCCACGAACTCCGGAGACTGCCGCGAATAGCCCAACAAGTCCAGCACCATAATCCAGTACATCATCGGCGGGTAAATGGCACCCAAACCATCGGAATGCTGCGTGCGCTCCATGGCCCACGACGTTGCTTCCTGCACAGCGCGCGCCCGCACTTTGCGACTGCCGAAGCGATCCCATAACTTCAACACTACGTCTACGCCGTAAAAGAAATTCCGCCAGGAAATAGCGTTGCCTTCCTTCGGAAAGCCCAAAGAAACGCCGGACTTCAATAACTCCGACAGGTTGAACCCGTTGGGTACCGGACGTTGGGGGGCGTGAGCATGGAGGATACTCAGCGGCACCACGATGGCGCGGCTCCAGGAGGACATCTCGTAAAGCCAATTCCCCGGAACCAGCATCATTTCGGGCGGAACCGAAGGCACATACCGGCGAGGATAAATGCCGAACAGGCTGAGGTTGATCTTCACGTAGCTGTTGGCAGCCTGCATGCCGCCCAGCGCAAGGATCCGTTCCCGTGCAGCGACCATGCGGCCATCATCTACCGATAAACCGGCCAGCTTAAGCGCGAAATAAGCCTTTACCGTGGCACTGACGTCCGACGGGCCTTGCGAGCAGATGTTAAAGCCACCATCAGGGAGTTGGCGCTCCAGTATGCTGTTTGCGGCCTTGCGCACGCGGTCCATACAAGGAGGGTTCCATGCGGGTTGATCCGCGGAGGGAGGATAGAGCCACAACAGCAAAAGGATGTAGTCGGACTCCAGTGTGGTATCCGCGGTAAGGTCGCCCCACCAATACCCCTCGGGCCGCTGCAATTCGAGCAGATAGCGGGTGGACCGATCGATCACCCGGTTCACACGGGTGGTGCCGGTCGCGATCGCCTGACCAATGGCACTCATAAGACGCTCAGTTTACGACGGTTTGCAGCCTGGGCTCCAGGATTTTCAACTCCGGCGGCAGGCTGAACCGGACATCTTCATCTTTCAACTCCATTTCTTCTACAAGATCGAATTGAAACTCCGTAGCTAAACGCGTGATGACCCCCTGCACAAGGATTTCCGGGGCAGACGCGCCTGCGGTGATCGAGACGGAACTAACCCCATCCAGCCAGGACGGTTGGAGTTCTGAGGCATCATCAACCAGGTACGAAGGTACGCCCGCATTCATGCAGACTTCCACCAGCCGCTTGGAATTGGAGCTGTTTTGCGATCCAACCACAAGCAGCAATTGACACAGGGGCGCGACAGCCTTCACCGCCAACTGTCGATTTTCCGTTGCGTAACAGATGTCTTGGGAGGGAGGGCCCTGGATGGCCGGGAACCGTTCCTTCAGGCGAATGATGATGTCACGGGTCTCATCCAGGCTCAGCGTGGTTTGCGTGAGGTAAACCACCTTGCTTTCATCCGGCAGCTCCAGCAGATCGACATCCGACACATCGCTGACAAGGCTCATGTGGTCAGGAGCCTCACCCAATGTGCCGATGGTCTCCTCGTGGTCACGATGTCCAATCAGAACAATGGAGTAGCCCTGCTTCGCAAAGCGAATGGCTTCCATGTGTACTTTGGTAACCAAAGGACAGGTGGCATCGATGACATTCAGTTTCCGGTCGCTGGCCTGTTGGCGGACCTCGGGCGAAACACCATGGGCGCTAAAGATGATACGCGCACCCACAGGCACCTCTGCGATTTCATCGACAAAAATGGCCCCGTTATCCCGCAGGTCCTGTACAACGTGTTTGTTATGGACAATCTCGTGCAATACGTAGATCGGGGCGGGATAGAACTCCAGCGCCAATTTTACAACATCGATCGCTCGCACAACGCCAGCGCAAAAACCGCGCGGCTTGAGGAGGATCACTTTCTTGCGGGAAGGGTTT
>CAZUAX010000040.1:19023-28416 GCA_964618435.1 uncultured Solibacteraceae bacterium
CGATAGGTGGGCGACCTGCTCCGCGATGGCTTCGCTAACGGTTTGCTGTACGCGGGTTGGACGTGGTGGCAATCGATGCCCTTGTCTTTGCGGGCCTGCTTCTCTGGTCGGCCACGGTGCGAGGGAACGGTGTCGCCGTGTGGGTGAGGCATTAAGGTCCTCCCGACGCGATGCAATGCGCCATGTAGCCCGTTGCCCAATCGCCGCCGCGCTCTCTCTCCCGCGCGGCAGCATCCGGGAACGCCACGGGCTCTGGCACCGCTTCATCTCGTGACACTTTCGTTTCCATCCCGCGCGTTCCTTGCACTTTCTACCGTTTGGGACAAACGCGCCAAATGTGGGAAGTTTCTGCCGAACAATGTGGCAGTTCCATGCAGGCACTGTGGAAGCGGACGCTTCCACTGCCTTTGCCCTGGGTTCCCCCCTTGTGTCTGGACACCCTGCATCCAACTTGAGAATTGATGTCCTAGAGAAGGCTCTCAATTCGCGCCGGCTGATTTGAGCAGTCCAACGGATGGGCCGCAGAGCACAATCCCCTGCCCTGCGAAACACTGCGACGATCAGAGCTGTCGAACCTGGGTAAGATTCTAGCGGCTAGATTCTGGCTCTGTGAAATTTATGAAACGAAGACAACTGTTGAAAGACGGTTTAGGAGTCGCCAGCGCAGCCAGCCTGCAAGCGTTGCTTCCACTGTG
Source organism: uncultured Solibacteraceae bacterium (assembly GCA_964618435.1). GTDB lineage: Bacteria > Acidobacteriota > Terriglobia > Bryobacterales > Bryobacteraceae > JACTMJ01. Next base: position 19,719 of record CAZUAX010000040.1, read on the forward strand.
GGCACGAAGTGCGTCGGTAAGAGCGCGCAAAGGGGTCGTCCCATTATCAGGAACGGAGTTTCACCTTGAAGTCGGCCACGCGGAAGCGGTGATCAACGGAGCAATCGGGAAAGCGATTACGATCAACGGACAACTCCCCGGCCCGTTACTCCGCTGGAGGGAGGGCGACGATGTTGCTTTGCACGTAACCAACCGGCTGGAAGAAGACACTTCGATTCATTGGCATGGAATTCTCGTCCCATTTACGATGGATGGCGTGCCGGGGGTCAGCTTTCCCGGCATCCGGCCTGGGGAGACGTTCACCTACCGCTTTCGGGTGCCCCAGAACGGCACCTACTGGTACCACAGCCATTCCGGTTTGCAGGAACAGGCTGGCCACTACGGCGCAATCGTCATTGAGCCTAAAGGCGCCGATCCCGTGCAGTACGACCAAGAGCACATCGTTGTGCTATCTGACTGGACCTTCGAAAGTCCGCATCGGATTTTCGCGAAGCTCAAAAAGATGAGCGACAACTTCAACTTCCAGAAGCGCACTGCGGTTGAGTTCCTCCGGGATGCAACGCAGAATGGCTTGGGAAAGACGATTAAGGATCGGTTGCTCTGGGGCAGGATGCGCATGGCTCCCACCGATTTTTTGGATGTCACCGGCGCCGAATATACCTATCTGGTGAACGGCCACGCACCTGACGAGAACTGGACCGCAGTATTTGAACCTGGCCAGCGGACCCGACTGCGCATTATCAATGCCTCTGCGATGACGATCTTCGATGTCCGGATTCCAGGACTGCCGATGACCGTGGTGCAGGTTGATGGGTTGAATGTGCGTCCTCTCGAAACCGATGAATTCCAGATAGGTGTTGCGGAGACCTATGACGTCATTGTGCAGCCGGACCGTTCGAAAGCCTACACCCTGATGTGTGAGGCAATGGATAGAAGCGGCTACGCGCGGGCAACGCTTGCGCCACGCACTGGAATGGCAGGGGTCGTCCCTCCCCTCCGGAAGAGGCCGCTGCTGACGATGAGAGATATGGGCATGGGCGACGGGACCATGCAGGGCCGGCACGGCCAGATGAATGAAGGAACCGAGGAAGTGCCACACGAATCAGGCATGCACGGGGCCTCCACGAAGGTAAGCAATCCTCATCTCGCTGACGGGAATCCGCGCGCTTCCGAGACACACGCGCAGGACGCTCATGTACGAGCGCGGGGGCAGCCAGCCGATTCGCACGCCGGTCACCCAGCCGATTCGCACTCCGGTCACTCTGTGCCGCGGAGCGACGGCGAATCCGGGATGGCTGGAATGCAAACGCATCCTCATGCGAAAGGCCCGGGGGTTCAGAACCTGGCGATGTATCCCACCAAGCGCCTCGATGAGCCAGGCACTGGTCTGGAGAATGTTCCCCATCGAGCCCTTACCTATATGCAATTGAGGGCGCTGGATCCGAACCCCGATTCTCGCCCGCCCGGAAGGGAACTGGAATTGCATCTGACCTCCAATATGGAGCGTTATATGTTTTCCTTCGACGGTAAGAAATTCTCCGACATGGTGGCGCCGATCGTGTTCTATAAAGACGAGCGCCTCCGCCTCACCATGATCAACGACACGATGATGTCGCACCCCATCCACTTGCATGGTATGTTCTTCGACGTAGTCAATGAGCCTGGAAACCACAAACTGAGAAAGCACACAATCATCGTTCGACCCGCCGAGAAGGTTTCTATCGATATAACCGCCGATGCGGTTGGCGATTGGGCGTTTCATTGTCATCTGCTCTATCACATGCATGCGGGTATGTTTCAAGTGGTTTCCGTGAGAGAACGCGAGCGAGCGGACCGCCGATGAAGACTACAGGTTGTTTTTTCGCCTTACTAATCGTTGGGTCGCTGATAAGTTTTTCGGCTCTTGCCCAAGAAGCGGAAACGACGTTCAATGCGGCGGACGAGGTGTACGACCCGAAAGCGATGCAGAAGGCGCGGGAGGCACTCCGGAGTGAAACTGGTGGCAAGGTCATCTATTTTGTAATGGCGGACCGGTTTGAAGTGCAGAGTATTGAGGGTGCGGACCGGATGGTTCTTGACGCGCAAGGCTGGGTAGGGAAGGATTACCAGCGGTTTTGGTTAAAGACAGAAGGCGAATACGTGGCGGGAAGACTGGAGGAAGCCGAGATCCAGGGTCTTTATAGCCGGGCAGTCAGTACGTTCTTCGATTTTCAGGCGGGCGTCCGGCAGGACGTTGCTCCTGGAAGCAGACGTACATTCGGCGTACTTGGTTTTCAAGGCTTGGCTCCCTACTGGTTTGAAATCGACACCGCACTCTTCGTCAGTCATGATGGCGACGTCTCCGCACGCTTCGAAGGTGAGTATGATCTGTTTGTTACTCAGCGGCTGATCCTGCAGCCTCGAGCGGAGCTGAATTTCACGTTTCAGAGCGTCGAGCAGATGGCGATCGGTTCGGGCCTAAGCACAGCAGAGGTGGGTGCCCGGCTACGATACGAGATCCGGCGCGAATTTGCCCCCTACATCGGCGTTTCCTGGACCGGAGCGACCGGGCAAACTGCCGATCTCTGGCGTCGGCAGGGGGGCACTGCGAGTAGCCTGTCAGTGGTGGCCGGGATCCGTTTCTGGCATTAGAGGAAGCGGACGGTCCTGACGGGAAGCTGTGAATGAATCTCTCCCGGCGAGGCGGGGATGCCCCACATCACCAATTACTAAACTCGCCTGGCAAATTCGGGGACGTTCGTCCTCTAGTTCTCCTTAGCTCTCCACGAACTCACCGCGAGCCAGCGCCACCATCGATCCCGCGTTCGCGGGTTCGGTCGCTGAGAACTGTCCCAGATTCTCAAATCCTTTCGTGTCTCACCTTAGGGGGCCAGTCCATCAAGCTGTCCCTGATACTCGAGAGCTCTGTGTCTCAATGGAAGGGTGCAGTCCATTATCCTTTTTCAAATTTCTGGGGCTGAGCGCTAATTCACTATCGGGGTTCCCGTGTCCGCTCTCCAACTTCAATATGGGCTGAGATGTCTTCGCAGTCGCGCCCACCACCGGGGGATGGGACGCATTCACAGGGTGGTGGCCGTCGGCTGCCCGCACCATATCATGCAGTTCGGGCACGCCCCGCGCGAGACTACTTATGGACTTATGGACGATCCTGACCGCCGATCTTGCTGCGATCGATGGGCCGCTTCGGCTTTCTGGGCGCGGATCCGCTGCTGGGGTCACCGCCCCATTCCGGCCATCCAATTGCCGTGGCCACCAGCTGAAATGTAGAATCGCATCCTTGAGCCACGATATCGGCAAGCCACGAAATCGGCTGGCTACACCCGATCGCCGCGCCTGCGAATCACTGGATGCGGCTTCGGTTAAGCGGGCTTTCTGACCGGTGCTCGGTCCTGCTTCTTTTGCTCCACTTGTTTGTGTTTCGTCTGTTGCTGTTGCTTGTTCTTTTCTCTGTCTTTCTTTCCGCCCTTGTCCCCCATGTGTGCCTCTTTCTCAGTGATTGCGCCTTGAAGTCTGGATCCCCGTGTGAACTTTGGATCACTGTGCGGTTGATCAGTACCAACCGCCGCGAACCAAACCTACCACAACTGCACTCAGGATGAGGCGCCTCAGCCGAACCTGGGTCATCATGTAGAACGTTTATGAAGCAAAGACCCAGCTCTTCGGTTTCGGGACGAGGTTTCGGGGATGCTGGGGGGACGGGGACGGTGACGGGGACGGGGACGGGGACGGTGCACTCAACCTCAAAGTTTCCCTGAGAAGTACCCGTCCGTCTGCCCACGATATCCGTGATTCGACGAGTTACCAGAGTGGCGGCCGTCGGCTGCCCACAGCACGTTACGCAACGCAGCAATTTCCACCGCGACATCTTCCTTGACGATCACGACCGGCCGACCTACCATTCCTTTGCTCCGGCAGACAAAGCCTATGGGTCGATACATCCAGTGCGGCTTGCTTGCGCGTTGCCTGGTGATGTTGCGAGTCTCTCCTGACCACCCACCGTTTCTGGATTGTTCGGGACGCGCTGTTGCTTCGCCCAACATATACTGGAGCAGCCCACAGCAAGGTAGAAACGTACACCGATGTCTATGACTAGTTATCCCCAAACCAGGACCGCAGCCGATCTGCAACCGGCACTGGACAAGATTCCTCAGCACCAGCCTACCGGGCGTCTATTGAGCCTGGATGCCTACAGGGGCTTCATCATGCTGATGCTGATCTCTGAGGGATTTGGCTTTGCGGTTCTGAGTAACTACCCCGGCTGGGGATGGCTGGCGGCGCAAATGGAACATGTGCAGTGGGAGGGATGTACCTTCTGGGATCTCATTCAGCCGGCATTCACGTTCATGGTTGGTGTAGCGATGCCATTCGCGTTTGCCCGCAGAATTTCACAGGGCGCGACAAATGCGGAATTGTTCCGTCATGTTGCCTGGAGGGCCTTCGTTCTCATTGCCCTCAGTAACATCTATTCAAACTGGGGTCGCACATCCGAGTTGAGATTCCAGCTAATCAACGTGCTCAGCCAGATCGCCTTCGGATACCTCATCTGCTTTCTCATCACTCGCCTTCAAGTGAAGGCGCAGGTGGCAGTAGCGTTGGGGATCCTGGTGGGATATTGGGCACTGTTTGCCGCATTTCCAGGGCCGGATGGGCCCTGGTCACAGACGGGCAACATTGGCGCTGTCATCGATCTGAAACTGCTCGGCTATAACTACTCTGGCTTCTACACCACCATCAACTTCATCGGGAACGCGATCACGATTCTATTTGGTTGCTGGGTTGGCGCATTCCTGCGGACTGAGAAGTCTCATCGAAGAAAACTATTGACTTTGCTTGGTTGCGCCGTGGCGGGAATGGTGATTGGTCTGGCGTTGGAACCCTTTAATCCAATGGTGAAGCGCCTGTGGACGGCGTCCTTTACCTTCTTCAGTGCCGGATGGGTGATACTCATGCTGGTTGCTTTCTATTGGACGATTGAAGTAAAGCAGGTGAAACGCTGGTCATTCGGTTTTGTTGTCCTTGGAATGAACTCGCTTTTTGTGTACTCATTAGCCCAGATAGGCATCAAAAGCTGGTTGAATCGGGGGCTGGCTGGCTTCACTGGTAACTTCAGTATATTCGGAGACTTAGGTGCGATTCCGCAACACATTCTGGTGCTCCTTGGCCTGTTGTATATTTGCTATTGGCTCTATCAGAGAAAGATATTCTTTAAAATCTAACGAACATATCTTCTGGAATCCACGAAACAGCAAAGACACTAGCGATTGACGAGTTCGGGTCGGACATCCGGACGGGCCGCTAACGCGATGCCGCCAGTGCCGCTACCGCAAGCTGCAGCAGGATGAAGGTCTGCCAGGAAGTGAGTAGCTGAAACGCTATCCAGCCGACATTGGAATGGCCCCGGCGGTTTCTCTTCCTGGTGTTTGTGGAACTCGACATAGGCTAGTGTCCTTATTCTCAAATTCCTTTACCATTGCGGCTCGCCAGTCGCTTTAGTCCACTTCGAGACGGGATTCTTGAACCATAAAGACACTTTAGAGACAGAACACTAGCTGGCAACCTCGATGATGAGCTTGCCGCGTGTGTGGCCGGTTTCCAGATGACGAAGGGCGGCGGGGGTATCCGCGAGAGGAAATGCATGGCCGATGACGGGCTGCAGGATGCCACACACCAGCAAGCGGCCTAGTTCGGCGAGATCGTCAGCATTGGGCACGGAGAGATAGCGGCGCAGTTGCTGGCGCGTGAACGGATTGAGGAGCAGTGGCTTCAGCAGCCGGATGGCGAACGCAAGGCCCCGCGCCCCAGTACCGCTGTTGCAGAGGAGCATACCGCTTGGAGTGAGGACGCGCCGGCAGTCGGCCAACGGACGATTCTCTACGTTGTCCAGGATGACGTGATAGCGGTTTGTTGTGCCGGCGAAGTCTTCGCGGGTATAGTCAATCACCTGATGCGCGCCCAGCCTGCGTACCGTCTCTACATTGGCGCTGCTGCAGACGCCGGTAACCTCCGCGCCAAAGTGCCGGGCGAGTTGTACCGCAAAGCTCCCGATGCCGCCCGCGGCCCCGATGATGAGAAGCTTCTGGCCGGGCTGTAGGCGGGCTGTATCGCGCAACGCGTGGAGCGCCGCCAGTGCGGACCCCGATGTTGCCGCCGCCTCCTGCCATGACACGCCGGAAGGCTTTAGGGCGAGGTGCGCCTCGCTGGTTTTGGCATAGGTCGCGCAGGCTCCCAGACAACAGCCGAAGACCTCGTCTCCGGGGCGGAATCGGGTGACAGATCCTCCCGTTTCCACAACCTGCCCCGCCACGCCCATACCCGGGATGCCCAGTGTGGGCCTCCAGATGCCGGACATGAGCCGCACGACGATGGGGAAGCCGCGCATCGCGAAGCAATCGGCAACTTCAAGGGCGGCCGCGTGAACGCGCACCAGCACCTCCTTCTTGCCGGGTACGGGGACTGGACGGGTGGCCAGCGATAGAGATTCCGGCCCTCCATAGTGCCCCTGCCAGATTGCCGACATCGTGCGGCGGCTTCCCGGTTGGGCGGAGGAAACCTGAGCAGCAACAGCATCCATGGGGACTAGCTTACACCGTAAGCCTGCTGTCGCGCAATCGCGATGTTCGGCTCACCGGGGAAGCCCCGCGAGCAAGGTAACGGGCAAAGTCCAGGCCGGTTGATTCACAATGGGAGCTGATTTATGCCGCCCAAAGGGAAGAACTCGCGCATGGAGACAAACAAAGCGCGTCGCCAGCCGTTAACCCGTACGCGGGTGTTGCAGGCGGCGCTTGCCTACGCCGATGCGCATGGCATTGATTCGCTGTCCATGCGCAAGCTGGGCGAGGTCTTGCAGGTAGAGGCGATGTCCCTCTACAAGCACGTGGCCAACAAAGACGCCATTCTGGATGGCATTGTGGACCTGGTGGCCGGTGAAATGGAAGCGCCGACGACGGGGGGCAACTGGAAGGCGGAAATGCGGAAGCGTGCGCAATCGATGCACACGGTGCTGATGCGCCATCCTTGGGCTACGATGCTCATCGTCTCGCGCGTCAACATTGGTCCGGCTATGCTTCGTTACATCGATGCCACTGTTGGCTGCCTGCGGGAGGCCGGCTTCTCCGTGGCGCTGGCAGACCACGCCTGGAACGCCCTGGATAGCTACGTATATGGATTCACGCTGGTGAAGTTCCACTTTCCTGTTGCGCCAGAAGACTTTGGCCCCAAGGGAGAGGAGTTCCTGCCTGTGATCCCGTCATCGGAATTCCCGCACCTGCGCGAGATGGCCGAGGCCGTCATCCGCGGCAAGCACGACGGCATCAACCACCTGGAGTGGGGACTGGATGTTTTGCTGGACGGCATGGAAAGCGCCCTCGCGCGGATCCTGGCGCAAAAGAAACGCAAGAGGAACACCACGGACGACTGAGCCGCGGGTTCACCTCAGATCGTGCAGATGGCCGCGACACTGCCGTCGATAGCCACGCGCAAGAGTGCCTTCACCCGTAGCGAACCGCTAGGCCTACTCTGCCCGGAGCGATGCCATGTCGATCGAGAAGCGGTACTTCACGTCTGACTTCAGCATCCGCTCGTACGCCTCGTTCAACTTCTGAATCGGGATCACCTCTACATCGGCGGTGATGTTCTTTTCTCCGCAGAAGTCGAGCATCTCCTGAGTCTCCGCGATGCCGCCGATCAGTGAGCCCGAGAGGCTCCGGCGAGCGAATAGCAGGCCAAATGCGGATACCGGCATGGGATTTGCCGGCGCGCCCACTAGCGTGATGTTTCCGTCCCGGCGAAGCAATTGGATGTACGCGTTGATGTCGTGGTCAGCGGAAACAGCATCCAGTATGAAATCGAAGCTCCCGGCATGCTTTTGCATCTCGTCCGCGTTGCGTGAAATCACCACCTCATCCGCACCCAGGCGCAACGCATCCTCCTTCTTGCCGGGCGATGTGGTGAACACCACCACGTGGGCGCCCAGTGCGTGGGCAAACTTCACGCCCATGTGGCCGAGCCCACCCAGACCGACAATGCCCACCTTCTTGCCCTTGGTTACACCCCAATGGCGCATGGGCGAATAGGTGGTGATTCCGGCGCAAAGCAGGGGTGCCGCACCCGCAAGATCCAGGTTCTCTGGAACCCGCAGGACAAAGCGTTCCGTCACCACGATGCTGTCCGAATAGCCTCCGTAGGTCACCCCGCCCAAATGCTTGTCCGGGAAGTTGTAAGTGAGGATCATGTTCGGGCAGAACTGCTCCAACCCTTCCTGGCAACTCGGGCACGTGCCGTCGGAATCCACCAGGCACCCCACCGCCGCAAGATCGCCCGGCTTGAACTTCGTCACCGCCGAACCCACCTTCGTCACGCGGCCCACGATTTCGTGGCCAGGCACGCACGGATACACGGTCGGCATCAGGCTGTGCCACTCGTCCCGCGCGGTGTGGAGGTCAGAGTGGCAAATCCCGCAGTAGAGGATCTCGATCTGAACGTCATCGTCCATCGGATCCCGGCGGGAGATGGTATCGGCAACGAGAGGCGAGGTTGCGCTCGCCGCCGAGTATGCCTTGGATGTGTACATGTGCTTCGGTGTTCCTTTCTCCGTCTTCCGGAGAAGCGTTCGCGCTGCGCCGCAATCGCGCTGGCTTCCGGAGGGGTCCAATGATGATAGCAGTTGCCGGGCCAGCCCACTCGCTGTACCCGCCGGTTG
>CAZUAX010000041.1:0-16001 GCA_964618435.1 uncultured Solibacteraceae bacterium
CAATTGGACTTTAGATGTAGAATTTGATTTTTCTGCCCTACCAGTTGTCAAGGCACGCGTGGTTGGTTCGTATGGCTGTGTACCCGCGTACGAGATCTACGTCGGAAGCACACGTCTATATTCTTTCCAACCCAGTGGATACAGCATTCCGCTAAAGTTTACGCCGTGCCTATTGGGGAGTGGTGAGAAGTCTGTGGATGCAGGTTTTCAGGTCATAGTCCAGTGAAAGCCTAGCTCACGTATATATATTGTTTTCCAGTAGAGTTATGCCAGTCTCGTACTTTGTGAGCTGAAAGGAGTTGTTTAGATGAATACATGGTTGAATGTCCTGCGTATGTTGGGGATCGCATTGATATGCACCCAAGCGTTTTCTCAGCCTTTACAGAGTAGTTTTCAGGACTGGTTAAAGTCTTTAGAGAGCGGACTCACACCATCGAAGATATATGAAGAAGGGCGCCTTGGCGAAGTGTATAGATCCTTCAGTCAAGCTGAGGCAGCAGAGGGTAACGTAAAGCTATGCGTCAGTAGGCTTACGCATGACAACGCTGATGTGAGAACGATGTCTCTACTTCTCCTGCTGATGGCGTTTTCTTCAGGAGATAGGCGAACCAGCGACGTTGTCGAAAAGTATGGCGACAGTATTGCCAGCAGAGCCAGTGAGGCTGAAGGGGATTTTGGAAAAGACATAGTGAGACTTTTAGCACACTTTAGAACGCCTCCGCTATCCTCGCTGGAAGTACTTCGGAAGGCTTTAAAAAGTTCTGATCGCGAATTGCAAACGATTGCCCTTCACACTATTGTAAAGCTATCTACCTTACATCCACCGGCCACCGACATAGCCCTAGATTATCTTCGCAATCGTCTTGACAAATCTGGCGAGTTGATTACGGCAATCCAGGCCATGCCTATGATTTCTCCTTCTGGGGCCGACCCACGATTCGGAGAGTTCTTCGCCGTGCTGCTGCCACGAGCAGATGTCGAGTTGACTGAGGCCCTCTGCTTGGGTTTTTCGCGACTTGGGTCGATCACTACGAAGGCGCTGCCAGCGTTGCGTGCCGAAGTGAACTCTCCGCTCCGGTCAAATGCATCGAAGGAAGCTGCGAGCGCTTGCATTGCGAACCTTGAGGCACAAGTCCGCAGGGGTTGGTAGATATCCTGAACGCAGTCGGCGGTGGCAATGGGCAACCGGTCCCCACGTCCCCGCTTCACATCGGCATCTGGGCCACGCGCGACGCAGGTTCAAGGATCCTCCGCACGCTGGAACTTCCAGCCAAGGTGAGCGTCCACATCAATTTGCAGCAAGCCTTCACCGACCGTAGCACCAGCATTGATAGCTTCGGGCTGTGCGCTGGCAGTCACCAAGTCGCTGAAGCGCGAGAGACCCATGCTCCCCAGCTACAGCAAACCGCGAACTGCCCAAAAGCGGCGCAAGACGCCGTTTCCTGGACTCGCACCCGAACCACAGCGCTTAGCGCTGGCCGGGCTTCCGCTGGATCTGCTGCACGCGGCACCGCTGCGCTTCAGACTCCATCACTTCCAGTTCCGCTTCCTTTAGTTCTGAGAGATCACGCAGGTAGGTCTGCAACTGAATCTGGGCACCGGAACTGTCTGTGAGATAGGCGTCAATCAATTCCGCGATGGCGGGATTCTGATAGCGCCGTACCGCATCGTTGATCGATGCTACCTTTGCGCGGAAAGACTGTACGCGGAAGTAGGCATCCACGACGAAGCTGAGTTTCTCCGGCTTGCCCGCAAGATTGTTGAGTGACCACTCAACGCCATGCAGTTCCGTGCGCGTGGCCTCCAATTGCTGTGTGTATGCTTCGGACGCACCCTTTTCCACCCACAGCTCCGGCTTCAACTGCTCGAGGATGGGTTTTACTTCCCCCAAACGAGTGGCCATCGCCGCAATGCTCTCCCGGGTATTCCACTCCGCTGCCACGCCACCGCCATTCTGTGCAAATGCGATCAGTGGAAGGGCAAATGTTAAACAAAGACAGAAAAGTAGAGTGCGCATCTTGATTCTCAGTCTCTCATGAAGCGCATGCCGAGGGCATGATTGAGCTACAGGACTGAGCGGCCTAGACGGAATACAAAATCTACGAGGTGGAACCGTCTAGTTGGCTGGTGGTGGTGGCGGCGGTGGCGCACTGGTGGAAGGAGCGGAAGCACCACCAGGGGGCGGCGGAGGCGGAGAACTCGGGCCTTCATCGCCAGGCAAAGGCGTAGTTCCACCACCCGAAGGGGGAATGCCGCCCGTTCCCCGGCCCTGATTGCGGACTGCAACTGCGTAAAGCACGTCAGAAAGCGCACGGATAGTGGCGCGCAAAACGCCATCCTTGGCAACCCGTGCTTTGGCGATGGGCTCATCGCGGTCAATCCGCAGTTGCTCTCCGGTGCGAAGCAGTTGCTGTTTTCCGGAAGGAAGCAGGCGGTGTTCTACCAGCACTTCCCCTTCTTCCACCCCCACTACGGTGGCGTCGGAATCTTCTTCCACTTCCACAAAGAAGGTGGTTCCTCTCACGGAGATCACGGCGGTTGGCGTATGGATGCGATGCGGGTTGGGCTTGCCCATGATCTTCTCGATGTGGATCTTCATGCGGCCTACCCAGACATCGAAGATGTCGTTCCAGTTGCCCCAGTTGCTGCGGAAGAGTACACGAGAATTCGGGTACACTTCAAAGCTGCTGCCATCCTGCAACTGAAATACGGCGTATCCGTCAGCACCAGTGAATACTTCCAAACCGGGTTTCACTGTGTCGCCGGGCATTAGCGTACGGCTTTCCCCTGCCTGCACCACGGAGACGCGACCCGACGAAAGTGTCACCGTAGCGGCGTACTCCGACGGCGCGGTTGCGCTCATCCCGGGAAATTGCAGGGCGAAGAGGGAAGGCGACATCAGGATCGCGAGCAGCAGATAGGGCAGGGTAGACCGGCCGGAGGTGAACGGCCGTCCGCACACAAAGGCTGGGCGAGCCACACTGCGCGCTGCAGCATGTTGCCGTGCCGGACCACCTAGCCGATTCCTCAATCTCATCATGCGGACGACACCCCGGAGCTGTCATTGCCAGCAGCAAGCAGCCCTAAGTTGGCTCGATTATAACAGGGAACCAAGGAACAACAATGAGGAAATGTGTATCTAAGGATAATCTTCAGGTTGCTGTTAGTACTGCTCTTTCTCATTTCATGGGCGTCTCCGCAGGTCGCGGAAGTCAGCACGGGAGGATTTCCCCTCGCCGTGGGACAATAGGAACGGGCGTATTGCCCGTACTACCGATTAGCAGGCTTCTTGAGGGCTGCAGTCAGCAGTAGTGTTCCGTTGGCTTTCTGGCCCCGACATCCATGCAACGAAAACGGTTTCGCCTCGAACTTAAGAAAGACACCATCTATTTGGGAGATCGCACGCTCCTGTTCAGCGTCCTGAAGCTGCCAAGGCTTCAGGAGCCCCACGAGCCTTTCCGCGATCTTGATGCCCTGGCAGCCCATGCTCGTCGCGAGGTGGAACTCGGTGCGGATGTCATTGATGTTTCGGCGATGAGCCTGTCTCCATCGGTATACCCGGTGAGCGCGGAGGTGGAAGCGAGAAGCGTGGTGCCGATGGTGCGCCGTTTGCGGAAGGACGACACGCCCTGGATTTGCGTTACCACCACGCACGCGACGGTAGCGGAGAAAGCGCTGCAGGCGGGTGCGGATTTCATCAACGACCCTAGCGGGTTGAAGCTCGATCCAGACTTGGGGCCAGCCGTTAGCCGCAACGATGGAGCGCTGATTATCGCTCACATGCGTGAGATTCCAACGGTTTGGGGCAGTCTCTCTCCTATCCGTGATCCGTTGGGTGAGGCCTTTATTGTGCTTCGCGCAAACATCGGCCGCGCAATTCGAGCGGGGATTCCTTCGAATCGCATCCTGGTGGACCCCGGGCTTTCTCTGGGAAAGCGCAAAGAAGAGAATACGCAGATCTTGGCGCAGCTTTCCCGGCTACAGGAGCTGGAGTACCCCACGATTCTCACCTTTTATGGCAAGGCACTGATTGGGGACACGATGGAGGGCGGGCGAGAAGCTGCTGAGCATGCCGCGGCTACCTTCGCTCTGGTGGAGGGCGTACACGCATTGCGCACGAACGCGGCGGGGCCTTCACGTTCCGTTTCCAACGTGGTGGATGCCATGATGCTGGCGCAGGCCGATCTTCGCGAATATGCATCGCGAAAAGCCGCCATGCCGCGCCCGGAGGGGCCTTCCCCCCTGCAGGCAATGGCGGATGAAAAACGCGGCATCAACCGGAGAGGCAAACTGCCCCCATTGCGCCCGCGCCCGCCAAGGCACTAACGCGCATTCTATAGCCGTACGTGCCAGCCGAGGGCTATGGCGCAGGTAGCGCAGATTGCGTTTACGCATGTCTTGTCGGGCAGCCCTCTGCCCATCGCTTCGCGGCAACCAGTTAGCTCCGGGAGGTCTGAAAGTCTTCTCATGCTTGGGTTGTCACAGGCTTGGCATCGCCATGACGGTGCCGCTTCAGATCCACCCACCTCAGGTTGTCAGCTATCGCACAGCCGTTCTCCCGCGAAAGTCCTAGACCTCGCTTGCCACTCGATTGACTAATCCTCAAGACTTCTATAAAATTCCCGCAATATTGTGGGGTTGCAGAGAAACAGACTAGGTGTTCAAACAGGAGCGACTGATGTCCATGCCCGCCCGTGTTCTCTTTGCCCTTACGATCGTCGGAATGTTCTCCCTGTTGCAGGCGCAGGTGGAAACCGCCCGTATCACAGGGACAATTTCTGACCCCACCGGGGCGTCCATTCCCGGTGCGAAGATCACCACCACTCACGTACAGACCGGACTAGTGCGTACCTTCGAGGCGCAGTCCGATGGGCGTTATCTCACACTTCCCCTCCGCATTGGCCAGTACCGGATTGAGGTGGAAGCCGAGGGTTTCAAACGCGCCATTAGGGAAGGCGTCGTACTGCAGTTGCAGGAGACTCCAACAATAGACTTCACGCTCGAGTTGGGTTCCATCAGCGAGAGCGTGGAGGTGACCTCAGACGCGCCACTGCTGGCGACCTTGGATGCTTCACAAGGCCAGGTGATCAACAACAAGACCATTGTTGACATGCCTCTGAACGGACGCAACTACATCCAACTCGCATTGCTCTCCGCAGGCACAGTGCAGCCGATTGGGGGCCGCTTTGGGGGATTTAGCGCAGGAGGCATGCGCACCGTGCAAAATAACTACATGCTGGACGGCATTGACAACAACAACGTCCAACTCGCCGCTCAAGGCTCTCAAGCGGAAACAGTCCAGCCTTCAGTGGATGCGATCCAGGAATTCCGCATCAGCACCAATGCCTACAGCGCGGAGTTTGGCCGAGCGGCGGGCGGCGTCATCAACGCCTCCATCAAGTCGGGCACCAACGAGATTCACGGAACCGCCTTCGAGTTCCTCCGCAATGAGGCTCTCGATGCGAAGAACTTCTTTGATCGTCCAGATCAGCCCCGTCCCGCCTTTAAGCGCAACCAGTATGGATTTTCGCTGGGTGGACCCATTGTGAAGAACAAGCTGTTTGTCTTCGGAGATTACGAGTGGACAAAGGTTCGGGAATCTCAAACTGTGAACAACACGATTCCCACGGTTGCTCAGCGCGGCGGAGACTTTTCCGCCCTCAACTCCATAATTTACGATCCGGCCACCTTCACGGCTTCCCCCCGTGGCCGCCAACCCTTCGCCGGCAATGTGATTCCAACTTCGCGAATCGATCCCATCGCTGCAAAGGCTGCCGCCTGGTATCCCACCCCACAGAACGCGAGCCTCACGCAGAACTACCTGCACAACCCGCCGAATCTCTCGGACGTGGATCGCTGGGATCTTCGCGCGGACTACAATATCTCGTCGAACGACACGCTGTTTTACCGGATTAGTTCCCAGAAACAGTTCAGTCCGGCATCGCCGCCATTGCCCGCTCCGGCATTCGGGTCCACGAGCTCAGATTTCAACAACACTGGCTGGAACATGGCATTGGTGTGGAGCCGTATCCTCACCCCAAATCTGGTTACCACCACCCGTTTGGGTTGGAACCGATTGTATACCGAGCAATATCCACCCATCGACAGGAATGTGAACGCCGAACTTGGGTTGCAGGGCGTAGACCAGTCTACACCGGGGGCGCCGCTGTTCAACATTAACGGAGTTACCAATTTAGGCATCGGGGCGAATCTCCCGAATCTCAATGACTCCCAAACCAGACAGCTTGTGAACGACACAAGTTGGACCAATGCTTCACACACCGTGAAGTTTGGAGCCAACCTCAGCTGGCTGCAAGCCTTCATTACCAATCCTAAGGAGGGCTTAGGTGTATTCGTGTTCAACGGTGTGTTTTCGCGGAATCCCGCAAACAACTCGGGAGGCTACCCGTTCGCTGATTTCCTTCTTGGTATGGCGAATCAGACCGACGTCGCGGACAAGGTGTACTCAAACCTGCGTGCGCCCTTCTACCACTTTTATGTGCAGGACGAATGGCGCGCGACGCGTAAGTTAACCCTGAACATCGGGGTGCGCTATGAGTACAACGCCAACTGGGTTGAAACACGGAATCTGCTGTCGAATTTCGATATCGATCTGGCAACTCCCGAAATCGTGTTGGCCCAGGATGGGAGTCGCACGAGCCGGGCTCTCCAAGCCACAGACAGGAACAATTTCGCTCCTCGCTTCGGCTTCGCATACACCTTAAGCAGCAAGACCGTCGTTCGTGGTGGTTACGGGATTTTCGTAGGTAATTACGAAGGCACCGGTGGCGGCCGTTTCATGCTGGGGAACCCTCCGCAGACCATTTCAGTTCGTTTAACCACAGATCAGATCAACCCTGCGTTTCTATTGCGGGATGGCGTGCCGGCCGGAACACTGGACCCACGCAACACGGCGAACGTTCGCCTTTCCTCCTTCGTAACCAACCCGAAGTGGCCCACCAGCCAGCAGTGGAACCTGAACATACAGCGGGAACTCGCTGGGGATATGGTGATGGAGGTCGGTTACTATGCGGCGAAGGGCAATCACTTGCCCACGCGGTGGAATGGCAACTACGCGCTTCCGGGGCCAGGCAACATCAATTCGCGTCGGCGATTCACGTCCGTTCCGTTCCCTGGAATCGACCACATCATTCGCCCGCTGACGATTGTGGATCGCCATGACTGGTTTGGGAATTCCACTTTCCATTCCTTCCAGGCCCGCCTTGAGAAGCGCTTCGGCAAGGGGCTCTCTTTCATGAATGCCTACACCTTCTCGAAAACCATCGGCGACACGGTCGGCTTCGCCGGTGCAGGCAGTGCCCCTGGGGACCCTCAGGGCTTCCAGAATCCTCTAAACCGCCAGTTGGAAAAGGCTCTGGATTCCCAGGACATGCGCCACCGCTTTGTCACCAGCTATATGTATGAACTCCCCTTTGGCATCAGCCGCAGCTTTGGTAGCGGCTGGTCGCGTGGTGTGGATGCGGTGCTTGGTGGTTGGTCAGTGGGTGGCATCACTACAATTACTGCGGGACAGCCCCTGGGCTTAACGGTTCAGGGTGATCCCGCCAATACCGGTGACCCCAATCGGCCCAATGTAGTGGGGAATTGGGAACTGTCGCGTTCGGAGCGAACACTCGATCGATTCTTCGACACCAGCGCATTCGTACGGAATGCGCCATTTACCTACGGGAATGCGGGCCGTAATCTGCTGCAAACTCCCGGATTGGTGAACTTCGACTTCGCTACGTTCAAGCGATTCGTGCTTACCGAGAAGTTGGCGATGCAGTTCCGCTTTGAGGCGTTCAACTTCTTCAACACGCCAGCCTTCAACGCTCCCAATACCCAGGTGGGCAATATCAACTTTGGAAGGATTACCAGTGCCGGCCGTCCGCGCAACCTGCAATTCGGGCTGAAGTTGGTCTTTTAGGAGGCGACGCAATGAGCATCTCACGAAGATACTTTCTTTCATTTGGCGCCGCGTCTGCTGCGACGTCGGTACTGCCTTTCCTGTCGTGCGGGCAGGCCATGAAAAACCATACCAACGTGGTGTTCATCATGGCCGACGATATGGGCTACGAGTCGTTGGCGTGTAACGGAGCCACTGAGTACAAAACCCCCGTGCTTGACCAGTTGGCTGCTCGGGGAGTGCGCTTCACCAACGCCCATTCCACTCCCTTGTGCACGCCCACCCGCGTCCAGGTGATGACCGGCAAATACAACTTCCGGAACTACACCGAGTTCGGCGCGCTGAAGCCCGGCGAGTACACCTTTGGACATCACTTCCAGAAGGCGGGCTACAAGACCTGTGTCGTGGGCAAATGGCAGCTGCAGGGTTCGGTGCCGGGAACCCGCCAGAAGGGGGAGGGAACCAAGCCCGATGAAGCTGGCTTTGATGAGCACTGCCTCTGGCACGTGCGCACTACGAGGTCGAGATACTGGGACCCCACCGTCCAGGTGAATAATGAGCAGCGCGACAACCTTACCGGTCAGTATGGCTCGAACATTTTCCTTGAGTATGCCGAGGGTTTCATCGGAAGGAACAAGGACAAGCCCTTCTTCCTGTACTACCCAATGGCGCTCACGCACGATCCATTTGTGCCTACTCCAGACAGCACGAATTTCTCAGAGGAAGATAAGCGCAAGAACAACACCAAGTGGTTCGGGGATATGGTGGGTTACACAGATACCGTGGTCTCAAAGCTATTGGACTGTCTGGAACGGAACGGGCTTTCGGAAAACACGCTGGTGATCTTTACGGGTGATAACGGAACTCATGTCTCAGTTACCACCCAAACGGTGAACGGCCCGGTAAAGGGTGGCAAGGGGGGTACCACGCATACGGGGAGTCATGTGCCCATGATCGCCTACTGGAAAGGGAAGTCCGCCCAGGGTGTGGTATGCGAAGACCTCATCGACTTCACAGATATCTTCCCCACTCTCTGTGAAGCGGCGGGCTTGGAGATGCCAGCCGATCATCCGAAAGATGGACGCAGTTTTTTGCCCCAGATTCGTGGCGAAAAAGGCAGCCCGCGCGAATGGATCTTCTGTCACTACGAACCCAAGTGGGGCGGGCGTCCGCACCGCAGATGGGTGATGGATCATCGCTGGAAGCTTTACGATAACGGCGATTTCCACGATCTGAAGAACGATCCGGACGAGACAAATCCACTGTCACCCGTTCCCAATGAAGCGGCGGCAATCGCACGTCGCTTTCAGGAGGTGCTCGCCAAGATGGTGGTTAGCTGACGCGCGGCAGGCGCTGGCAGCGCGGGCAATAGTGGGTCCCGCGCTGGCACACCACCATGCGACGGATCGCAGTTCCGCAGCGTGGGCATGCGGCGCCTTCCTTGCCGTACACCTGGTGTCGGTTCTGGAAGGTGCCCTGCTGCCCTTTCGCGTCCACGTAGTCGGAAATAGATGATCCCCCTGCAGCAATAGCCTCTTTCAGCAATGCCTGCATGGAGGCATGCAATGCGAGCGCTTTCCTTGTGGTAACCAGGAACGCCGGGCAAAGCGGGTGGATCCGTGCAAGGAACATCGCCTCGTCCGTGTAGATGTTGCCCATCCCGCGCAGGAACTGCTGGTTGAGCAGGACATTCTTGATGGCGCCACGGCGTTCCCGAAGAAGCTTTGAAAAAACTGAAGGAGAGATCGCAAGCGCATCTTCTCCCAACACGGGCCCACCTGCGTCAGCGGGCAGTAGTTCAAAGCGCCCGAACTGCCGAATATCGTCGAAAACCAGCAGGGCATCGTCCAGCGCCAGCGTTGCACGTGGATGCGTGCTTGGTGCTGGCGCGAACAGCAGTTTACCCGTCATGCCCAGGTGGATGCGCACCCGGTGGCGGTCCATCGTCAGCAGGATGTTCTTGCCGTAACGTTCCACCGCATGGATCTGCTGCCCCGGCAGGCAGGTGATGATGGCCTGCTGTTGCCCTCGAAAGACGCGAGAGGGTGTGGTGGTTACCGAAACCACATGCTGCCCGACGAGCCGCGGTGCGAGCGAACGTACCACTGTTTCCACTTCAGGCAATTCAGGCATGGGATCTCAGATGCCTCCGTTGGGCAAGGGATTTGGCAACTCTACCCATACCTCATCATCACGAATCTCCACCAGATAGGTTGGCACCTTTGCCTTTGCGGAATGGACGCACTCGCCCGTGCGGCAATCGAACTCCCATGCGTGCCAGGGGCAGGCAATCAGAGGGGGGCTAAAGTTGCCCATAGCCAGTGGTCCACCCGCATGAGGACATTCATTGTCGAGCGCGTAGACGGCGCCCTCTACCCTGCACACCAGGAAGTCACCATCTTCTCGCGGGAACAATTGCGCGCTGCCCTCGGCCAGCTCCGCGAGCGTTGTCACTTTTTGCCAGCCCATAGTGCCTAATCCCCTGGGGCGCCAGCCGCGCTTTCCCGAAGAATAATGGTCTCGCGAGGGAGTTGCGGCCGTCCGAAGATGCGGGTGGCCTCAACCACAAGCACTGTTCCCAGCAGGAGCAATGCGCCTGCGATAACACGTACCGGCAGGACCGTTTCCGCGCCAGTCACCTGAAGTACGAGTGCGGTCATCGTCATCGCAATCATGAATCCTGTGGGGATGGCCACGAACGCCCACTTGCGTCCAGTTCGCTTCATCCAGAAAGTTACTGCCAGCAGGGCCAACCCCGCCAACAACTGATTGGTGCTGCCAAAGACCGGCCAAATGGCACGCCAGACGGGAAGAACCTGT
Organism: uncultured Solibacteraceae bacterium; assembly: GCA_964618435.1. Lineage (GTDB taxonomy): Bacteria > Acidobacteriota > Terriglobia > Bryobacterales > Bryobacteraceae > JACTMJ01. The sequence goes on from CAZUAX010000041.1 coordinate 10,727, forward strand.
CCGGAAGGGGTGGTGTAGGTGGTATAGGCCATGATGACAGGGATCACCAAGGTGAATACTGTGGCCTTTATGCGGTTGGCCGCCACGGTGTTGTCCCATTGGAAAAACTCCTGCAGCACATACCTTCCCAGTCTGGTGCAGGTGTCCAGCGTCGTAAGCAGGAACGTGGACAGGGTAAGCAGTCCCAGCATGGAGCCCACCTGCAGGGGAATGCCAAACGCGTTCAGAAATTGGCCCATGCCTTTTGCGTACACCGTTACTGGGTTTTGCCCCAGCGACTCCGCGCTAAACCCTAACATCATCACGCAGGCAAGTGAGATAACGGCCACCACGCCCTCAGTCAACATGCCCCCATAGCCGATGCGTCGGGCATCGCTCTCGCAGGACACCTGCTTTGACGTGGTTCCGGAGGATACCATTGAGTGGAATCCGCTGCAGGCGCCGCAGGCAATCGTGATGAAGAGAATCGGGAAGAGCGGGCCAAGGTGCGGCACCTGCTGGAATATCGGGTCAGCCGGATTCACAAACGCAGGGTAGTTCGGCTGGACAGCACCGGTAAAGCTGCCAATCAGCAGGCCTGTGCCACCGCCCAGCACCGCCAGGTAAAGCAGGAAGCTGGAAAGATAATCGCGCGGATGCAGCAGAGCCCAAACCGGCGTCACGCTGGCGATAAAACAGTACACCAGCAGCAGCACAGACCATGTTTCGCGCGCATCGCCCAGCAGGCGTGGAAGGTAGCTGCCGTCGGAAGTAATGCCACTGCTCCAGACGGCGGCGGCCACGAGCAGCGGAACCAGGACAGCGGTGGAAACCCAAAGCGGGGTTTTCGTGCGCTGGTTAACCACCCCCAGCAGCACCGCCAGCAGCATGAAGATACCGCTGGCAACGGCTACCCCAGTACCCTGGACGGATTCGGCGGTACCCGGCGTCGCGGGCGTGTCGATGAAGCTCACTGCGGTAAGGTCAAGAAACACCACAATCACATACACCAGCGTGAGCCAGATAAAGGCTAGGAATAGCTTGTAGGAGAGCGGCGACATATACTGGCGCGCGAGTTCGGCGATGCTCTTGGCCTTGTGCCGGACGCTCGCCACCATTGACCCAAAGTCGTGCACGCCGCCCACAAAGATTGAGCCCACAACAATCCAAAGGAGCGCGGGTACCCATCCGAAGAACAGCCCCGCCAGAATGGGACCAATGACGGGTCCAGCCCCGGCAATCGAGCTGAAATGATGGCCAAAGAGAACAGCCGTTCGCGCGGGAACATAGTCCGTTCCGTCGTAGAGCGTCTCGGAAGGTACGGCGTGCCGGTCGTCCAGTTCGAACTGCCGCGAGATCCAGTTACCGTACACGCGGTAAGCGATCACGAACAGCGCGATAGATGCAAGAAGAATAAAGGCGATCATGGCTTCCCGTGGTTCGAACGGTCTGCGGGCGGGGCGATGCAAAGCAGGCCTGGCTCACAAGGCGCATCCCGGTTCTTCTTAGCATAATGCAGCGCCAGGGTTGCCGGGATAATGGACGGATGGAAGCGCAATGGTGCTTGCGTTTCCCGATACTATGCGTACACTAATAGAAACCCGTCGTCCGCCGCCTGCCCAGTTTGCGTGGTGGCGCCCGTGTTCGCGGCCCTCCGGCGAGCGAGCGCAACCACTCCATCCAACACTGGGAAGCACCAAATGAACCGACGCAAACTATTGGGATTAGGCGCAGGCGTTTATGCCGCACTGCAAAGCGATGCCATCCAAAAGATCCAGGCCGCTACGAAGACGCTTGGCAGCATGAGTGCGCAGGAAGCGGCGCAGGACGAGGACTTCTGGTTTCACGTCCGGCATGCCTTTACGGTGGACCGCACCTTTATCAACCTCAACAATGGAGGGGTTTGCCCTAGTCCTCGTCCGGTACAGGAAGCTGCGCGCCACTATCAGGAGTTCAGTGATATGGGTCCGTCGCACCTCATGTGGCGCACGCTGACTCCGAATCTTGAACCCGTGCGTCGTGAGCTGGCTCGCACCTTTGGCTGCGACTCTGAGGAAATCGCGATTACCCGCAATGCGAGTGAAGCACTTGAAATTGCGATTCTGGGTCTCGATCTGAAGGCAGGGGACGAAGTAGTCACCACCAATCAGGACTACCCTCGCATGCTCACCACGTGGGACCAGCGCGTTCGCCGGGAAGGCATTGTGGTGAAGAAGGCAAAGTTCCCTGTCCCGCCTCCAGGCATGGACTATCTATATAAGGTAGTGGAGGAGCAGATTACGCCGCGTACCAAGGTGATCTCACTTTGCCATATCACCAACCGGACGGGCCAGATCTTCCCCATCAAGCGGATCTGCGACATGGCGCGCCAGCGCGGGATCTTCACCATTATTGATGGCGCGCACGCCTTTGCCCACTGGCCCTACACCCGCGATGACCTTGGTTGCGACGCCTATGGATCTTCCCTTCATAAGTGGATGACTGCTCCAGTGGGCACTGGCTTCCTCTATGTGAAGCGCGACCGCATCAAGGACATCTGGCCATTGATGGCGGCTACAGAGAGGCAGAGTCATGACATCCGCAAGTTTGAAGAAATCGGTACCCATCCGGCAGCGAACCGCAATGCCATTGCCGAGGCGGTGATTTTCCATCACAGCATCGGTGGCGAGCGAAAAGCAGCGCGTCTTCGCTATCTTCGCGCCCGCTGGAGCGACCGTCTTCGCAAGTATCCGCAAATGAAACTCCTCACTCCGGATGACCCGGAGCAGTCTTGCGGGATTGGTGTGTTTGACGTCGAGGGGATGGAGTTGAGCAAAGTGGCGAGTCACCTCTACAACAAGTGGCGCATCGTTACCACTAGCTCGGGCACTCCGGGCGAGTACAGCTGCATCCGCATCACACCCAATGTGTATACCACCCTGCAGGACATCGATACCTTTGGCGATGCGATGGAAGAGATCCTCACCAAAGGGCTGCCAGCCTAGGCTTGGTGCCTGTTGGATCCTGGTGATTCAGCAGGCACCCGCTTGGGCAAAACATGCACAGCTGGGCCTTCTGCCCCGCAACGAAGGCTACTCTTCTGTTGCGACTAATGAGCGAGGAGGCGGGTTGACCAGTCTTAATTGATGCCGTTGCGAAATGACCGAAGGAAAGACCCCGGATTCCCATCCGAGTCTCTTCACGCCCACTACGCAGTGAATGCCCCCATTTTGCGCAAGGATGCCCCTGGCGTACACTCCCTCCACCCGGTAAGGCCGCGGCAGGTGGTTCTGGAGCTCCTGCAGGAGCGCCAGCTCTGCGGCACCGAGGCCAAACACGGGAACAAACACCTTGTCGCCCAGCGCTATGAAGTTTGCGTAACTGATTCCCGCCCAGGGGAGTTGAGCCCGTCGGCCTCCTCCTAGCACGGGGACATGCACCACACGAAACCCCGATGCTTGGAGCCTCTTTTGGAGCGATGCTAGTTTCGCCGACCGCTCAGTATCAACTTCAGCAATCTGGCTGGCAACAATTCCCAGTAGCGCCTTTGAGAGAGACTCCCCGATCAGTGCCTCAGATGCAGCCGTTACCCATTTCTGAGCCAGTTCCGGGTCTCGTGTCAGCAACGCTTCCAGGCCTGCGGCACTGGTGCAACTAGCGCGGTCATCCGGGCAATGGCGATTCGTATACGCCGTAGCCTGACGCATCGTTGCCAGGTTGATGGAGCGCGGCCAGTTCACATAGGAAGCTGCGGCTTCCTCAAGCAAACTCAGTATCTCTGGGCGGTGCTCCATGATCATTCCATCAGGCAATGCATGCAATCGTTTGAGTTCCACCAGATTGGGCAACGGGCCATGATTTTGGATGAGCTGGTCAAGGGCCTCGCGGCTCAGCGCAAACTCGCCATGTCTTGGCGCGGCGAGCACTGCGGTTCGTCCGTCGGGAAGCAAGTTCACAGCGTAATCCACATGGGATGCAATCTCGCCAGCGAAAATTGCTTCATCCGCGCCGAACTCTCGCATGAGGATGTAGGCATACTCATCATTACTGAGGCCCTTGGCCCAGTACATGCGTGCTGCATCGCCGTGGATCAAGATGAGCCGGGAAGGCTCCAACGGATGGTGCGCGAACATCAGGTCTCCGCCATCCCAGCTCAGCCGGGAGCGCACCCAATCTGTGTCCTCCATGGATTTGAGAATCGGATCGAGCATTGGTCCGTTCTCCACGTCTCCTTCAAAAGAATGACGGGGAATCAGCACCATCCTTCGCTGTCCGGCACTTCCGCTCTTCATGAAATCCTGCGTCCAGGCGCTTGCGTCGACGCTATTGTGGTGATGAAGCTTCACCTGCGCTCCCAGCGCTCCGAACAGTCTCGTTATCGCTTGGTCCTGCCAGGGTTTCCCTAGTTCCAGGTTGATTTGGATCCGCAGTGCGGGCGGCGTCTTGCTCTTTGTAGCCATAGCCTGGGCGATTTCCAAGCTACTGCCAAGGGGTTTTGTGGTGGGTGCGAAGAATGTTCGGGAATCCACGGTGAACGTGAGTTCATCAACCGGGTCCGATTCCGCGTGCGCGCGGAAACCCGGCACCGTCGGATCGTAATGAATATGACATTTCTTGCCCTTACGGCTGCGAATAAGCGAATTGTTAAAAGGAACACCCTGAAGCGTGAAGTGATTTAATAAGTCTGCCTCCGAATCTGAACAAATATACTTGATAGCATCCTTCGATACAGCATCTGCAAACTTCGAAGAGACATTATGGGTTTGGAGTGAAACTCTAGAATATACATTTACGTCTAAAGGGGAATTTATTTTCTGCTGGCCTACTGCGAGCATGGCCGCTGTTGACGCCAGCAGGAATATGCTCGCGATTCGTCTGGCAAGTACTAGATGCTTATGGTGGCTTGGACCCTCTGGACTCAGGAGGGGACGTGCACGTTCTCGGGAACGCATCAAGGCGTCCCTGTGCGGAAGGGGGGCGATTGCTGTCGCTACAAAACCAATTAAGTACATGGCAACTGTCTTCATAAGCGCCGGCACTAGAGATACCTAGTAGTGCTTGGTTCGGTGCCGTTGCTAATGGGACGTCTGCAGAGTAGGGTGGGTAATTGGTGAAAACTTAATTAATAAAGTAATCTTCTGTGGGTGACAAATAGATTAATTAAAGTACAGAAATAGATATGTGTTTATGAGCGATTGTCGGGAGGAGTGAACAGGAGGCGAGCAGGCGAAGCGCGGAGTGGACGGGGCGCTACCAACAAAAAAGCTTCGTCATTCCAGCACGAAACGACGAAGCCCTGTGCGTTATCGAACCTGTG
>CAZUAX010000041.1:16101-28265 GCA_964618435.1 uncultured Solibacteraceae bacterium
AAGCTTCGTCATTCCAGCACGAAACGACGAAGCCCTGTGCGTTATCGAACCTGTGCGTTATCGAATTTTCCGGCCCCAAGGAGATCAGGGCTCAGGATGTCTTGGCGGGAATCAGTACTTAGCTCCCGCTGCGCGGCAGGTGTGATGTTGGCTGCCAGACGACCTTTCCTTTCTGGATCAGCCTGGCGGTAAGCCTCCACATCAGATTTCCATAATCTCTTTTTCTTTGGCCTTGGAGACAGCATCCACTTTGGAAATGCACGCGTCGGTCAGCTTCTGGACCTCATCAAGGCCACGCTTTTCGTCGTCTTCGCTGATGGTCTTGTCGGCCATCATTTTCTTCAACGCGTCGTTGCAGTCTCGGCGTACGTTGCGCGCGGAGACCCTATGCTCTTCCGTGGTCACGTGGAGTTGCTTCACGATTGTCTTACGGCGTTCCTCGGTGAGGGCAGGCACGGGCACTCGGATGATCTTGCCATCATTGGACGGGTTCAGCCCGAGATCGCTTTCGAGGATCGCCTTCTCTATGGGCCGGATCTGGGTGGAGTCCCAGGGCTGAATGGTAATCATTGTGGGCTCTGGCACGTGCAGCGTCGCTACCTGGTTCAGCGGCGTGGGAGTTCCGTAGTAGTCCACGCGCACAGGCTCCAGCAGATGGATGGTGGCACGCCCCGTCCGAATAATGGAGACGGCATGCTGCATGTCTGCGACAACCTTGTCCATACGCTCACGTGCGTTGTCGGTCACTTGCTTTACAGTTTCAAACGGCACAATCGTTTACCTCTCAAAGGAATAGCATGACGCAAGCAGGGCACAGGATGCCAGCAGCATAGGGAAAAGGCTGCTAATTCTCGACGTCGCAGATGATGGTACCAATCGGATCACCCTCCACCACGCGACGAATGTTTCCATGCTTGGCGAGGTTGAAGACGATGATGGGCAGGTGATTATCGCGGCACATGGCAACTGCGCTGGCGTCCATTACCCCGAGGGCGCGCGCCAGCACATCCTGATAACTCACCGTGGTGAAGCGCTGCGCGTCGGGGTGCTTGCGGGGGTCCTTATCGTAGACGCCATCGACGCCGGTGGCCTTGATTACCACATCCGCCTGCATTTCCAGTGCGCGCAAGGCAGCAGCGGTATCGGTGGAGAAGTAGGGATTGCTGGTGCCGCCTGCAAAGATCGTAACGCGGCGCTTTTCAAGATGTCGCAAGGCGCGACGGCGGATGTAGGGTTCGGCTACCTGCTGCAGATGGATAGCTGTCATCACCCTGACAGGTACGTCCAGTTTCTCAAGAGCGTCCTGCATGGCAAGGCCGTTAATCACAGTGGCCAGCATGCCCATGTGGTCGGCGGTAACGCGGTCCATGTTGCGGGCGGCCGCGGCAACGCCCCGAAAGAAGTTCCCACCACCCACCACGATGCCGATGTCCACTCCGGCCGCCCAGACATCTTTTACTTCGGCGGCGAGCTCGGCGACACGTTCCGGACTAAGTCCGAACTGCTGGTTGGCGGCGAGGGCTTCCCCGCTGAGTTTCAGTAAAATCCGACGGTATTTCACGTGCTGACACCAATCGAGAGTTAATCGCTCGCTCATGATTGAGCGGGCTCACCAAACAAAAAAGGCGCCTCCAGGGAGGCGCCTTCAAGACCTATTCTTCCGTAGTTTCACTGGCCGGCGACAGCGTGTCGCCCACCTTAAACCGTGAGAATCGTACGACTTGGAGGGTATCTCCAAGGCTGGATGACTTCTGGCTGACGACCTGGCTAATGGAAAGTGAGTTTTCCTTCACGAAGGGCTGCTCAAGCAGGCAGATCTCTTCGTAGAACTTGGCCATGCGGCCTTCAACAATACGGTCAACCATTTTCTCTGGCTTCCCCTCGGCGAGGGCACGGTCTCGCTGGATGTCCTTCTCCCTGGCGAGAGCCGCTTCGTCGACATCTTCCTTGCGGATGTACTGGGGATCAGCCGCAGCCACCTGCATGGCGAGGTCCTTCGCCAGTTCCTGGAAATCCGCCGAAGCGGAAGTCTCCGGCTTTTCTGCACTCACTTCCACGAGTACGCCCAGTTGGGAGCCCGGGTGAATGTAGAGGCCCAAACCTCCATGAGCAGATGTGCCGGTCTCGCCCACCGCAAAGCGGGAGAGCCGGGAAATGCCCTGGTTCTCGCCAATCTTGGCGATGCTGTTGGCGATGAGTTGGCCCACCGAAATGCTGTTATCGGCGATGTAGGGCTGTTCCAGCAGCTGTGCCACTCCCGCTTCCCCACCAGCAAATGCTCCAGACTCGGCAATCTGGCGGGACAAATTGGCTACCATTTCCTGGAACTCTTCGTTGCGGGCAACGAAATCGCTTTCACAGTTCACTTCAACCAGTACGCCCAACTTCCCGTCTTCTGACTGGAAGGAGCCAATCAAGCCCTGGCGGGTAGCACGGGTAGCTTTCTTGGCAGCAGCGGCGATGCCGCGCTTGCGCAATACAACTTCGGCTTCTGTCAGGTCGCCGTTTGCTTCCTGCAGGGCCTTTTTGCACTCCATCATTCCCGCGCCAGTGCGCTCGCGCAGTTCTTTCACAAGGGATGCTGTGATTTCAGCCATGAACTAAGACCTCGGTTGTTTAGAAACAGGTTAATTGCGTCTGAATGGAGCAGCGAGCGACTTATTCGTCGTCGGCTACGTATTGGGAATAGCGTTCGTCTTCCTCAGGCAGCACTGCGGGAGGGGCGTCAGCCGCAGGGACTGGAGTCTGCTGAGCAGATGCCAGCGCCTCAGCGGCGGCCAGTTTGCTCTGCGTTTCCTTCATCAACTGCGTTGAATATTCCGGGTCAGTGTACTGGGTGAAGTCGATCAGCTCTTCTTCGCTCTCTTCTCCGGTGCCGGTGAAGTCTTGTTCGGTGGCCAGCGCGCGGCCTTCAATACAGGCTTCGGCGATCTTGCTAGCAAACAGGCGGATGGCACGCAAGGCGTCGTCGTTGCCTGGGATGGGGTAGTCCACGTCCTCGGGGTTGCAGTTGGTGTCCACCACGCCCACTACTGGAATACCCAGCTTCTTCGCTTCGCGAACGGCGATGTGCTCCTTGGACGAGTCAATCACAAACATGACGTCGGGCAGACCCTGCAGGTCCTTAATGCCAGCGAGGTTCTGGTCCAGTGATTTGCGCTCACGTTCCAGGCGCACGATTTCCTTCTTCGGGCGACCGGCATAATCGTCCTCAGTAGCCATGCGTTCCAATTCGCGCAGGCGCTTGATGGACTGCTGAATGGTTACGTTATTGGTGAGCAAGCCCCCCAGCCAGCGGCTGTTGACGTAATACATGCTGCAGCGCGACGCTTCTTCCGCAATTGCTTCCTGCGCCTGGCGCTTAGTGCCCACAAAGAGCACGTTCTTGCCCTGAATGGCGGCTTCTCCCACGAAGCGCATCGCTTCCTTAAAAAGCTTCAGTGTCTTCTGGAGATCGATGATGTAAATGCCATTGCGCTCCCCGAAGATGTATTCCTTCATCTTGGGGTTCCAACGCTTGGTCTGGTGGCCGAAATGGACTCCCGCTTCGAGGAGCTCCTTCATGGTGATCTGAGGCATGGTTTCTCCCTGTTGGTTCCTTTATTGGCAAGTACCGGGTGGGCGCAACGGTTGCCGCGTCTCCGCGGCGGCGCCTCATCAGCCCCAGGAGTTCGCTGGCTGCGTACGCCGCAGTGCGGCGAGGGATGCAGCCGAGCGGTAGGAACCTGGTGAAGGTTCCAGAAAGGCCAGGGGCCGAGGATAGCGGAGGGTGCGCTTGCCGGCGTACCCTCCGCGACGAACAATGGCAGTTTAGCGCTTGGAGAACTGGAAGCGTGCGCGGGCACCCTTCTGGCCGTACTTCTTGCGCTCATGGATACGAGGATCGCGGCGCAGAAATCCATTGGATTTCAGCTTTCCGCGAAGTTCGGGGTTGAAGATGCAAAGCGCGCGGGCGATGCCGAGACGGGCCGCGCCCGCCTGGCCCACCATGCCACCGCCGGTGGCATTGATGAGGACGTCAAACCGGTCCATCATTTCCACCGCCAACAGCGGCTGCTTCACCATCAAACGGGACATCTCGGAGGGAAAGTAGTCGGTGAGCGTACGCCCATTCACTACTACCTTTCCTTCGCCGGGACGCAGAAACACACGAGCCACTGCCGACTTCCGCCGGCCGGTGCCGAGATACTGAACAAACGCCGTTGCCACTCAAGCTCCTTACGCGATGCCGGGGAGACAAAATGTGTCCCACAGCAGCCAGATGAAATTCAATTGACCCTCAGTACCTGGCAGCACGGCAAATTACTTGCCCGCCGGGTACGCAAAAATACTATTCAGCTACGGACAAAGCTGCCGGGCGCTGAGCCTGCTGCTTATGCACGGGACCCGGATAGACGCGCAGCTTGCGGAGCATCTGCTTGCCCAGTTTGGTCTTTGGCAGCATGCCGCGAACGGCAAGCAGAATCATCCGGTCAGGACGATCCGCGCGCATCTTGGGAGCGCTTACTTCCACCAAACCGCCGGGGTAACCCGAGTAGCGGCGGTAAACTTTCTGCTGCTCCTTGCCTCCCGTGAGGCGAATCTTTGAGGCGTTGATAACCACAACGTGGTCGCCTGTATCGATAAATGGAGTGTAGGTGGGCTTATGCTTGCCCATCAAAATACGGGCAACCTGCGACGCAAGCCGACCCAGCACGGCATCGTTGGCATCCAGGAGGTGCCAGGCGCGTTCCGGCTGGCCTTTCGGGAATGTGGTTGTCTTCATGGCTGTACCAAACTCTCTGTTTCCGGTCGGGAATGTTCCCCAGCGACTGCTTGACGAGCGAGTCGCAAGCGCCTTGGCCGCCTGCACCGCAAAGTTCAACTTTCAGTGGCGACAAGGTTGCTGAAACCCTGCACCCACGCCCAGAAAGAATCTCCACTGTGGAAGCTGCCCAGCCAACACCTGATTCGCAAAGAGAATCACGTCAGGCCAGGAACCAATTAGGGAAGCAAACGCGAACGGGGATACCCGTACGGGCACCATCTACCAGTTAACCATGGGCGGACGCGAACGGGCAAGCGCGAGAATTGTCCAAATATCAAGACCATGGTGGTTCACTTCTCCACCCATCCGCACAAATGTGGAGAAATAGGGCCCAGCGGAAGATGGAATTCTTCCAGATGCGTGCGGCTAAATCCTGCTTCCACAACAAGTTGTGTGGTGTGTCTGGTGGGGCGGCAACCGTCACCAAGAAACCAGAAGATGGGGCTCAGGAGGTGCTGGCAGGCACAGAGTGCTGTGCCGTTCGCAGATCCCAGGTGCTCCAGTAGCAGAAGCTTTCCGCCCGGCCGGAGCGAACGGCGGATCGCTGCCAGCACGGCGGAAGGGTCTTTCACGGAACAAAGCACCAGCGTCGAAATGACGGTGTCGAAGCTTCCCCCCGGCACCTCCGCCAGCAGAAGCTCCGCGGTTCGTGGATCAATTTCACCAGCCAGGCCGCGGCGCGAGATCTCCGCCTGGAGATAGGGGTGCATGAATTGGTTGGGTTCCGCGGCGACATAGTATTCCGTGTGCTCCAGGAATCGAAGATTGGGTCCGGTCCCCGCCCCGATCTCCAGTACTCGCCCGCCAGCCTCGGAAAACAGTGTGCGCTTACGATCTTCCACCAGATGCTCATACCGCGGTCCTCCCTTGGCCATCACATTGGCAAGGAGGCGCTTTCGTAAGCCGTACCGGGTAAGGGCCATGCTTCATTCGAACATGATTCTCTCGACGCCGGGAATGACTTAGCCTCCCTTCGTTCCAAGGAACCAGGCCAATTGCGGACGTTAATGCGGGGATGCCCCATCTGTCTGGCTTGGATGTAGCGGGAAAGTGTCCTGCCACCGGGTGAGTGAAGCCCCGAGCCGAAAAGATCGCCAGCTATCGAGAAAGCGCTGCATCGCGGACTCTGCCTCCCGGTCCAGATAGTCGTGGAGGCTACCCAAGGTCGCAGAGTCCAGTCTTTTTCGTACGGAGCGCTTCTCAATCAAAACGCTTGTGGCGGCAGTATCCTGCAATGCACCAAGCGACTGTTGGAACTCCTTGAGCGTTGCTACCAGCGCCGGACCTCCGGTATCGACAAACAAGTCCTCGAACCACTCGGCAGCATAGCGGACTCGCTTGGTATGGAGGCGGTAGCGATGGAATGCCTCACGGGGTGCCCCAGGCTGAACAAGAGAGTCGCCACGAATCGCATAGCGTTGCAGCAGGAGGGGAAGCACCAGAGCTGCGTTTTCCTCGCTCGAAAGCTCGAGGTCCCAAAGCGTTTCGTGCGCATTGCGTTTGCTCTCACGCAGCCATTGGCGAATCTCTTTTTTCTTCGGCCAAGGCGTGGGGTTCCTGAGTTGCAACGCGGCTGCTTCTGCCCGCTGGCCACGTTTGCGGCCCAGCGCCGCGTGAAGTCCCTCCATGCCTTGCTGCTGGCTGCGCCCCGCCAGTTCGGCTGCGATGTCAAGGTCACGGACCTGGCCCGAAAGCCGCATCCAATGCCGCAGTGCTGTTCGCAGGGGCTCAATCGGCTGCGGGTGCAGCACTTGTTCAAATACCCGCAGCGGTTCCAGTACACGCCTGCAGGAGACGCGCATGTCGTGGACTGCATCCGGGGTATCGCTTTCGAGGCAGAGCTGCTGCTGCTTTCGGCAGACGTTCAGTGCAATCTGCAAGCGCCGTACGAGATGGTCAGCAAGGGTCATGGCATCAAGCCGAAGCTATCGGCAACTTGCGGTGGCGCCGCGGGTTCAACCGCCAGGACGCGGCGGTAAGTGTTGCGTACGATTTCCGCGTTGCGCAACGCCGCCCAGCATTCCAGGTCAACAGGAGCCGAACTCTGTAGCTTGATTGTAATGCGGTCCGGCGCGAGGTGACAGCGGATGTCGTCCACTCGCTGGTCGCGATTGCGGTCAAGGGCATCAGCCAGCCGCAGGATAGGAATCAGTAAGCCAAGCATGCGCTTTTCTTCGTCGCTGCGACTGGTGTATTCCGGATGGGAGGGCATGGGCATGGACTTCCGGTGGTAGCGGCAAAGCAGCGCAATCAATCGCCGCTCATTTTCTGTAAATCCAGGCAGATCCACGTTGGAAACCAGATAGTGACTGTGCTTATGGTGCCGGGTCGCGCTTACGAAATGTCCGATGTTTAGCAGGTGGGCGGCCGCTTCCAGCACACGTCCGCTCCAGTGCGGCAACTGGTGCAATGACTCCATTTCCGTGAACAAATCCACCGCGAATGCGGCGACCTTCCGGGCGTGCGCAAGCGGCGTGCCGAAGCGGTGTGAAAGGCGTTCCACCACGTCGCGCTGCTCCGGAGTGAGTGTCAGCCGTTCCATGCCCACGCCGCGACGGGCGAGATCTATGGCGATGCCTTCCCTTACCCCTGCGTTCAGCACCATCAATTCCTCGATGCCGAAGGCACGCAGTGCCCGGCGGTAGAGCGCAACACCGGGTAGGATAATTTCCGCGCGGCGGGGTCCGATACCCACTACGCGACGACGTTCGTCAATGTTCAATTGCGCCAGCTTCGCGTAGAGGGCCTCAACCTGTTGCAAGCTGATGCGCATCCCGCTAACCGAATCGCGTTGCGGTCGGGGGATGCCATGCACCGCGCAGCCCATAGCCAGGGCCGACGAGGATGTAGCGAGCGCCAGTGGGATCCGTCGCCCTCCATAGGCAACCCGTGCCTCTTCAAGTCGCTCGTCAATGTATTGGTTCAGCTGCTGCAACTGCATGGCGGTGGGCGGGTCGTCCTGTAGAAAGGTCTGCCAAAGCCTTACCGCGCCGAGGGGTTTTGAGAATGCTCCGGTTAACTCGCCCCCTTCGCTGAGGATGAATTCGGCGCTGCCGCCTCCGATATCGATGAGCAAAGCGCGGAGGGGAGGGATAGGCAGCGCCGCGATGACTCCCATGTGGACCAAACGCGCTTCTTCCAGGCCGGAAATGGTTTCCACTTCCGTCCCCAGGGCGAGCGCGGCCCGGGCAAGAAACTCATCCTGGTTGCGTGAGTCGCGCACGGCGCTAGTGGCTACCGCGCGCATGCCCACCGGGTTGCAGGCAGCGCATGCCTGTTTCATGCGGCTGAGCACGCTCATCACCAGGTCCATCGTCGCTTGGCTGATGATGCCTTCTGAAAAGACGCTCTGGCCAATTCGCGTTACCTGCCGGTCTTCCGCCAGGATGCGGGAAACACCCGTGGGTGTCGCTTCGGCGCACAGCATCTTTACGGAGTTGCTGCCGATGTCGATGGCTGCATAAGCGGGCATAGCCGGGTTCCTCTAGGGCAAATGACCTCTGACGGAGCTTTTCCAAGGGCCGTCTATGGTCTTGGGCTCTCTGGTCTTGTGCTCTCTGGCGCAAACAGGGGCAGGTCTGAGCGTCGTACCTTGTCGCCGAACTGCTTCACATCGTTGTCGATAAGGCTGTTGAGGACTCGCAATTCCGCGTTCACGCGAGTGGCGAGATCCTCAAAGACCTGCTGCATCTGGTCAGTAGGTTGGGTTTCGGAAGCATCCACGCTCCGCATCAGCACAGCCAGTTTGTTGTTCAGCCTGATGGGGTGGTTCAGATTGTCCTCGTGCGTTACGGCGTTGCTCTGGTAGAGCCTCTGTTCCACCGCGGAGAGTTTGCTGATGAGCGTTCCGGCCTCCTCCACAAGGCCACGTGCTTTCGGTTCCAGGCGATAGCGCGCCTGGAAGCCTTCCAATTGCTGCCTGATGTCGCGCAGCTTTCCTATGGCCTCGTTGGTCTCGTTTACCTTGCTGTAGAGTTGCATCAACAGGCTGAATTGACGGTCAAACTCTTCCTGCGTGGTCCTTACACGAGGGTCCTTATTCACCGTAAATCGCTCCGTATAACTTTGGCCCGCAACCGTCAGGCGCACCTGGTAGTTGCCGGGTAGAATACGCGGACCCACGTAGCCCGCGTCGGTGAGAATCATCCCCTCAAAGAACTTGATCACGGGATAGCGGAGGTCCCACTCAAACTGGTTCAGTCCCTGCTTGGCGGGGGCGCCTTCCCTTGAGGTTGGCGGCGAACCGGCGGGGCGCTTCGGCTTTACTTTGGGCTCCTCCGGTTCGCCGTCGAGGCTGGAGAAGCTCTGGATTAGCTCGCCTTTTCCAGTGAGGAACTCGAGCTTCACTTCTCCTTTGGGTTTCTCTTTCAGCCAGTAGTGAATCACTGGTCCGCTAGCCGGATTCTGCCCCAGGTTGGTGGCTCGGGAACGGCGACGGCTCGCTGGCACGCGATAGCTGTCTTCGGGCTGGAACAAAAACACGTCGCGGGCTTCCGTTTCCTTGGCGTACTGGTGCAGTACCGTAAGGTTGTCGAGTATCCAGAAGGACCTGCCCTGTGTGGCCACTACAAGATCCTTGTCTCGTTTATGAACGGCGAGATCGGTAATGGGTACTGCGGGCAGGTTCAGTTGCAGGCTCTGCCACTGCTGGCCGTCATCGAACGATACATGGATGCCCGTTTCCGTGCCCGCGTACAGCAGGCCCTTGCGGTTGGGGTCCTCGCGAATGACGCGGGTGAAGTCGTTGGCGGGTATGCCGTTGTCGATGCGCTGCCAGGTCTGGCCATAGTCGCTGGTCTTGAACAGGTAAGGGTGGAAGTCATCGAATTGGTACATGGTTGCGGCCACGTATAGCGTGCCTGCGTCAAATGGCGAGGCGTCGATGGAGTTCACTCGAATCCACTCGGGAAACTCCTTGGGCGTAACGTTCTTCCAATTCCTGCCGCCATCAGTGGACAGATGAATGAGGCCATCGTCTGAGCCGGTCCACAGCACTCCTGCCTTCACCGGACTCTCAGCCATCGTAAAGATGGTGCTGTAATACTCCACCCCCGTGTTGTCCTTGGTGATCACGCCGCCCTGGGACTTCTGCTTGGTCTTATCGTTGCGTGTCAGGTCCGGACTGATTGGCTGCCAGCTTTGGCCCTCATTAGTGCTCTTGAAAAGGACATTGCCCGCCGTGTAAAGGACGTTCGGGTCGTGCGGGCTGATGAGGATCGGGAAGTTCCACTGGAAGCGATACTTCTGCTCATCGGCACCCGCACCCAGTCCGTAGTCCGGCCAGACGTTGATGATCCGCTCCTCGCGGGTACGGTGGTCATAGCGGGTGAGCAGACCCATATAGCTGCCTGCGTAGACGATGTTGGTGTCTCGGGGGTCAGGTGCAATCCAGCCACTTTCGCCGCCTCCCACGGGCCACCATTCGCGCTCCGTGATGCCAGGGCCGTGGGTGTTTCGGCTGGCAATGCGCACAGTGGTGTTGTCCTGTTGCGCCCCGTAGACGTTGTAGGGAAAGTCGTTGTCCGCGAATACGCGATAAAACTGCGCGGTAGCTTGGGTTTGCGGGGTCCATGTCTTGCCGCCGTTGAAGCTCACATTTGCGCCGCCGTCGTTGGCTTGCACCATGCGCTGGTTGTCTTCGGGGGCGATCCAAAGATCGTGGTTATCGCCGTGAGGCACGCTGATAGTGTTGAACGTAACGCCTGCGTCATCAGAACGCCAGAATGAGACATTTGTAATGTAGACGGTGTTCTCGTCCTTGCTATCCGCATAAAGCCGCATGTAATACCAGGGGCGCAGCCGCAGTTCCAGGTCGTCGTTGATCAGGCTCCACGTGCTGCCACCGTTGTCGGAGCGATAGAGCCCGCCAGATTGCGCCTCAATCAGCGCATACACCCGGTCAGGATTCACCGGAGAGACGGCCACGCCAAGCTTCCCCCACGGGCCTTTCGGTAGACCATCGTTGCTGGTGAGGTCTTTCCATGTCTCGCCTCCATCCGTGGATTTCCAGATGGAACTGAGGGGGCCGCCGCTTTCAAGTGACCAGGGCGTACGATACACCTGCCAGAAGGTGGCATAGAGAACATCAGGATTATGGGCGTCGATGGCCAGATCGATCGCGCCGGCGGTGGCACCTTGCGTTTTCACCTGCCGCCATGTGGCCCCGCCATCCGTGGTCTTGTAAATGCCTCGCTCCTCGTTCGGTCCCCACACATGCCCAAGGGCAGCCACCCAGGCGATATCGGGGTTCGTGGGATGGATGCGAATCCGAGAAATCTGTCGGGTTTCAGCAAGCCCTGTCTGCTTCCAGGTCTTTCCCGCGTCGGTAGACTTGTAGACCCCGTCGCCATGCGAGACATTACCTCGGATGGGAGCCTCGCCCATTCCCACATAAATGATATTGGGATTGTTTGCGGCCACGGCAATTGCGCCCACGGATCCGGTCTTGAAATCCGCATCCGAAATCGGCGACCACTGCATGCCGCCGTCTTCCGTCTTCCAAACGCCGCCACCCGTGGCCCCGAAGTAATACACCATGGGGTTGCCCGGCACCCCGGCGACGGCGGTCACGCGTCCACCTCGCATCGGCCCGATATTGCGATAGCTCAGTGTGCTGAACAATGGTTTCTGATTGGGTTGGGATTTTGTGCTGGATTCGTGATCTTGCGATAGACCGCCCACGGGCACACTGGCGATCAAAAGTACGCAAAGCAGGGGAAGGTAGAGAAACTGCGGGATTTTCATCACAATTCAGCTAGATCGTAGCAAATCCGCAAGAAAACGCTGCCGCCAAAGTTCCGCGTGGTCTCGGCGGAACTTGGCTTTCTCGGAGATTGCGGTGGCCATGGTAAGGTGGATAAAGCGCTGAAGATTGATGCTAAGTTCCTGATTCGGCGGGAGACACTCGATGACCAAAGCGGATCTGATTGATGAAGTAGCACGCGTCGTGGAAATGACGCGCAAAGACTCGGAAGTGATCGTGGAAACGATCTTTGACAGCGTTGTTCGGTCCTTGCATGGCGGCGACAAGATTGAGATCCGTGGATTCGGCAGCTTCCGCACGCGCCAGCGACAGCCCCGTGTGGGCCGGAATCCCAAGACCGGCAGCCGCGTGGATGTTCCCGCCAAGCGGATTCCGTACTTCAAGCCCAGCAAGGAGCTGAAGGACTTGGTGAACGGCGGCGTCTCTCAGGACGGATTTGACGGTGACGACGAGATGGACGATTAGACCGCAGCAGGGGGACCGGATTGGATACGCTCTGGAGCCCTTGGCGTTATCGCTATGTCACCCGCCAGGATTCCCCCTCTGGGTGCGTCTTCTGCCGGATTGGCTCTGGTAGCCCTCAACCGGATTCGT